>JAJRYZ010000147.1 GCA_024275515.1 Spirochaetota bacterium
CGAGAGTTTCCGTATCACGGCGTCGGTTCCTCGTCACGCGACTCGGACAACAGGTCGAGCGCGTCGTCGAGCAACGTCTCAAGCCCTTCAAGGTAGTTCTTCATCAGCGATTCGGAGCTTACCGAGTTGGCGATGGCCGCTTTGAGCAGTTCGATGTTTTTCTTATTCTGTTCGATTCTCGACTCGTATTCGGCAATCGTCGCCCGATTGTCCGCAAGCAATCCCTGCGCGTCTTCGATCCGATTCCGCAGATCCTCATGCTTCGCTTCGAGAAGGAGCTTCATGCGCGAGTAGCGTTCAAGCACCGATTCGGCCCGATCGACGATCGACCGAGACCCGATTTCGCCAAGCACGTCGAGGAGTCGCTCCGCACGCTCGTCGAGCAACTTCGATACCCGTTCGATTCCGTTCGCCCATCGCGTCCATGTTTCAACGTCGGCCTCGAGGCCGTCGACCGAGGCGGTGAGGAGTTGAATTCGTTCTTCAAGCGATCTATTCTCGTTCTCGAACTGCTCGATCTGCATATTCGCGGTATCCACATCCACGCTCGGCAAGGTCTGCGCCGCGAGCGTTGCGGCGAGGAAGAGAACAATCGAGCCGGCGAACGTACGTTTCATACTCCGCCCAAGTATACGAGGAATGCCGCGACTAGAGCAATTCTCGATATGGCACGCCGTATCGAGAACCGTCCTGTCGGCGCCGCGGAGTCGGGGCGTTCTCGTGGCGATTCGCCGCCCGGGTTCCGAATGCGGACGCCGCGCGACGTCGATCAGTCGGGAAGGCGCTGCACAAGCCGGCGGAAACGTTCGCCGCGGTCGATCTCGTTGTCGAACATTTCGAACGACGTGCACCCGGGAGAGAACAGCACAATCGAACCGGGAGCGGCACGGGACCGGGCGCTCGCGCACGCTTTTTCGAGCGTCGAGAACGGACCCGCGAACTCGATCCCGGCCGAAGTGAGAACCTCTTCCATCAGCCGTGTGCCCGACCCGCGCAGAAGATGGACCGACTCGGCCCGGAGGTCCACGAGAGCCCGGTAATCGAGGTTCTTGTCGGTGCCTCCGGCGATGAGGTGAACCGGCTCTTGAAAGCTGTGCGTCGCCGCGACGGTCGCCTCGGGTATCGTAGCGGTCGTATCGTTGACGTAACGGACGCCGCGTTTTTCGGCGACGAACTCGAGCCGATGGCGAATTCCGGGAAACTCGGCAAGACGCGCGGCGATGGTGCTCTTCTCGACGCCGAACGCTCCGAGCGCCGTCGCGGCGGCAAGCATATTGAAGCGATTGTGACGTCCGGGGATCTTGAGGCGGTCGGCGGAGAAGAGCCGTTCACCGTCCGTATTGTCTCTTCCGATATCGCCGTCGAGCCATGCGCCGGCGATGCCGTGGGGGAGCTTGCCGCGCGATACGTAGAGCACGGAGGCTCGCGTCGCTTCGGCGAAGGCACGAACAACCGGATCGTCGTAACTCAGCACCGCCGTGTGCGAATCCGATTGCTCCGAACAGATGAGGCGCTTATCGGCAACGTACTCTTCCATACAGCGGTACCGGTTCTGATGGTCTTTCATGATGTTGAGGACCACCGACACCTGCGGGTCGAGTAGTCCGAGTCCGGCGACATCGGCAAGTTGCCACGATGAGAGCTCGAGTACGACGGGAGTCGAGTCGCCGGCCAGATCATCGATAAAACGCAGCGGAGAGTCCATGATGTTTCCGCCCAAGCGGGCCTTCGGGTGCGGCCCGACGAGGACGAAATGGATCGCCGAGGCGACCGTCGATTTCCCTTTCGTTCCCGTAACCGCGATTATCGGCGAGCAGGCGAATCTGAGAAAAAGCGAGATATCGGTTTCGACGCGCGCGGCGGCCGCGAGATACGGCGAATCGGCGGGGACCGCAGGGTTTTTCATGACGATGTCTGCGCGCGAAAAGTCGTTCGTATCGTGTCTACCGAGGACGAACCGGATCGGCAGATCGGACAGGCTTTCCACCGATCGACGGAGTCGTTCCCCGTCCCGCAGATCGGTCACCGTAACGGAGGCGCCTTTTCGGCGAGAAATCTTGCGGCGGCCGCTCCGCCGCCGTGCAGTCCGAGTCCCATGACGGTCACTCGCAGGCCGGCGAGATCGGAAGCGGTAAACGTGGATCGATCAGAGATCAATCCGAAACTCCTTCATGTCGCGCTCGTTGAGATAGGGCGTAATCTCGAGGGCGTTCCAAACCGAGCTCCAGAACTCGGGGACCGACCGCTTCAACTTGAGGAAGGTCTCGTTCTTTTCCGAAAAATCTATATCTCGCAATGATTCCTGAATCTCGTCCATGACGGGGGCCACGAACCGTACGGCTCGATGAAGCAGCGGAGGATTGCGTTTGCGAGACTCGGCCGATGTTTCGAGCACGGTCGAGCAAATGGTGCGATACCTGCATTGGAACGGATAGAACGGATAGGCGCGTTTGCCCGTCGGTAGAAAGAGCTTCGAGAAGAATTTCGTCAGCTCATGGTCCATCCAGATTCCCTGGACGAAGTAGCCGCGTCCGGTTTCACCTATCCATGTCTGACTGACGGTCTGTTTGACCACGAATTCGGAAACCCGCCCGGCGGCGGTCTCGACGTGTTCGACGGGCACGACGATCGCGTCGAGGAAGAGCTTGGAGCTGCGGTATTCCGGTGTCGAATCGTTGGTTCCGCTACGGACCAGCTCATGCTCCATGTGCTTGTAGGCGACGTCGAGCTTGAGCAGGTACAGATAGTGCATCTCCGCGAGGCGGTAAAGTTGAAAAAAAGCGGGGCGAAGCGTATCGGCGGGATCGAAGTAGTAGGTCAATCCCTGAAAAAGCTCCGGCACCGCCGGCACGACTTCTCGGAGGAGCACGGCAAGCGTTTCCAGATACTGTGTGCTCGGTTCGGGTCGGCGCACATCGTGATGTATCGGAAACGACGGGACGGAGAACTGCCGGGAGAGCTTCAGGAAAAACTCTTCGTTCTGATTGAAGTGCCGCGTGTGCGACGCACCGTCGACCGATGAGCCTCGAAGCAGCGCGTTGATGTCCCCGTTAGTGTAGTTCAGGCGAATCTTGTTCTGAAGCCTCTCCATCTGCGCAATGATAACGAAAAAGCCGCGCGAATGGAATTCCCTCGTCAACCGACGCGCGATTCCTGATTAGTCGGTCGTTCATACACGGGTTTTCGCGATGTCGCCGGTGGAGTTCGCGAATCGACACGAAAATGCGGCGGCGTTCCGTGTGCCCAACCGAGAATAGCGACCGTATCGGCCCGCTTGACCTATGCGGGTCAATCGGCATAGGCTATCGAACCGTTGCGTATGCCCGTGTGGTACGCACGTATTTTGGCCTCCGGCGCTCCGGCGCCGACCGACGGGCAGTATCGCCGCCGGCGGCGTGGCCCGCCTCGGGGGGCTGTGATCGGATAGCCGGAAGCCCGACACCGGGCGGTTGGACCGCCTGAGTTCAAAAGGAGCAGCATCGTGCCGTGCGGCAAAAAGAAAAAAAGGCACAAGATTGCCACGCACAAACGAAAAAAAAAGCTGAGAAAAAACCGACATAAGAAGAAATAACCGGCTGCTTCGCCAGGATGAGTTGCATGAAACGCTACAGCGTGCTCCTAATCTTCCTTCTGATTCTCCTCGGAAGAGGAGTGTCGGAGAGTCTGTGGGCGCCGAGTTTCGAGGGATACATCTTCGGCGCCACCGCCTTTCGCGTCGGAGAAACGTTGATCGCCGTTCTGGACCCGACGACCGTGCTCTCTTTTCGGGCGTCGCGAATCGACTCCAAAAGCATCACTATCGAGCTTGAAGGCGGTGAGGCCGGAAGCCTCTTCTCTTTTCTTCCTTCGGGTTCATCTTCCTCCTCGGGGTCTTTCTCCGGGGACGATAAGGTATCCATCAAGGCGGAGATCGCGGTAAGGGTCGTTTCCATCGACGAAGCGGGTACTCTCTCGGTCGAAGGGACACGCAGGCTGGTCGCGGGAGGAAGCACCGAGGTTATCACCGTAAGCGGGTTGGTCGATCCGGATCTTGTCGGAAACGGCAAACGCGTGGCCTCTTCGGCTATCGCGGACCTCACATTGTCGTACATGAGTCTGCTCGACGTCGGCAAGCCGGTACTCACCGGAGAGGATCTTGTTCGCGCCGACTCGGCGCCGACCGGAGCGACCGTGACGGCTGTTGCCGAGGCGGTCTCCGTCGGGGAGGCAGGCGCCGCCGGAGCCGCCACGACTCCCGAGGCGACCACACCGTCCGCAGGCGCGGCCGCAACCGCGACCACACCTCCGCCGGCGCCCACCGTTTCTCTGTCCGAAGAGAAACGCGAGGAGCTTCTTCTGATCTATCTCAATCGTATCGTGGACCTTATTCTACGGGGGAGATAGTGTCCGGCAGGCTTCTCGACCGAATCGAATCGCCGGAAGATCTGAAGGCGCTGCCCGAAACCGAACTTCCCGCGCTCGCCGAGGAGATACGTTCCACGATCATCCGCGTGGTCGGACGGAACGGCGGGCATCTCGCCTCCAATCTGGGCGTCGTCGAGCTGACCATCGCGATTCATCGGGTGTTCGACTCTCCGGTCGACCGGATCATCTGGGACGTCGGACATCAATGTTACACCCACAAGCTTCTTACCGGACGGGCGGCGGATTTTCACACGCTGCGAACACGCGACGGCATCAGCGGGTTTCCCAAACGTTCCGAGAGCGAGCACGATGTTTTCGAAACGGGTCACTCTTCGACGTCACTCTCCGCCGCGCTCGGTATGCTTGTCGGCGCCGAGAGGACGGGTCGCGACGGCCGGGTCGTCGCGGTCATCGGCGACGGTTCGCTTACCGGCGGCATGGCCTTCGAGGCGCTGAACCACGCGGGGCATCTGAAACGCGATCTGATCATCATCGTCAACGATAATCAAATGTCGATAAGTCCCAACGTCGGCGCCCTGTCGTCCTATCTTTCGAGAATCACCGCGACGAACCTCTATCAGACGATACGACGACGGATCGATACCGGCGTAGAGAAAATACCGGTCTTCGGAAGGCGACTTCTCGATTTGATCGTCAGAGTGAAGAAAGGGATCAAAGCGTTTTTCTTCCGCGAATCGCTCTTTTCCGATCTGGGCTTCGAGTATGTAGGCCCGCTCGACGGGCACAACATCGCGTTGCTGATTAAGGTGCTGTCGAACGTGAGGATGCTTCGCAAACCGATAGTCGTCCACGTTTCCACTCAGAAGGGCAGAGGGTACCAGCTTGCCGAACTCGACCCGACGCTCTATCATGGTCTTGCTCCGTTTTCGATCCTTGACGGGAAACTCGAAGAAAAATCCTCCGTTTCGTATACCGAAGTGTTTTCCCGCCGCCTTATCGAAACGGCCGAGCACGACGAATCGATCGCGGCCATCACCGCGGCGATGGCGCGTGGAACCGGACTTGCCCCGTTTCGTCACCGGTTTCCGGACCGTTTTTACGACGTCGGTATCTGCGAGCAACACGCGATGACGTTTTCCGCGGGTCTTGCCGCAACGGGACTCACACCGGTGGTCGCGCTCTACTCGACGTTTCTTCAGCGCGCCGTCGATCAGCTCATCCACGATGTCGCGCTTCCCGACTACCACGTCGTTTGCGTCGCCGATCGCGCCGGAGTGGTCCCCGGGGACGGGGAAACGCACCAGGGGATCTACGACATTGCGTTGACGCGGAGCCTTCCCGGGTTGACCATCCTCGCTCCCGGATCGCGGGAAGATCTCGTGCGGATGCTCGATACGGCGTTCGGCATGTCGGGGCCGGTGCTCATCCGTTTTCCCAAGGCCGAGGCCCCCGCGATTCCCGAGCTCGACGTTCCGCTGGAACCCGGGCGCGGCGTTTTTCTCAAACGGAGCCTGGAGGATGTTCTGCTTATCGCGGTCGGCGGGCTCTGCATCGAGGCCCTCGAGTCTGCCGCGTTACTGCGGGAGAGAGGAGTCGGCGTCGATATCTACGCTCTGAGGTATGTCACTCCGCTGGATCCGATGCACCTGGCCGAGCTCGCCTCCGGGTATCGCCGAATCTTCATCATCGAGGAAGGCGTCGTCTGCGGCGGCGCGGGCGAGGGGGTTCTCGCCGCGCTTAACTCCGCGGGCGTTCGGACCGGTGCGGGGCCGTCGATCGACACGATCGGCATAGGGGGACTGTTCAACGCCCGCGGCACCCGCCGCGAGCTGCTTGCCGGGTGCCGTATCGACGGGGCCGGAATCGCCGATCGAGTTGCAGAGGGGCTCGGAGTCGAGGGCCGCCGGTAGACGCGGCGCGAAGCGGGATCCGGAGTCGACTACCGTGCTTTATTTATTCCGTTCATCCGTCGCCGATCCGTACCGGAACCTCGCGGTCGAAGAGCACTTCTACGATACTTTTCCATTGAATGCGGTAGTCGTCGGACTCTACGTCAACTCGGCCTGTATCGTTATCGGAAAACACCAGAATCCGTGGCGAGAGATAGACCTGGCCGCCGCCGTCCGATCGTCCGTGCCCGTGCTTCGCCGAATATCGGGCGGAGGCGCCGTGTATCATGACAAGGGAAACCTCGTGTTTACCGTCATGGCACGGCGAAACGTACTCGACCGACGGCGGAATCTCGATTTCATCCGTTCGGCGCTGGAATCGCTGTCGGTGCGGGTTCGCGCGACGCCGACATTCGATCTGTTTGCCGGCGACAGGAAAATATCGGGCAATTCGTTCTGTTTTCGAAGGGACCGCGCACTGCATCACGGCACGATCCTTGTTTCCGCCGACCGGGATCTGATGAAGCGATTGCTCAAGCGCGAAGAGCCGCAGATTACGACGCACGCCGTCGCATCCAGGCCCGCGCCGACGATCAACCTCGTAGAAATCGATTCCGACATCACGATCGAACGGATCGAGAGGGCGATACTCCGGGCGGCCGTCGATGTTTTCGGATCCGACGGAGTCGTCCGACTCGAGTCGCCGGGCGCAGACGATGCCGAGGTCCGCCGAATTGAGCGCCGGCGCCGCGGTTGGGAATGGGTCTACGGTCGCACACCGGCGTTCGATGTCTCTTTCCCGCGCTCCGGAACGCTGCGGCTGCGCGTCAGGCACGGAATCGTGGAAGAGGTTATCGCCGCGTCCGATCGCGAGGCTGCCGAGTTGCTTCGCGGTACACGGTTCGAGCTTCAGGCGCTTCTTGCCGCGCTTGGTCCGCCGACAAAGCACCTTTCGCTTTCAGGGTCTTCGCGACGGTCCGGCGCCGACGAGATCGGGTCGCTTCTCGTGACGAGCAGTCTGTTTCCGGTCGCGGCATCCTGTTATAGCGGGGGCGGTGAGTCATCCTGTATAGTGAAGCGGGGAGAAAGCGACCGAAGCACCGCGCCCTTTGCGTCGGATTCGGATTTCGGGAGGACCCCTGAATGAAGTTCGTAAACGAGGTCGACGGCGACTTTCTGATAAAACGCAGACGCCCGCGGAGGGAAGACCTGCGTGGATACTACTTTCGCGACATTACGGCGATCATTCATTCCTATCCCTTTCGTCGATTAAAGCACAAAACGCAGGTTTTCTTTGCTCCGAAGAACGATCATATCTGTACGCGCATCGAACACGTCATGCACGTTGCGACGATCTCGGCGACGATCTGCAAAGCTCTCGGTCTCGACGTCGACCTCGCCTGGGCGATAAGCCTCGGACACGATTTCGGACACACTCCTTTCGGGCACGTAGGGGAACGTATTCTCGCCGACATTCTGCGTGATTCGGGCGGCTTTAATCACGAAATCTACAGTCTGTACGTAGTCGATCATCTGATCGACTACGGGCGAGGTCTCAACCTGACTTACGCCGTGCGAGACGGGATTCTTCACCATTGCGGCGAAGAGTTCGAACAAGCGATCGAGCCGGATCCGACGGTGCGCGATCTGGAAACGGTCGCCGAGGTCGCCGCGCTGCCGTGCACATGGGAGGCGTGCGTGATGCGAATCTCCGACAAAGTGGCCTACCTGGGGCGCGACCTCGAAGACGCGCTGAGCCTGCGACTGATCGCCGAGAACGAGATACCCCGACACGTAACGTCGATTCTCGGTTCGTCGAACTCCGAAATCATCGACACTCTCGTCAACGACATTATCGAGACTTCGACCCGAACCGGCCGAATCGGGTTCTCCGACACCGTCTACCGGGCGAGCGTTGCGCTGCGCGACTTCAATTATGAACGCATCTACGGCAATCCACGGCTCGCGGTGTATCATGAGTATTTCAAACGGATTCTCAACACGCTTTTCGACTATCTCCACTCTCTGCTCGATCGGTACGGATACGATCCGGAGGGCTACCGCAACGAGGGCAATACTTTGGCGTCCCGCTTCGGCGACTATATGTCGAAGATGCGCGACTGCTATGAGACGATGGGAACGACGTCGGTGAGGAAAGTGAGCGACTATCTCGCCGGAATGACCGACGAGTACGCGATCGATTCGATTCAGGAGATCATGGTGCCGAAGAAGTTCGATATTGCTTTCGACGAATACCTCTACTCGGGCGGTTCCGGCTCTTGATCTGCGCGGTCGTTTTCGATCTCGACGGCGTGCTGTTCGATACCGAGCCGCTCCAACGCAGAGCGTGGATGGAGGCGATGAGGACGTTCGGACACAAGATCGAAGAGCGCTCTTTGATACGGTGGACCGGCATCCCGTGTCGCGACCTCGCGCGATACTACGAAGTGCATCTCGATCCGCGGGTCGACTGGCGGGAGTATCACCGCGTTAAAGGCGAGAGGCTGCGTTCGATCATCGCTTCCGAGCTTATGCCGTATCCGGGCATGATCGACGCGGTTCGCGAGCTCGCCTCGATCGTTCCGTGCGGATACGCCACGTCGAACCACAGGATCGACGCCGAGCTTATGCTCGACGTTTCCGGTTTTTCCGGTTTTTTCAGCGCCGGCGTCACCTATGACGATGTGCCTCGGCACAAACCGGAACCGGATCCCTATCTCACCGTCGCCCGGTCGATCGGGGTCGATCCGGTCGCGTGCGCCGCGGTCGAAGACTCCCCGTCCGGCGTTGCCTCGGCGCGGCGAGCAGGCATGGTAGTCGTGGCGGTACGAACGACGTTCGGTGAGGAATCGCTTTCGACGGCGGACCGGATTTTCGATCGGAGCATCGACGCCTGCAGATGGCTTATCAAGACCGCCGCAGGAAATGCGAAGTCCCGATTGCCGGACGTCGGGTCGATCGACGACGGCGCTTTCGCTTGACCAACCCCGCCGGATCGCGTAGGGTTCGTGAGGTGATGTTTGTTTTTGTGCGTTTAGTTCATAACCGCCCGCCGTTTCGGCCGCGGGAATCCGTCCGATTCTCGTTCGAAGACGTGTCGCCGCCCGGGTCGGAGCCGAACGGCGTGACCGGCCGTGGGCAGGCGGGTAGGTGGGCAGGTGGGTAGAGTGTCGGCGGGTCCTGCGGTTCGCCGTCGGACGATTCTCGAACGACTGCACGGCGACGGATTCGTCGCGGTGGCGGAACTGGCGAAGCATCTGGGCGTGTCGCCGATGACGATACGTCGTGACCTTTCGTGTCTCGAAGCCGGCGGTCTGCTCGTGCGGACACACGGCGGCGCGGTCAAGTCGGCGGCGATCGATGCGCTTTTCGGATTCGAACAACGGATCAATCGTAACCGCGACCGGAAGGAGCGAATCTGTCGTATCGCCGCGCGCTTCGTGGAACCGGGAGACATCGTATTCATCGACTGCGGCACCACACTTTATCGGCTTGCGCGATTCATCCGGTCGGTGCCGAACCTGCGGGTTATCACCAATTCGCTCCCGCTGCTTTCCGAGCTCGGCAACGAGCGATCGATCCGGTTGACGCTCGTCGGGGGAGATCTGGTGGCCGAGCGGAAGGCGCTGTACGGTCGTATGGCGGAGGCGGCGATCCGGTCGGTCCACGCCGATAAGGCCTTCATCGGCGCCGACGGTGTTTCGGCGAACGGAGGGCTCACGTCTTTCGACGAGAAAGAGGGGGGGATCTCGGGCGGCATGGCGGCGGCCGCAGATCGAGTGTTTCTGCTCTGCGATTCGTCGAAGGTGGGCCATACTTCCTACTATCGGTACGGTCCGCTTTCAACGGCGAACGTGCTTATCACCGATCGCCGGCCGGACGACGAAACGGTTCGGGCGTTCGATCGACAACATCTCGAGATAATCCACGCCTGATGCGCGTGCGAGAGGAGTACGAAATGAGCAAAGAGTGGTGGAAAAAGAGCGCCGAAGGAATCCCGGAGATCAAAACCGATACTCCCGGCGTCGAGTCGCGGCGGATGCATGAGAGCACCGCGCGATACATGAAGGGCTTGAGCAGTCAGGTAAAGCTCTTTCCGGTCTGTTTCGCCGAAGGGTCGGGAATCGCGCTCACCGACGTCGACGGAAACCGGTATCTCGACTTTTCATCCGGTATCTACGTGACATCGCTCGGGCATTGTCACCCGAAGATTTCCGAGGCGGTCGCGCATTGGGCCGGACGGCTGATGAACGCGCACGATTTCTCCACGCCGATCAAGGAGAAGGCGCTCGAGAAGCTGGTGGATGTGCTTCCCGGCGACCTGAACGCCGTGCAGCTCTACTCCGACGGAACCGCCGCGGTGGAAGCCGGCATACGGGCCGCGCGCGCGGTAAACAACAGGCAGGAGTTTATCTCGTGTTTCCGCGATTTTCACGGAAAATCGATGGCGGCCGTGAGCCTCGCAAAGATGACGCGGGGAGACGTCTACAGCTACGGAGCGACGCGAGCGCCGGGGTTCTACATGGTGCCGCGGCCGAACCCGTACCGACCCGATTTCGCCAAGCCCGACGGAACCATCGACACCGACGCTTACATCTCCTTCTACGAACAGTTCATCCAGGAAGGCACCGTGGGCAACGTCTCCGCCTTCGTGTTGGAGCCCGTCCAGGGGTGGGGCGGTTCGATTTTTCCGCCGGACGACTTTTTCCCCAAGCTCAAATCGCTGTGCGACAAACACTCAATTCTACTCTTCGTCGACGAGGTGCTCGCGGGTATGGGGCGTACCGGCGAGTGGTTGTGTATGGACCATTGGGGCGTTGTTCCCGACATCGTTACGCTCGGAAAGTCGTTGGGAAACGGGTTCCCGGTCACCGCGATGGTGGTGAAGGAAGAGTACGCCGACGCACTCGAGAAGATCTCCGCCTCTTCGAGTTACGGCGGGAATCCCATGGCGTGCGCGGCGGCGCTTGCATCAATCGAAGTGATCGAAGAGGAAGACATTCTCGAAAACGTTAGAAGCGTCGGCGCGTACTTCAAAAGACGCCTCGAAGCGATGCTCGACGCGCATCCGATCGTCGGCGACGTCAAAGCCAAGGGGTTTCTTCTCGGGGTCGAGCTGGTGAAAGACAAGGGGACCAAAGAGCCGTTCGAGGAGGCCGGCAAACTCGTCTACCGGAAGGCGTTTCGAAAAGGGCTGGCGTGGATACCCGCCGGGCATATTCTGCGGATGTCGCCGCCGCTAATCATGGACGAGCACTACGCGGGTATGGGACTCGACATGATCGAGGAATCGATTGCAGAGGTCGAAAAAGAGTTCGGGTACTGACGGAGCGACGGCATGAGCATACGAAAGACCGTACGGTTCGGACTCATCGGACTGGGGCTGATGGGCAAAGAGTTCGCAAGCGCCGTTGCGAGATGGTGTCATCTCATCGACGACGGCCCGGTTCCCGAGATCACAGCGATCTGCAACCGGTCGGACCAAGCCGCCCGGGAGTGGTTTACGGGCAACTTCGACTCGATACGGCTGGTGACCGGTGATTATCATGAGCTTATCGAATCGGACCTCGTCGACGCGGTCTACTGCGCAGTCCCGCATGATCTTCACGAGCGGTACTACATCGACATTCTCCGCGCCGGGAAACACCTTTTGGGCGAAAAGCCGTTCGGGATCGACGCGGCGGCGAACGGCGCGATCCTCGAAGAGATCCGAAAGCATCCCGATCTCATCGTCCGTTGCAGTTCCGAGTTTCCCTACTATCCGGGGGCGAAACGAATGATCGAATGGATCCAAAGCGGGGCGTACGGGAGGCTCATGGAGGTCCGCGCCGGATTTCACCACTCGAGCGATATGGACCTCTCCAAGCCGATCAACTGGAAGCGGATGATCGAGAGAAACGGAGCATACGGGTCGATGGGAGACTTGGGATTCCACACGCATCATATTCCGCTTCGCATGGGATGGAAGCCACAGACGGTCTGGGCGGACCTGCTCAATATCGCGACCGAACGCCCCGACCATACCGGCGCTATGGTGCCGTGCAAGACGTGGGACAACGCGGTCATCACGTGCCGCTGTCTCGATCCCGTCTACGGGGCCCCGTTCTCAATGGTCCTCGAGACCAAGCGGATGGCGCCCGGCCAGACGAATACCTGGTTCATCGAGGTTTACGGGACGGCGGGCTCGGCGCGATTCTCCACGCATGATCCGCGTTCTTTTTTCCATCTCGAGACCACCGGGCGCGAGCAGGGATGGACGCGGGTCGACATCGGCGCGGACTTCTGGACGCCGTCGATTACCGGCGGCATTTTCGAGACGGGGTTTTCCGATGCGTTTCAGCAGATGATCGCCGCCTATCTGTCGGAGTTCGCCTCCGCCGGCGCCCCTCATCCATTCCGATGCGGGAGTCCCGAGGAGACCGGTATGAGCCATACGATACTCACCGCAGCCTGCGAATCGGACCGAACCGGAAAAAGGATAGATATCGACCTATGATGCGGATAACCAACGTCGACGTCGTGCGCATCGACCGGATAGAACGCGCGGTCGACGTCGTGGTGGACGGAGGAATAATCCGGAGCATCGGGCGTGACGGGCACCCGGCGGCCGACGGCGCCGTAATCGACGGCGCGGGAAAGTTTCTCGTTCCGGGATTTATCGATCTTCACTTTCACGGCGCCGGCCGCTTTCAGGTGGACGCCGGACCGGCGGAGCTCGCCGAGCTGTGTCGGCTGCTTCCGCGATACGGCGTCACCGGGTTTCTGCCGACGGTAATACCTCGTCCGCCCGAGCCGCATCGAGCGCTCCTCGCCTCGCTTGCAGGCGGCGCCTACGAGGGAGCGCGGATCCTCGGGTTCTTTCTCGAGGGACCGTTTCTCAAACTCACCGGTGCGCTCCCGGCCGACGCGCTTGCGGGACTCTCGCCCCGGAGGATAGAAGAGCTCAAGGCGGCCGTCGACCCGTATCCGGCGGTATTCGCCGCCGCGCCCGACGTCGAAAGCGCGAGTGAGCTCATTCCGCTCATGGCCGCGAACGAACGCACGCGCACCGGGCGCGTACCGGTGTTCATGACGCATACCGCGGCGAGCGTCGAACAGACCCGCGCGGGAATCGAGGCGGGAATCACGCACGCGACTCACTTCTACGATGTTTTCCCCTCTCCGCCGGAAACCGACCCGGGTGTGCGTCCGTGCGGCGCGGTCGAGGCGGTCCTTGCCGACCCGCGTCTGACGGTCGATTTTATTCTCGACGGCGAACACGTCGACCCCGTCGCCGTTCGGATGGCGTTATGCGCAAAGGGCGCGGGCGGCGTCTGTCTGGTGACCGACGCGAACGTGGGGGCGGGATTGCCGCCGGGAGTCTATCGGGGCGTCGGCGGAGAGGTCGAGTTCGCCTACGAAGGCGCGCCGGCTCGGATGACGGCGGGGACTGCGGGGACGCAGGCGCGCGGCTGTCTGGCCGGGAGCGGTCTGACGATGGACAGGGCCGTTCGTAACGCGCCCGCTATGGTGGGCGTCGATCTGGTCCAGGCCGTCCGGATGGCCGGCGCCAATCCCGCCTCGGTGCTCGGGCTTGAGGCCGAGACCGGAACGATCGACGTCGGTAAGCGGGCCGATCTGGTGCTGCTCGACGCGGAGCTCGGCGTGCTGCGCACCTGGGTGAACGGGGTTGCCGTTTACGAACGAGAGTCGGCGGGCGTCGCGGTTCGTCTTCGGCGGGCCGGACGATGAGCCTCCGCGCCGGCGCGGCGGAAGTCGATATTACTCCGCACGAATCTCAGTTTCTCTTCGGCTACCCGCATGTCGAGCGCTACAGTACGGGCGTTCACGATCCGCTTTTCTCCTCCGCTCTCGTTCTCTCGGACGGCAAGACGACGGTGGCCTGGACGGCCAACGACGTCATCTTTGTCGACAAGACTCTCGTCGCCTCGGCGCGCGCGCGAATCGCCGAGGCGACCGGCATACCCGGGAAGAACGTCTTCATAACCGCCACGCACACCCATTCGGGGCCGCACACGGTCGATCACCTTAGTAACGAAGGCGATCCGGTAGTGCCGAAGGCCGATCCGGTCTACCGGAGGCAACTCGAGGACGGAATAGTGCGGTCGGCGTGCGAAGCCTTCGCACGGCTTTCCTCCGCGAGGCTCGGCCTCGCGATCGCCGACGCCACCGGCATCGGGACCAACCGGCGAGACCCGAACGGACCGGCGGATCTCGAGGTTCCCGTCCTTCGCGTGGATTCCGCGGCGGGAGCTCCGATCGCGTGTATGCTCGTCTGCTCAATGCATCCGACCGTCCTTCACGAAGACTCGACCGAAATCAGCGCCGATTTTCCTGGATTCGCCCGCGACTACATCAAGCGTCACTCGTTGGGACGTTCCACGCCGATTCTCTATCACTCGGGGCCGGCGGGCAACCAGAGTCCTCGGCACGTGACCAAGGCCAATACGTTCGGCGAGGCCGAACGTATCGGCGCCGTTCTCGGCAGATCGGTCGTCACCGCCCTCGATTCGGTCGGTCTGCGCGGCGATATTCCGATCTCCGTCGCGTCGGCTATGAAGGATCTGCCGGTAAGGGAGTTTCCCACCGTCGAAGAGGCCGAAAGATATCTCCAGGCGGCCGACGACCGGCTCGGTGCGCTTCGCGAGTCGAACGCGCCGGGCCGGCGAATCCGCACCGCCGAGGTCGACTTGTTCGGCGCGGAAGAGACGCTTACGCTCGCGCGCGCCGCCGCTTTGGGGCGCGCCGCGGCGGCGGCCCGGCGGTGCCTTCCCGCCGAGATCATGGCCGTCTCGATCGGTCCGTGGAGCTTCGTCGGGTTTCCCGGCGAGCTGTTCGTGGAGTACGGTCTCGAGCTGAAGTCTCGGTGTCCCGGCGCCTACGCGGTCTCGCTTGCGAACGGGGAGCTGCAGGGCTACATCGTAACCGCCGAGGCGGCTCGGAGCGGAGGTTACGAGGCGTCGAATGCGCTGTTTCACCATTCGAGCGGCGAAATCCTTCTCGACTGCGCCGTGGAGCTTCTCGGTTGCCGATGATCGCACGGCGCCGGCTTCGTGTTCCGATCACTCTCCTCTCACTCGCCGCGTTCGCCGTTGCCGCCAACGCGCTTCCGCCGCTCGTCACGACGCTTGCGCGCACGTACTCAATCCCGATCGAGCGATTCGGATTCGCGTTTTTTGCCCAGTATCTCGCCTTCGCAACCGCTTCCACGATTATCGCCGCCGGAACGCGCGGACGGCACGGCGCGGTCGTTCTCGTCTGCGCGCTTTCGCTTTCGGCTGTTCTTTTTCTCGCGGCGCCGCTCTTGACCGATTTCGCCGCGATCCTCGTGTGGTTCGTTCCGCTTGGTTTCGCCGGTGGTTTCACCGAAACGCAGGCGACGCTTCTGATCGGACGCGCCGACGGCGAAGATTCGAGCAGACTCGTCAGCCTTTCGCAGGCGTTCTTCTGCGCAGGAGCGATAGCCGCGCCGCAGATCGTCTCTGCGCTGCTGTCCCGCGCGGTGCGGTGGCAGAGCGGGTTCTACATTTTTGCGGCGCTCATCGGCGCGGTGGCGCTGGGCGCCGGATTCGTTTTGCTGCGCCCCGGGGGAGACCCGGACTCGGACGTCGGGGGCGCCGGCGGCGCGGCGGGGTCGGCGGGGTCGGCGGGGTCGGCGGGGTCGCGAAGGCCGGGCGCGGAGCTACAGTCGGGGCGAGCCGGGCGGTCGGCGACGTCACAAACGACCCGGCCGGTGATACTCGCGGGGTTTTCTCTCGCTATGTTCTTCTATGTCGTTGCCGAGGGTTCGATCGTCGCCTGGATCGCGGCCTATTTCGAGCTACGTTACGGGCTTCCTGCGGCTCGCGCCGCCCCGATGCTGGCTCTGTTCTGGGCGGGGGTACTTGCGGGCCGACTCGTCGTCTTTTTTCTTCCGAAGAGATTTTCTTTGTGGCCCGCGCTACTGGGGGGGACGGCCGCCGGGACGGCGTGCCTCGCGATTCCGGCTTTCGCGCCGGGCGCCGATTGGCCGACGACGGCGCTGTTCGTGTTGTTTTCGGGGCTGCTCAACGGTCCGATATGGCCCGTGCTCGTCTCGACGGTCAGGAAAGTCTTACGTTCCGAACGCGCCGTCGCGACGGTCGTCACGGCGGGCGCCCTTGGGGTCGCCGTCGGGCCTTTTGCCGGCAGCAGGTTCATCGCATTGGTCGGAATAGAGCGACTTTTCCTGTTTGTTTTCGCCTGTTCTGTCGTGGTGACGGCGATCGTGTATACTGTTTATCTGAGGAGACCATGAGGTACAAACACACCGGGAACGTCCACAAGGATTTCCATTTGGCCGGCGAGGCCACCATTCGGTACGTGCTCGACACCTACGGTGGGTCTTTTCTCGAAGAACTGTTCAGGCGGACCGCACAGAAAGTATACCGGGACATTTACGGATCACTCGTTGCCGGGGACTACGAGCCGTTGCTCGAGCACTGGGCTTACTACTACGAGCGTGAGTCGGGAGACTTTCGAATAGAGCGCCTCGGAAACGGTGCGGATTTCCACGTTCTCGATTGCCCGGCGCTTCGCCACGTGGAGGAGCGAAACGGACGGGTGGACGATTCGTTCCGGCTGCAGTTTGAGCTGCTCGCCGCCGGGTTCGCGGAGGGAACCCCGTTTGCCGTGACGGTCGAAGCGACGGGGCCGCGAAGCTACACGATGAGCATTCGTCGTTCCCCGAAGCGGCGTAGCCGGCCCCCGGTCGACCAGGTACAATAGGCCGCCATGTTGCCGAGCGATCATTTCGTCATGATGTACAACGAACTCTTCAAAATGCTCGAAGAGCGCAGCCACCATGACCTGCAGACCTATTGGAAAAGGATCTCGCGGCTCCAGGAGTCGATTCTCGGACCCTACATCGAGCGATCCGGCCTTCAGGGGATGTACGATTACTGGGCCCATATCATCGAAGAAGAGAACTGCGAAGCCGAGATGAGTATCACCGACGAGTACTTCGAGTTTAGGATGCTGCGATGCCCGTCGCTCTCGAAAAACCTCGATAACGACGCCGGGCTTTTCGAACTCTACTGCGACCACTGCGCCGGATGGGTCGAGCCGCTGTTGCAAAAGTATGGATACCATCTTGTCTACGACATGATATCGCGGAGCGAGCCGGTGTGTGTCATGCGGGTGTACCGGGAATCCGGAAGGGCGAAGAAGTTTGCCGCCGGCGCACGCTTGCTTGCGCAGCCGTACCACAACGAGGAGCAACCATGAAATCATCGATCTGTCACTACAGTTATCACAATACCTGGACCGAAAAGGGGTGGAATTGCGCCGATCTCGCCCGCGCGGTGCGCGCCTGCGGTGTCGACGCCGTCGACTTTCACGTCCGATTCCTCGGCGATCCGGACACGGCGGCCGCGCGAATAAAAGCCGCGCTCGACAAGACGGGGCTTGAACTGTCGGGGATTTCTCTTTCGAACAATCTGTATCTGCTCGACGACGCCGAGTTCGAGGCGGAGATTTCCGCCACCGTGCGGTGGATTCAACTTGCCGCCGAGGTCGAAGCGCCGGCTTCTCGGATATTCGGCGGTCACCTTCGTGACCGCTCCGACGCGGCGGCGCTCGATACGGCGTTTGCGCGGATTATCGACGGACTCGGGCGGATCGTTGCCGAAGCGGAAAAGTACGGGGTCGTCCTCGCGCTGGAGAATCACGGCGGACTTCCGTGCTCGGCCGAGGAACAGATCGACGTCATCCGCAAGATCAACTCCGAGCATCTTCGGGCGACGGTCGACATCGGGAATTATATGTCGTGCGGACAGGACTCGGCGCAGGCCACCGGAATCGCAGCGCCGTACGCCGCCTACGTCCACGTGAAGGATTTCGCCAAAAAGCCGAAC
>JAJRYZ010000148.1 GCA_024275515.1 Spirochaetota bacterium
CCTTTCTTGTTCTTGTTTTTCCGCCGTGTCTTTCCGCCCGTCGCGTCGGCTCTCAAGCAGCGCTGCCCGAGAGCCGACGCCCCGATCCCTCCGGCAACCCCTTTCGTGCGACGGCGGCCACGAACGCGCAACTCGCGATGACCGGAAACGCCGCCAGTCTGAAGGTGACCGCAAGTCCGACACGGTCGGCCATCGCCCCGAGGACGAGTGGACCGAGCGAGTTCGCGACGGTCATCACTCCCATGAGCGTGCCGAAAGTCGCGCCTTTCTTCCCGGCGGGACTGAGCGCGGAAAGCATCAGGTTCTGCGCGGGGATGGCCGCCGAAATCGACGCGCCGAGGGTGATGAGCGCAATCGGAAGCATCCAGACGGATACGGTAAATGTCGATACGGGCAGAAACACGCCCGCGACGAGCGACGCTCCGAGAAGTACGCGGGTCGGGCCATACCGGTCTGCGAGATCTCCGGCAAAGGAGTTCGCAATCATCGCACCGATGAACAGCAATCCCGCAGCAAAAGCGCCGAGGGAGACGTCGAGTCCCGCGCCTTCGGCGAGAAATGTCGGCATGAAATTCATAATCGCCGTCGCGGTAATCGTACGAAGCACGATGCTTGCGAAAAAGAGCAGCACCACGTTTCCGGCGCCACGGTGCGTCGCAAGCTCTCTACTTTTTTTCGGCTCTGCTTCACCGCCCGACGGCGCCACCGGCACGGCGGCCGGAGCAGCGCGATGCTCGAGACTGCTTCGATTGAACGCCATGAGCGTGCCGACGACGAGTCCGGGGACGGACGCGATAAGGACAATGTTCCGCCATCCAATTTGGTCGGAAAAAAGCCCGTTGAACACGAAGAGGAGCACGATTCCGGCCGCGCCGGAGAACTCGAATCGAGCGTACATCCGTCCACGCCGGACCGCGATTCCCTCATCAATCGTCGCATAGATCACCGGGTGATACGTGCTCACCCCGATCGCGGCGAGTACGACAAAGATCATGAATATCGGAAACGCGGGTGAAAGCCCTGCAACGATCAGCGCGCCTGAGGCGAGGTAGAAACCTCCCACCAGGAGCGCGGATCGTGAGATGCGGTCTGCCAGTCGCCCCGCGAAAAACGACATGACCGCGATTGCGCACAGAAAAGCGGTGACGAATCCGCCCGCCGCGGTGTACGACAACCCGTATTCCTTGAGAATCAGCGGGAGAGAGGCGGGCAGTATGAACCAGTAGATATCGTTCGCCCCGTGACCGAGACGACTCAGGATCTTCAGTTTGTTCATGGAATCGTGATCCGGTGTAGCACGATCGGCCGGCCCGATGCAATCGGCGCTCGGCTCTTTTTGATGCGGCACACCATCTCTCAGACGGACGCGACGACGTTGTCGAGCGCGACCGCCGATGCGCTCCGCCCGCTATGATCGATAGCCGAGCTCCGCGGACAGATCGAGATAGCACTTAATCCCTTCCGCCGGGACGTTGAAGGGTATGTGGTTTCCTATGCACATCATATAGCCGCCCGACATGTGTGCCGTCTCGATCATCGATTCGACCATCGCCTTGATCCGATCGTGATCGTTACTCATAAGCACCCTGACATCGCCCTCGCCGGCAAGGAAAGGGTTCGGATATCGTTTGGCGATCGATTTGTAGTCGGTCATCGGCTCACTGATAATGCCACGGGCGCCGCACTTCATCACGTCGTCGACGAAGGCGTCGACGCACCCGTCCACCATGAAGATCACTTCTATCCCCGCGTCCCTCAAATACCCCCAGAACTCCTCGTATCGGGGAAAGATATGCTTGTGCATCCATCCGGGCGAGCAGACCGGACCGCTCGTGAGGACGATGTCGTCGTGACACACGGCGAAATTGACCGGCAGCCGGGCAAAGGCTTTGAATACCCGACGATTGATCTCGGCGAACTCGTCCATTATTCGGTCGAATTCGGGCTCAAGACAGATGTCGAGGAAGTTTGAATACCCGAATACGAGAAGAGGCCACATGAACATGGTGTTGTAGAAGCCGACACTTACGGGATCACCCTCGGGAGCCCGATTTCCCCACTCTTCAGGGTAGTGTTTCCGGTAGCGTTCATAGATGACCTCCTCGCTCGAGAAGTCTCCGTCGACGACGACATTCCATCCGGTGAAATCGCCCTGTTCAAGCGGGCTGAAGGCGAGCATCTCTTCCCGCGATTGAAACCTCTTGTGTGCGACGTCCTGCTGCCAGTAGTCGCGATACCGATCGCCCCAGCGGCCCCGTCCCTGATCCTTCTGCTCGCTGGGCCTGGGAATCGGCTCATCGCTTTCCGGTATGTGGACGTGGACGAAGGGATACATTTCCGAGAACCGTTTCATGCACGACCTCGGCGCGTCGTAGTAGTCGATGCCGGTAATCTCGGATGCCGCGCCCGGATTAGACCAATGTTCCCAGTGGGGAATCCGGTGCGGCGACAGTCCCATATAGCTCTCGTACATCAATCGCCTGATATCGATCGTCGCCTGCATCTGTGTGCTCCTTGTTCTCCGCGTCTTTTCTTTCGAGTATCGTCACGGACTGCGTCGCGCTCGCCCGACCGATTTGAACCGCCGGAAGTTATAGTAGGCGAAATGCTGCACGGTTGAAAAGAGTACGCGACACCTCGACACGATTACACCCGGGGGCGAACGCACGATATCGGTGAGAATCGGTGGAACCGGTTTCTCCATTCCGTTCCCGGGAATGGTGCCCGGTGAAACAGCGGATATCTACGTTCCCGCGAGCTCCGCGTGGAGAGTCGGGATCGGATCGCTTCGGGCTACGGGGCGAGCGTGAATCTCACCTCTTAGCGTCCAATCGACGACCGTCGAAAAGGTGTATCGACGATTTCGAGCAGCCCCGCAACTCGGAGCCCGGTATGTCGGCTTCCGAGTTGCTCACATCTCTTCGCATATCCGTATCTTATCCTCTCGTCGTATTTCCTATCCGTGGATCTCCCCCCCCCGGCGGAGGCCCACCCCGCGCCGCGTTTCGCAGCGGCACGGCCGGCATTAGCTCTTCACGATGCGTCACGAGCTCCTCGCACTGCATCACATTGTCGATCGGAAGCTCCGGGTCTTGAGAGGTAAGCAAGCACATGTGTTCCTCGTAATGCCAATCTTGACATAGCCGATCTGCATATTTCTCTTTCAGTGAACGCCCGTAATCCCTCACCAGCGGCCGGCGAACAACGCGGTACTCCAGATCGACCTGTACCACGATAGGGTCGCGATCGGCGGTGGTACGCGCGATCTCACGTCCGATCGGCTCCGCGCTCTCCGCGCCGGTCGGGCTCCACCGTTGCGCGAAGGTCTCCGGCAAGACCGCGAGATCGAGACTCCAGCCATGAGCCGCGGCGCGTTGCGCCATGGCGTCGATCACCGAAAGATCGTCTGCGAACAACTCCTCGGGGAGGTGAGGTTCGTAGGGTGATAGCGTGCAGGTGCCTATTACCGCCGGCCGGGGTCCGCCGTTCGACATGTTTTCTCCTACCAGGTCAAATAATGCGTCATTCTTTCGCCGGTCTCGGGATCGGCCGCGCCGAACCGCGGGTAGCTTGGACGACGCACATCGTCGATCGCATCCATGTGACGATAGGGATCGAGAATAATATGGTCGCGGGTTCCCACGCGGTATCATACCCTTGCCGTTTGAAGAATTCCAAAAACGTCATATCGTTCTCGTTGAGGCTGCTTCCGTCTCACCGAACGTCGTCGTTCCTCGGGTATCGCCCGTCATGAATGTCGCCCGCCATGGGGCGCACGCCGGACTTTGCGCGAAGAAGCTGATGAACTGCGTCCCGTTGCCGGCCAACCGGTCGATTCCCGGTGTTTCAACGACGGGATTCCCGGTACATCGGAGAGTATCGAATCTCGGATGATCGACGGTGACAGGGACGAAATCGGAAGCCGGAGATTCTCCGCGGTATCCACTACGACTTCGAAGCGCGCGTCTACGCCTACGCCGGCAAGCCGTGGATACGCCTCGACTACCGAATCAAGAACAACTGGAACACCGACGAACTGACCGTTGCGCTCGCAAGGTTCACTCTTCAGCCGAAGGCGGTCGCCGCGTCGAAGATTCGCACGTCTCTTGCTACCTCGAACTACCGCAGTCGCATCCGCACCGACGAGGCCGGCGGAGAGCTCGAATACCTGATCGAGGCAGAGCACCTTGTCTACGAGGCCAACGAGCAGATTCCGGAGGTCAACTACGGCACCTTCTGGGCCGACTGGTGCGATCCCTACCGCGGCGGGGTCGCGGTCACAATCCATCAGGCGCACCAGAACTTCCCGAAACGGCTGGCCGTCTCAGGAAAGGGCCTCTCGGCGGAGCTCGTTCCAGGCGCGTCCGACGGCCTTGTCATGCTCCGCGGGATGGCGAAGACGCACCGCTTGTTTATCCACCTTCACGGTCCCGAACTTACCCCCGAAGATGTAAACGTCCGGTCCCTGCAGTTCCAGATGCCCGACCGGCCGGCCATCGAGCCGGAGGTCTACCGCCGCTCACAGGCGACGGAGGACGTCTTCGTCAAGCGGCCTGTTGCGCGCGTCGAGCGGGCGCTGGTGGATCTCGCCGACAAGCGGATACGCGCCTACGGCATCCTCCACTGGGGGGACGGACCCGACGTCAACTACACCGAGCAGGGGCGCGGCAGGGGCGATCTGGTCTGGACGAACGGCGAATACGACACGGCCCATGCGGCGATGCTCTCCTATGCGCGGACGGCCGAGCGGAGAATGCTCGACTACCTGCTCGTCGCCGCCGAACACTGGATGGACGTCGACGTCTGTCACTGTTCCGACAATCCGCTTCGCGAGGGCGGCCAGATCGTCCACTCGGCACGACACGCCCGCGGCGGCGTCACACCTTCGCACGAGTGGGTCGAGGGCCTGCTCGACTACTGGCACCAGACGGGTGAGTCGATTGCTGTCGAGGTGGCAACGGGGATCGCCGAGAACGTTCTGCGGCAACTCGAGAGCGTTCCCGCGCTCAGGAAGGTTGCAGGGGCGGCGGCTCGCGAGACGGGCTGGGCACTCAGAACGCTCGTTGCCATGTACGTCGAGACCCATGATGAGAAATGGATGGAGCCGGCGGAGTTCATCGTCAACCAGTTCGACGCCTGGCGTAAGGAGCACGGGGCGTGGCCGACCCCCTACACTGATCATACTCTGGCGCGAGCGCCCTTCATGATATCCATCGCCGCGGCGTCGCTCATGCGCTACTGGCGCGTAAGGCCGTCCTAGCGCGTGGCGGACATGATAGTCGACGCCATGGACGACATGGTCAGAAACTGCTCGACCGGCGACGGTTGCTTCTACTACAAGGAGCTTCCCAGCCTCCGCCGGCGCGGCGTCGTGGCGAACCTGCTCGAAGCGCTCGCGTACGCGTGGGAAATCTCCGGCGAGCGGCGCTTCCTCGAAGCAGGGATGACAACTTTCGAGATGGTGATCTCGGCACCCCGGTGGAGTGGAAATATCACCGGACGCAAGCACGTCTCCGGCGATGCGGTCATCTGGGAAACGGGCGCGAGCCCCAAAGCGTTTGGCCGGAACTTTCCTTCACTCATGGCCTTCTACCGCGCGGCCAGGTCGGAGGGAGTGCTGGAGTGATCCCGGTACGCTCGACCGGGGCGGGATATCCTCAGGGCCGTCGGCGCCCCTCCGCCGCCTTCAGCACCTGGGAATAGGAGCACATTGCAGCTCGTGGGGCGCCAAATTCAGCCGGAAGGTTTTTCGGCATAGCGAGCGTGACTAAAAGGTATTCAAATTCATAGGTGGGACGATCATAGTGCTTTTCCCGGTCTGGCCTTCATGGCAGAAGGTGCCCATCGCGGAATGAAGTAAAGACCCACAATAAGCGTTAAGGGGCGGAATTGCTGATTTTTGCCCGTTTCCCGGCTCTATTCGAGGCGTTTCGTCGCGATTCGTGTTGTTAGGCGCGTGCGTTCTCACCCATTAATATATTATCAGATATGTATTCGGGAATCCCGGTCCGTGGTTGAGGTAAATCGTGCTCACACCCACCTTGTGGACGCAGCTATCCTACGATACTGAAGCGTGGGCTCACTTACAGCCGCGCAATCGCATCGAGCGCTTGAGCGTACCGTGCGTAGTACTCTCCCGGGTCCATTCTGATCACGACCGTATCACGTCCGGTTTTCGACACCACGCAGGCATGGTTGATCCACAAATACAAGAAGCGTTTAAATCGCAAG
>JAJRYZ010000149.1 GCA_024275515.1 Spirochaetota bacterium
ACGTTAAGCACCCAGGCGGTGGAACTCGTATTCCAGTACAGTCACATTCGAAAGCTCGTTCTCGTTACCGGCGACGCCGACTTTCGGCCTCTTCTTCAAAGCATACGCAAGCAGAATATTCAATCCATCGTCATCTGCGACGCGAAAAGCGCGAGCGAGGACTTGTTGTTGCTGGCCGACGACTACAAGGATTTTCGCGACATTATCCCGGATTCCGAGGACCTCGAACCCGACCAGACAAGCGCAAAACCCACCGAGATTTCCTACGCGGAAGCGGTCGGCCTGTTGCGCGAGGCGGTCGCGTTCATGCACCGAAACAAGCGGACGCCGTCGCTCGGCGCGGTCAAGGTCCGGATGAAGTTGCTCAACGAGAGCTTCGACGAGGAGAAGCTGGGCTTCCGGTCATGGAAATCCTTCGTCTTGAAAGCGAAGGCGGACGGCGCGGTGGAGACGCGCGTCATGAACAACGACCTCCTTCTCGACCTTCACGACGAAAAGAACGAGATTCCGGAGATCATCGCCGAGTTTCTCAAAGGAATCGATTCGAGCCTTCGTGACCAGGGAAGATCGACAACCGATTGGCTTCCGCTCGCCACCGTCAGCAACTACCTCCGCGAACACGGGATCGACTACAAAAAACACGGGTACACCAGATTCAAGAAACTCGCCGAAGCGATCGAAAAGCGCGGCCTTATCGAGCATTCGACGCGCGACGCTCAGTTCCGCGTCCGGATTACGGCGGAAGGTTCCGCTTTTCTCAGCTGACCCGAAAGGACCGTACGCCGATGTCGGACACCGACGCGATTATCCGCTACGCCTTCGCCCACGGTTTCGCCGTTCCCGCGTTCAACGTTCCGCATCTTCCGATGATACGGCCGATAATCGAAGCGATAATCGAAACGGACTCGTTTGCGCTGATCGAAGTCGCGCGACTCGAGTGGAGGAAGTTCGGGGCCGTGAGCGTTGAGGCGGTGTACGATGAGTACCGCAAGTGGGCGGATCCGCGATACGTCAGACTGCACCTCGATCATATCCCGGTTATCGACGAAGACGGCGAGCGAGTCGATTTCCTCGCCGTCATCCGCGAAGCCGTCGAAACAGGCTATGACTCGGTGATGGTCGACGGTTCGCGGCTGCCTTTGGAGCACAATATCGAGACGACCCGCGCGGTCGTCGATCTTGCACACGATGTCGGCGTTCCGGTAGAGGCGGAGCTCGGCGCGGTGCTGGGCCACGAAGCCGGACCTCTTCCGCCGTACGAAGACCTCTTCCGCAGCGGACGCGGTTTCACCGATCCCGGAGAGGCGGCGGTGTTCGTCGAACGGACCGGCGTCGACTGGTTGTCGGTCGCCTTCGGGAATATCCACGGCGCTATCGGAAAGATCGAGAGAAAGCAGGCGAAACCGAAGGCGAAGCTCGATATCGGGCATCTCGAAAAGCTGGTCTCGGCAACGGAGGTTCCGATGGTTCTGCACGGCGGAAGCGCAATACCGAGCTCCTATGTAAGGCGGGCGATCGGACGAGGGATCGCCAAGATCAACATCGGCGCCGATGTGCGAAGGCCCTACGAACGGGCGCTCGCCGTCGATCCGTCGGCCGCCGCCGACGCGGCTCACGATGCGACGGTCGGAGTGATCGAACGGCTCGGCCTTCGTGGACGCAGCCCGGAAATCGCGCGGGTGACGAGCGAAGAGGACAACGGTGAGCCTTCTCGGTCTTGACGTCGGAACCACCGGTTGCAAGGCCGGCGTCTATGATCTCGGCGGCGCCATGCTCGGTCGCGCCTACCGGGAGTACGACCTCTCCCATCCGAAGCCCGGCTGGGCGGAACTCGACAGCCTGCTCGTTTGGCGGAAGATTCGCGACGTGATAGCCGAGGCGGTCGCGGGAACACGAAGCGATCCGGTAACCGCCCTGTCGATCGGTGCGATGGGCGAAGCGGTAACGCCGGTCTCGTCGGACCGCAGGATTCTTGCCCCGTGCATCGTTCCGAGCGCCGACACGCGGGGCGGAGAGTACGTCGAAGCGATCGAATCCGAAATCGGCGGGGAGACGTGGTACGGTATCAATCCCAACGTCTTCAACGCCGGTTACACGCTTCCGAAGCTCCTGTGGATTCGAGACAATCGGCCGGACCTCTTCGAGAAGACGCATCGCTTTCTCTGCTGGCCCGATCTGGTGCAGTACCTCCTGGGCGCCGGCGAAGAGATGAACTACAGTCACGCCAACCGGACTCTGCTGTTCGACATCCGTGCCGAGCGGTGGTCAGAAACCGTCGCCGATGCAGCCGGAATCGATCTTCGCAAGCTTCCGCCGGTCGCGCCGTCGGGAACTATCGTCGGCGAGGTGTCGGGTCGAACGGCTGAAGAGCTCGGGCTTCCGGCGAAAACCGCGATCGTAACCGGCGCTCACGACCAGTGCTGCAACGCGCTCGGCGCCGGTGTCGTCGATCCCGGCCGCGCGGTATGCGGGATCGGCACCGTAGAGTGCATTACCCCGACCTACGATCGGCTTCCCGACCTCGCGCATATGCGGAAGATCGCCCTCAACGTCGAACATCACCTCGTTCCCGGTCGATACGTTTCGTTCATCTACAATCAGGCGGGTTCGCTCGTCAAATGGTTCCGGAATACCTTCGCCGCCGACACCTCGCCGCGCTATGAAGACCTCTTCGCCGAGGTCCCTGAAGAACCGACGAATCTGCTCGTCCTGCCCTATTTCGAAATGACCGGCGCTCCCACCTTCGTCTCCGATGCGTCGGGCGCGATCGTCGGCCTTCGGACATCGACCACGCGGGGTGAGATACTGAAAGCGATACTTGAATGCGAGACATTCTATTTCGCCGACACCATCTCGCTTGCCTAGAGTCTCGGGATCGACACCTCGGAGTTGATCGCGACCGGCGGCGGAGCGCGGTCGGATGTATGGCTTCAGATCAAAGCCGACGTGCTCGGCATACCGATTACCGCACTGGAAAACCCCGAAGCGGGGACGTTGGGAGCGGCGATCAACGCGGGAGTGGCAACGGGGGTTTTCTCCTCGCACGCCGAGGGGGTGGCCAGGCTCGTCCGCCGGGGGAAGCGCTACGAGCCGTGTCGCTCCCGCGTTGAGGCGTACCGACTACGACTCGATCTCTATCGGCGCCTCTACCCTTCACTCAAAGGTCTGCTGCGAAAGCTCGCATAATCGGAGCGATACGGAGGAAACAATGGCCAAACCACGCGCAGGAATAAACACCACCCGAACGATGTTCGAATACGTGTTTCATCCCACGGTCACAGAGGCGCTCGCCGAACGGCTCGACGTCGATTTCGACCTCGTGCCCGACGAGGCGAACGACGAGTCGATCGCGCGGAGTGTCGCCGGCGCCACGGTGATTCTTTCTACGTGGGGCGCCGTCCCCTATTCGACGACAATTCTCGACGCCTGTCCCGATTTGGAACTCGTACTCTACGGCGCCGGGTCGTTCAGGGGCTACGTGACCGAGGCGCTTCTGGAACGTAACCCGACGGTATGCACGGCCGTACATCTGAACGCCGTCCCTACCGCCGAGTATACGCTCGCGCTCATCCTCGTCGCGCTCAAGGACGCTTGTCCTTTTCAGCGCCGGATCGCCGGCGAGGGGAGAGCGGGCTGGGACGGCCGCCGAGGCGAGTTCTCAGGCGGCTACTACCGGACCAAGGTGGGGATTCTCGGATACGGAATCGTGTCGCGACACCTCATGCGTTTGCTGCAGTCCTTCGATATGGAAGTGTACATTGCCGACGACTTCGTGACCGTCGAGCAGGCGCGGGAACTTCGTGCGCGCAAGACCGATGTCGACTATATCATGTCCCATTGCGACGTCGTCACGATTCATCATGCCGACGTCGAGCGAAACCGGGGGCTCGTCGACGCGCGGAGACTCGGGCTTATGAAGCCCGGCGCGCGCCTCGTCAACACCTCACGCGGACGAATGATAGACGAGGAGGCGCTCGTCGAGAAGCTGCGCGCCGGCGGCATCACGGCTTACCTCGACGTGACGCATCCCGAGCCGCCCGCGGACGGCCACCCCTTTTACAGCCTTCCCAACTGCTTTATGACTCCTCACATCGCCGGGGCGATCGGCAGAGAAGTCGAGCGCTTCGGCGAGTTCTGCCTAAGAGAGATCGACGCCTGGCTCGACGGTCGTCCTTTCGAAAACCCCGTCGACATCCGAAAGCTCGAAGGGAGGGCGTAATGGGACGTGCCGGATTGTGCACCATCGCGTTCAAGACCCGTCCTCTCTTCGACGTCGTCTCGATCGCTTCCGACGTAGGCGCCTCGACGCTCGAAATATGGGGGCAACCCCCGCACGTCGACTACCCTCTCGATATGACCGCTCTCGAATCGGTTCGCTCGGCCGCCGAGCGGAAGGGGCTCGCCTTTTCCGTATTCGGCTCCTACTTTCAACCGGGCAAGACCGTGGCGTTCAACGGGGTGGTGTTGACCGTCGACAACCAGGTCGCGGCGGCCGAGGCGCTCGGAGCGTCGTTCATCCGCGTCTGGGCCGGATCGAAAAATCCTGTGGAGGTCACCGCGAAGGAAAAAGCGAAGTGGTACGATGAGATCCGCCGGTTCGCCTGCGCGGCGGCCGAGGCGGGAATCGATACGGTGCTTGAACGGCACACCGGCTCGCTTACCCACGGATGGGATGCGCCGGCGCGGGTTTTGGCGGAAATCGATCACCCGCACGTCTTTCTTAACTATCAGATAGCCTACCCCATGCCGACCCGGGAATACCGGGTGAGAAGCGTTGAGGACTACACGAGGCTGCTCCCGCTTTCCAGGCACGCTCACCTGCAAAACTACCGTGAAACTTCCGACGGTTCACTCGTTCGCACGCTTCTCGACAGGGGAATCGTCGATTACGGCCGCCTGGGCCTCGTCGCAAGGCGGTCGGGTTACGGCGGCTCGTTCATGGTCGAGTTTCCAGCCGAGATTCGTGAAGGGATGACTGCAATGGAAGCGGTCGCGTCGGATATCGCCTATATCGAATCGCTCGCTCTCTCCGGACCGGAGACCGAATGAACGTTCTGGTTTTCTGCGTCGATGAAATGCGCGCAGATCACATCGCCGCCGCCGGCAACGCGACCGTGCGGACTCCGAATCTCGACGGACTTGCGGCTCGTGGGACGCTGTTCAGGCGATCCTACTGCAACAACCCCATCTGCATGCCGGCCAGGGCGACCATGTTCACCGGGCTTCTTCCGCGGGACCACGGCCTTCGCATAAACGGGCAGGCGTTGAGAGGCGATCTGCCGCTTCTTCCCGGAATACTCGCGCGGGAGGGCTACCTCACACACGCATCGGGAAAGCTCCACCTGACACCGTGGGTTCCGAAGGAGAGCCCGCGCGATCCCGTCCGTTTCCCCGAAAGCAGGGACAACTGGAACGAGGGCCGAATCGACCGTTTCCCGGCGCCCTACTACGGCTTCGAGAGCGTCGCCTTCGTCGGCGGACACACCTCCTACGCGTACGGAGACTACATCGGATGGCTGCGAAACCGGGGCGGTGACCCGTCGCTTCTCTCGCGGCCGCTCGGCAAACCGACCGCCGCCGAACAGTGCTACACGATGTCGATGCCGGAGGAGCTGCACTACAACCGCTACGTCGCCGAGACGACGATCGACGCGATGGACCGTGCGCTTAAGGCTCGGCGACCCTTTTTCATCTGGTCGTCGTTCCCCGATCCGCATCACCCGTTCGCGCCTCCGGAACCGTACGCGTCGTACTACGCTCCGGACGATTGCCGCGCGCCGGTCTTCCGCGCCGAAGAGACGAAGGCGTTGCCGCCGTTCTACGCCGACGTATTCGCCGGAACGGTCAAGCCGAACGGAATCGACAATCGTCCGGTACCCGAAGCGCATATCCGGGAGATGATCGCGCGGACCTACGGCATGGTCACCCACCTCGACGCGGAGATCGGCCGTGTGCTCGATCACCTCGACGCGCGGAAACTCCGGGACGACACGGTGGTGATATTTCTCGGCGACCACGGGGACATGATGGGCGACCACGGTCTGATCCTCAAAGGCCCCTATACTTTCTCCGGCTGTATCACCATACCGACGATCGTCGCCGTCCCCACCCCGCAAGAGAAGCGCGACGAACCGGCGCTCGGCCGCGTTCGCCCGCCGGCCGGCGCCGACGCACGGATGCCGGTCGTCTCCGACGCGCTCATCTCGCAGATCGACCTGCTGCCGACGATCCTCGATCTCTGTGGGGTCGCGATGCCCGGCGATCGGTTGCCCGAAACCCCGTTTCAACGGGGGGCGGTCGATCCTCTCTCGCCCTACCCCGGAAGGTCGTTCGCCGCTCTCATCGGGGACTCGCGCGGGACGATCCGAGACGAAGTAGTCATCGAGAACGACGACCCGACGACGGGGTTCCGTGTGCGCGCTCTTGTTACCGATCGGTACAGACTCACCGTCTATCCGGGCTTTCCCTTCGGCGAGCTGTTCGATCTTTCCGAAGATCCGGGCGAGCACGACAACCTGTGGGAGCGCAAGCCCGCGCTGCGGAACGAGTTGACGAAGCGGCTTCTCGACGCCTACAGCCGCCACGCTCCGCTCCATCCGATTCCTCCGTGGAACTCCTGAAGAGCAACGCTTGCGACGGCGCGGGAGAATCAGTTCGATCGCTCCAGGAACTCGGCGACGACCGCTTCGAACGTCGCCGCCTCTTCAACGAACGGCGAGTGTGCGCTGCGCATGAATACGACCAACTCCGAGCCGGCTATCGCGTCGGCAAGCTCGCGGCTCATCCGTACGGGCGTGTGAGGATCGTAGGCGCCGACGCAGATGAGAACCGGGCACGAAATCGCGCCGGCCTTATTCCAGTCGTGTGTATGCCGTTTTTGCGCTTGATGTCGTGTTTCCCGCCTTTGGCCGATTTCGTTGGTGATGAGGAAGAAGCGGGATATACTTGAGATTCGAGGGAGTGTGACCCGTGGAACTTAAGAACTACCAGGAAGACGTGATACTCGGGCTCATCGACATTCTGCTTGAAGATGAGCCGGACAATGTGAACGATCAACACTTCAAGTACGACGTAGCGGCGTATACGCTCAACCGCATCCCGCCGAAATACTTCATGAGTGAGCGCGGATTCACTCGTTTTGCCGATCTGTATCTTGCCGACGAGGACAGCCCCGACAGCTTCATCAATCTGGTCGAATTGTCGGTGGTCGTCAATCAGGCGATAGAAACGGTAAAACTCAGACGAAGCTCAAACGGGTCGGGCGCCGACGCTACCGACGCGAACAGCTCTCTCGATCCGCTCTATATTCACAACTTCCCGCACATCATAGGAAAGGTGCGCGATGCGCGATCGCGGCTCCCGGTGGAAGGCGCGAAAATCACGCTGCTTCTCGACGGCGCGCCGGCCGATTCCGTAGGCGCCGGATGGCCCAATCCGTATCTCACGACGCGTCCGGGCAAAGGCTACTTCAGCTTTTGGCCCAAACATCTGCTGCATGCGCAGGAGAGACTGGAACATACCCTCCGGCTGGTCGTCGAGCATGACGACTACAAACCGCTTACCGTCGAAAGGAAGATCTCGACGACCGGCGGTTTCGAGCGGCAGGAGATCATACGGAGCGACTCGATCATCAGCCTCGACGAGTGCCTACTGACGCCGACGTCGTAGAGGCGCAAGTCGGCGCTTTCGCCATTCCCTCTTCGGGTCGCCGCATCGAGAACCGCCGGTGCTACCTCCGCGACTCGACCGACACGCCCGAGTACTCGTTTACCGGATAGATTATCCCGACAATCGCGTAGAGCACCGCGACGAGAATCAGAACGAGATGGAACCCGTAAGAAACCGACAACAGCCACGCAAGCGCGGTGCCGGTTACCGACAGACCTCCGTTCATTCCCCACGCCCAGGGAAGCAGGCTCGGCCGATGCTCGGTTATCGCGTTCAAGCCGGTCGGAAAAGGCATTCCGAGGAAAAAAGCCGCCGGAGTGACGACCGCGACGGAGACGAGCACGCGCACGAGCATAGTCGAATCGCGAAACGCGTCAAGCACCGAAGGTAGTCCGATGATGTAGAACAACATGCTCGCGATGATTCCCCCGACGGCGACGCGTACAACGGTGGTCCGGTTTTTCGACAGGTATTTAGCGGTCAGATTCCCGATACCGGAGATGATCAACATGCTGGTAATGACGATCGAAACCGAATAGACGGGATTCGTCAGCAGGTACACCAATCTCTGGATCAGGAATATCTCGGCAAGCATGTATCCGAGCCCGAGGCAGGCGAAATATACGATGACCCCGACCGTGCCCCGGCGGCGTTTGAACAACTCGCGCCATCTGCCGACGATCGGCATCGCGATGATGAGGGCTCCCAGTATGATCGACTGCACGAATATCCCGAGCAGGAGCAGATATCCCCAATCCTCGCTCACGTCCCGGATCTGATCCAGATATGAGGTGATCTTCCCGAGCTTGAGAAATCCGGAGTAGTAGGGTCTGTTGTCGCGCATCGGAGTCACGTCGAAGACGTAGCCGTCGTACAGCTTCTCGGGATTGCCGAACAGCAGCTCGAGCACCGCGGTGTGATAGAAGTCGTTGGGAGTGAACTCGACGTTCTTTTCGACGCCGCGGTTGCGCTCGAAATGATCGGCGAAAGTGACGAGGATCTCATCGAGAGTTACGTTGCGAGGCTCGATGCCCGGATAGTAGGCGGGTTCGAACGACCGTGTCTCGCAGAACTTGCGCAGATCGTAGATCTCGCCCTCGCTGAAAGGACTGTTTTTTACGAGAATCGTTGCTGTAGAGAGAAAGAGGTCGAAGACGAAGATCTGCCCGGACGGGTTCTCGGCGCCTCCCTTTTCAAGCGCCTGAACAACGGTCGACAGGAGCTTGAGCACGTTGCGGGGAGGACTGAGTCGGTTCCAGACGGTGATGGAGAGAATTCCTTCTTCGGTCAGCGCGTTCATGTATTCCTTGATCGCTTCTTGGGTATAGGTATAGTTCTCATGAATCGCGTAGCCGCCCGAGTCGGAGAGTCCGATCGAATCGATCAACCCGATCTCAACCAGGTCGTAGCGACCGGGATGACCCGCCGCGTACGAGCGGGCACTGCCGATTCGGGCGTCGATAAGCGGATCGTCGAGCAGATCTCCGGTGAAGGCCCGGACGGAAGGTGTTTCGGCCATCAACCGGAAAATCTCGGGGTTCTCTTCGTAGATCGTGATGCTCCCGGCGCCTTGGTACTTGGCAACCTGCGCCCCGATCCCGCCGCCGAGATTGACAAGAAGTACGTTCGGGCGATCCATAACGGTATACGGGGCGGCCATCGGCAGATAATCCATGTAGCGCGCCTGCTCCGGATCCCGAATGGCGCCCATAATCCCGATAGGGCCGTTGCCGTCGATGTAGAGCCCCCAAAAGGGTTGTTCGGGAAGCTCGCCCAATGCGAGGATCGCGTTGTCGCTCAATCCGGGTGCGAAATGAAAATAGGAGCTCGCGTAGACATGCATTTCGCCCGCCGGCGTGAACTCGCGCTCGACCTCCCTCACCTCGGGATACTTCCGTACGTAGCTGATCGACTTGTACTCCGAAACGCGAATCTCCCCTCCGATAAACAACGCGACAAAAGAGACGACGAGCAGCGACGTAGAGACGACGAGCATTCTCGTCTCAATCTCCAGCCGTCCGAGCCTGGGGTTGAACCGCATCGAGGTAAGAAGATGCGCGAAAAAAGCGAGAAGGACGACGGGAAAAATCAAAGCCGCCGGAGAAAGGAAATACGCCAACCCGAGTATCAGAAAGCCGCCGATTCCCGATCCGGTCATGTTCCAGAAATAAACCGAATGGATCCGCTCTTCGAGCGCGATAAAGGTTAGTCCGATATAGGCCGCGCCGAAAAAGAACGGTATCCCATACACGAGATAGTAGAGGCCGATATACCCCAGCTGCCGAGGATCGGAGCCGATAAAAATCGGGTTGAACGGTATGAGTTGCCCCACGATGTAGGCGCCGGCCATCGCGGGAAAGAAGAGCAGCGAGGTAATCGAAAGCCACAGATCGAGCCGTGCTTTGATTTGCTTGAGCACGAAGGTCAGCAGCGTACCCGACACACCGAAGCCGAGCAGAGCGGTACTGATGATAAGCGAGCCGAAGTTGGACCAACTGCCGACTGAAAATACCCGCATGATGAACAGCTCGTAGGTGATCAGCGATATGGAGAGCAGAAAAATCGCAAGAAGCTTCAATCTCTTTTCCATGGGTGGCCAATGCTACGGACAATGATCGAAAGAATCAAGTTCGCCCACGGGCGCGCCGCGGAGACGGTCCGAGCGTTGACACGGTAACGGATAAACCTTACCTTGCTAAGAACTTAAAATGATCGTCGGCGGAGCATGAATGGCGGACGCACAGATCCAATACCACGGCAACATAGTCGACTATCCGGAAGGCCGGCACGCCGTTTCCGTCAAGTCGGTGTCGATTTTTATCGCGGGGCTGTTCGCCGGATTTGTTTTCGGCGTGGTGATTCCCGGGAATCTCCCGGGCGGGCGGGAGCATGTGGCGACCGATCCGGGGAGACTGTATCAGCCGCACGGGTTCGACCGGGGCGCCTCGCGGAACGAGGTCGAGTCCGGGCATTCGTACGAGTACGATGTGCTTACGCAGTACGGCATCACCCCGATCGACGACGAAGAATCCTATATCGAGTGGATGCTCGCCAACACCGGCGAGACCGAGGAACATTTGAGAGCCCGGTGGGAACTGTCGCGGCTGTTTATCGGCACGGGAGAGTTGCAGGGGGAACGAACGATCGCGGCGTTTCTCAGAACGCCTCGGGAGGATTTTGTACGCGAAGCGAACCTTGAACGCGCCTATGACGACACGTGGCTTCCCATCGGGTACGGCGCGACGATTACCGACCCGGATGTCGTGGCGATGATGACGACGACGCTCGACGTCGGTCCGGAACATAAGGTGCTCGAGATCGGAACAGGGTCGGGTTACCAGTCCGCCATCCTATCCAATATCTCGAACATGGTGTACACGATCGAGATAATAGAGCCGCTCTACTACGAAACGAACGCTCTGTACGGCAGGCTGTCCGCCGCTTATCCGAACTACACGAATATCAACAGGAAGCTCGGCGACGGGTATTACGGGTGGGAGAAATACGCTCCTTTCGATCGGATTATCGTTACCTGCTCGATCGACCATCTTCCGCCGCCGCTGCTCAAACAGCTCGCACCGGGCGGAATCATGGTCGTGCCTCTCGGGCCGCCGGGACGACAGTATATCATGGAGGTAAAAAAAGACGTCGACGAGGCGGGAAACGTTACGCTCAAACGGCGCGATGTATACAACGGCCTGAGCGTGAAGTTTATCCCGTTTCGCGACGAAGCGGGGAAAAGCTACAGTCACTAGTCGACGGCAGGGAGGCGATTTGCCGTTTATTTGCACCTCGTATCCGTCGAAGATTATACTGAAGACCAAGGAGTTTCGTGGTTAGCCTGCGGGATCGCGAATGAAAAACGTTTTGTCACATCAACGGGTACATCGCCGTTCGAGTTCGCGGGGCGCGTTCGTCGGCATGATCGTGTCGCGGTTTCTCAACTCCCTCCCGCTTCCACACCATATTGTGCGGCGACCGCAACTTGTACTCGGAACGCTCGTTCTGCTCGTGGTCGGCGTCATGTCCGCAACCATGTTCGGCGCGACCGAAACGATCGCCGAACCGGTCGATGCGTCGATCGACAGTCGAGTCGTACCGGAGATGCTGCCCGAGATAACGATCGCGGATTCAGGAGAAAGGACCGCCGAGTCGCCGAGTCGTCCGGCCGCCGGCAGCGGCGCGCTGCAGGTGAATCGCGAGCACGATTTCGATCATCTTGTGGCGGCGGGCGAAACTCTGTCGGAGATCGCCTACATTTACAAAATCGACACCGAAAAACTCGCCGCATATAATCGAATCTCCAATATCCACGCGATTCGCGCCGGCGACATCATCAAGATCCCGTCCTTGGCCAAGGAACTGCAGCTCGCGAGACAACAGAGCATCGCCCGGGTCCGAACGACCACCAGTATTCCCTCGCGCGGGAGCGACGCCGGGACGCCGAGCCTTGTCATTGGTGCCGATGAGCAGTACGACGGCAGAGCGGTGACCGCTCACTTCTCCATCAAGGCGCCGATCGACGTGCAGCTTTCGGATTTCCAATGGGACCTCGGAAACGGCCGGAAATCGTTCCGACCGGACACCTTCTGGACCTACGATGCTCCGGGAACGTACCGGATCGCGCTCAGCGCCCGATTGCCGGACAACAGAACGATCCGGTCCAATGAAATTCTGATCGACGTGCCCTATCCGACCACCTACAGGACCGAGTACCAGTCGTTCGTCACGCTGGGAAGCGTGCGCGAGCAGTTCGCGCTGCAGGGTGAGATTGTCGACATTCTCAACTACCGCGACATCGACGCCGCTCCGATCGAGGTAGTATCCTCCAACTTCGATACGACCGTCTATCGTTTCACGCGGGCGGGGTATTACAATCTCACCATCGAAGACGACGGAATCCGCAGCAGCGTCTACGTCTTCGTCAGTCCGATGGAATCGGTGCACGTCGAAAGGAGCGATCTCAACTGGTACCGCACGCAGTTCAACACGGGCGCGCAATCGAATTGCGGTCCGTCGACCGTGTCCATGGCCGTGGCATGGGCAAACGGCGAGTACGTTCCCGTTGCCACGATCCGTCAACAGGTGGGATGGCAGGATGATCGGCTCGGAGCGACCACGCTCGAAGAGCTGTACGAGTCGCTGCGGCGGAACGACGTCAACGTTCGGTTTCGCCGTCTGTACACGAAACAGGACCTGTTCAACGTCATCGACAACGGCAATATCGCGATCGTGCTGTTCGAAACCGGCGATATACCCTGGGTCGAGGGACGTCCGCTGCAGAATCCGATCGGGAGATACTATACCTATAGTCTGGGCCATTATATTGTTATCAAGGGATACTCGACGGACAAGAAGTACTTTATCGTCTACGATCCCATCCCCAGCGATTGGGGCAGCAACAGCCTTCGCTATCCCGACGGAATCAGCATGATCGGACGCAACCGCTACTATCCCGCCGACACGCTGCTTGCATCCATCCGCAAAAAACGGAGCGACTTTCTGGAAATCTGGCGATAGAAGCCGGGCGCCCCGAGCTATCCGGCGTCTCGAAACCGGCCGGATTTCGCGCCGCGCCACAGGTGGTCCGTCCTCGCTTCAACCGTCGCCGGCCACGATTGAAAAGCGAACGCTCTTACGTTGCCCTCGCGAATCTATCACCAGAAGCTCATGCGCGCCCCGCTCCAGAGCGACCGGCAGCGCGTGATTCTCGATGGTTTCCCCGAGATAACGGCCGTCGAGGTACCAGAACAACCGCATCTCCCGGTCCCTGTGCGCCGCGCGCACGCCCAGCGGCTGGAGCGCGCCGTCGAGGTCTCGCGGAAGATAGATCACGCCGCCTTCGGTCGGATAGACGACGGCAAGGTCGCCGGTGCGGGCGCCGACCGTAGGACAGGAGGGATTGTGCGGAGGCGCCGCGTCGACCGACGTGCCTCTTCCGGCGAGATACTGCACCGCATCGGGAGGATAGAACAGCAGGCGTTTGGTAACGACGCGACCCGGAGTCCAGCAGAGGGAACACACCTCGAATCCCTCGGTCGCGTCGACGTACACGTTCCGGTGGTACGGGCATATGCCGAGCGGTCGCGCCCGAACGGGGACCTCGACCGTTCCGGTTCGCTCGCAGGCGTCGCCTGCAAGATATCCGGTGTCGAGACAGATCGTTATCGATTTCAGCTCGTCGACCGGAGGTTTGAACCATTCGTCGCTCCTCGGAAGCAGGTTGAAGACGTCGAAAAGCAGAGGAGCGGACGTCGAGGCGCTGCGGAGGTTGACGTTTTCTTCTCCCGAAAAGTTCCCCACCCACACTCCGACGGTCCAGTCGGGACTTACCCCCACCGCCCACGCGTCCCGGTTTCCGTAACTCGTTCCCGTCTTCCACGCCACGGGGAACGCCCCCGCCCGTTGTCGCCACCACGTTTCTCCCTCCGGCCGTTTTAGGTCCTGCAGAATATCGAGGACGAGGTACGATGCTCCGGCACTTATGAGATTCGTTTCCGATTCAGGCGGATCGTCTCCTTCAAAAGCCGTCAACCCGCCGAACCGCCCGCCCGAGCCGAGCCCGCGATAGAGCGACACCAAATCGTAGAGTCGAGTCTCGGCGCCGCCGACTATGAGCGAGAGGCCGTAGTCGTCGGGTCGACGAAACAGTGTCGTCGCCCCGGCGCGCTTGAGAAAAAGGTAGAAATCGCGGTAGCCGAACGACCGCAGCAGCCTGACCGCAGGTACGTTGAGCGAACGTTGAAGCGCTTCGCGCGCCGAGATCATTCCGTAGTAGGCCGAGTCGACGTTCTTGGGGTGAAAGGCGCCGAAATGAGTCGGCACGTCGATAAGCATCGTCTCCGGGACAATGATGCCCGCGTCGATCGACAACGCGTAGAGAAACGGCTTGAGAATCGACCCGCTCGATCGCGACGCGACGACGCCGTCCACCGCGCCCGACGACGAGGTGTCGAAATAGTCCTGAGATCCGAGATACGCGACGATCTTTCCGCTTCGCGTTTCGACGATGAGAACCGCGAGGTTCGCTATTCCCAACGTCCGCAGATAGCCGGCGTGGACCGTCGCTACACGTTCCAACTCCTTCTGCAGATCGATGTCGACATAGGTGCGCGTCAACCCCGATCGCCTGCCCCTACGTTCGTAGAGAAACCTCGTGAAATGCGGCGTTTCGAAGGGGAAAGGCTCCGCACGCATCGGAACGGGTTCGGCGAACGACAGGCGGAGCGTTTCCGCGTCGAAGGCGCCCTCGCCGTGGAGTCGCTCGAGCAACCGGTTCCGACTCGTCTCGAGACGCGAGGAGTTCGCACGAGGGTAAACCGCTGCGGGCGCGCGCGGGAGCACCGCGAGAGTCGCCGCTTCGGCCCACGTCAGCGCGTCGATCCGCTTTCCGAAATACCGCAGCGCCGCCGCCGGGGCGCCGATGACGTTTCCGCCGTACGGAGCGTAGCTCAGATACTCTTTCAAGATGTCCGACTTGTCGAGACGAAGCTCGATCCTGAGCGCCTGTACGACCTCGACCAGCTTGTTGCCCAGAGTCCGGGGTTTGGGATCGAGCAGCCGCGCGAGTTGCATCGTGATCGTACTGGCGCCGCTGACGATCGCGCCCGCCCGAAGATTCTGAAAGAGCGCCCTCAGCACCGCGGCGGGGTTGATCCCGGGGTGAAACGCGAAGTAACGATCCTCAGCCGCCACGACGGCAGCCTCGATCTTGCTTGGTATCGAGAGCCCGTCGGGCCACGGGAGCAGCCACTGCTCGTTCGAGTTGAGGAACACCCGCAGAATCGCGCCGTTTTCGGCGAGAAACACCGAGCTATAGTCCAACCCCCGATCGGGTCGCGGGGGAGAGGGTAGAAGAAGCGCAAGAAACAAACACGCCGACGGCACGAATCCGACGAAGGCGAAGGTCATTCTTCCGCTCAACGCGGTCGCACCTCCACGTCGCGGCCGGGACGCGAAGCGTAGAACGCGCCGTCGTACATCGCTTCGAAAACGGTCGGCGGCAGATGAAAGGCGCCGACGGTGACCGCGTTGACTTTGAACGCGAACTCCCGGCGCCGCTCACTCCGGTCGAGATCGAAAAACCACATGATTCTGTCGTCGCGTATGTCGACGTACTCGGCCCGATTGATCTCGTCGGAAGCGAGAAAGGCCGGAAGCGTCTCCCCGGTAAGCCTTTGATTCTCTATCTCCCACCCCGAGGGTATGATCTGGACGAGTGCAAGCTCATTAATCTCCCGGTCGATCAGTTTTCCCGCCCGGATGACACCCCAAAAAGAGGCGCCCTGGACGACTTTCGCGGGATTGACCGGTCCGCCGCCTTCGTCGTACCAGCCGACCGAAACGGACAGGTTCCGAGCCTCCGGCCGGGTCGTCGAGCGCAGCGGAACTCTCCGCGTCTCGAGCGTTACCCAGGCCCGCTCCACGTCCGCGCCGGCGTCGAGGGTCACGGCGACGCGCCCGCCGACCGCCTCGGTAACCGGCGCCGCGAATCGAATCGCGTCGGTGTCGAAAGGCACGATGCGTCCGTCGGCTACACGGATCGACCCGGCGAGTCTCGGCGCGTCCGCCCCGGCGGCGTTCGCGCGGATGAACTTACCCATCGCCATCAACGCGTACCCGGTCGCCTGAGTCGAATACCAGCTTTCGCCGGAAAGGCTTGTCGAAATAGCGGCAAACAGATCGTGCGCCTCCGCCCACCTGCCGAACAGCACCGCCGACTCGAGGATCATCGCCCTGTCGCGAAGAGCCGATCCGTAGGTGGCGCCGGGCCTTTCGTATCGGCGCACGTCGGTTCCCGCCTCCGCGAGGATTCGGCGTGCGGTGTCGTCCATCCCTCTCAGGAGGTAGGCGTTTGCGAGCAGCCTGCGCATCGTGTCGTTCATGTCCGGCAGACTCGCCTCAAGCAGCAGATTCATCGCCGCAATAGACGGCTTCCCGGCGAGAGCAAGAAGATAGACCCGGTAGACGCGCTCCATGAGCCCGTCCACCGTCGACAGCGCCCGGGAGGTCTGGAACCTGGTCCACGCGGCAAGCATATCGACCGGGACGTAGTAGCCGAGGCGCTTGGCCTCGAGTAGAAAATGCCCCGCGTAGTTGGTTCCCCACACCGACGCCGCCGTCGAGCCGGGCCAAAACGAGAATGCTCCCGAACCGAGCTGAAAACGCCTCAGCCGTCGGATACCGGCGTTGACGTTGTCGTCGACATCGACATCGGAAGAGTCGCCGAGGAAGTCGGACAAAAACAGTTGCGGAAAAACCGCCGAAGTCGTCTGTTCGACGCATCCGTAGGGGTACCTGATGAGGCGCCGGAGACGATGATCGATGTCGAGATCGGGTCGGCGTGCAACGCTCACGAGGGCTTCGTTCGTTCCGGCGATTCCGCCGCCGGGAACCTCCAATATCACCGTCTCGCCGCGCTCCACCATCGCGACCGACCGCTCCGAAACTCTCGGAGACGCCGCCCGAAGCGGAATCGAGACTTCCGCCGTCGCCTCGGCACGTTCCGAAGAGGCCCTCACGACGAAGCGCAAAACACCGACCGCCGCCTCGGTGCGCGCGTCGAAGACGATGTCCTCCTCACCCGCCTGCGGAAAAGCGATCGTTCGGGAACTTTCGCCTTCGATGCCGGCCGGTCCCTCGACATCGACCGTGACGGTCACGGGCCCGAGGTCGTCGGTGAGCGCGAAAACCGTCACGGGAATCCTGAAGCTCTCCTCCGGCCCAAGCACCCGCGGGAACGACGGAAGCACCAATAGGTCTTTTTTGACCGGGACGGTCCTTTCGGCCGAACCGTAGGCTTTCCCGTCGGCCGCCACGGCCATTATCCTCACCGACCCCATGTAGTTGGGCATGTCGAAGGTAACGCGCGCCCGTCCGTCGTTGTCGGTCCGGATCGGTCCGGCGAAAAGCGAGACGGGCTCGAAACGGTTTTTTTCCTCATCGCCGCCGGTTAAGATTCCCTGATCGTAGCCGCCCCCGATCGAATAAACGTTGAAGAAATCGCCGTCGTTCGCGCCGATGACGTGCGAAAAAAGATCGAAAGTCCGGACCGTCAGTCGTTGCTTCCGGTGAAACGCCGCCCACGGATCGGGGGTCGCGAACCGGGTAAGGTCGAGCAACCCCTCGTCGACGACCGCGAGCGTGAACTGCGCGCGCCGCCGATCGTCGGTCGACACCTCCACGGTAAACGGCATGTTCGGCTCCAATCGTTCCCCCACCCTTATGCGGACCGGAAGATGCGTCGCCGGATCCTCGACCGGAAGAGGCGCGACGCCGTAGAGCCGAATCGGGCGATCGTTGAGCGTTTGCCGATGAGGCTGGATAAGCGAAAGAGACACATAGACGTTCGGCACCATCGATTCATCGACGCCTATCGGCACCACCGTTTCTTCGGCGCCGTCGAGCTCAACGACCCGCGTGGCGAGAATCCCCGAAACATGCTCCACGGTCAACAAAACGCGACCCGACGGCGGACTGGGGAAGGTGATGCGCGCGGTATCGCCGACGTAGTAGCGTTCCTTGTCCGTACGCACCGCGAGGATCGACGCCTCGTCGGATTCCGCCGGGAGTGCTCCCCACCATGACGAACGAAAAAAGAACCCGGCGCTGTGCCCCGCAGCGTCGGGGTCCGAAACCTCGACGTAGTATTCGCCCCATTCCTCGGGCCGAAACGTAAACGACCCCGGCGTGTCGGATGTTACGAGCGTGCCTTCGGCGATGAGCGTCGTGTTCGTATCCGATTTGTAGTGAAGTCTGAACTCCTGCCGGCTATCGTATTCCCACCACCAGTAGCTCTCGTTTCGATATATACCGTACGTGAGAGTGCGACCGGGAACCGGTCGGCCTGAGGTATCCACGAGGATGTATCCCACCGACATCTCGTTTCCCATCCGTACATACCCGTAGGGCGTTTCGGGTTTGCGGAGACCCACGTATCGATCGTACGGTTCGACGGGTATCCTCTCGGTTCGCACATTGGGACGCCCGCCTTTTTCGTATACGCGCGCGGTAACTGTCGCCTGGAGCGCCGACGGCGCTCGGGCGAACGACGGAAGCGACGCGACGACCTCGGCGGTCCCGTCCTCCGAGAGCGCGCCGCGAAATACCTGCCGCCGAATAGAGGCGAATCGCACCGATTCGTTGTCGAAGAGGAATCCCGGGTACCGTTCGAAGGAACGGCGCGCGTGCTCTATCGTCACCGTAGCTTCGGCCTGCAGTCGTGCCGCGGGCGCCCCGAACAGATAGGTCGACCGTATCCGGAATCCGATCTCTCGATCGGCTCGGGTGAGCGTGTCGCGGAGCGGTTCGACGAGCACCTTGAGCCGGTTGGGAACGATCGTCTCCACCCGGACCACGTGCGACAGCCGGGCGCCGCCGGCCTCGATCTCGACTCTCCACGCACCGGTAGGATCGGTGGGTTCGGTAGAAAGAAGCAGACTATAGAATCCGTCGACGCCGTCGGTCGTGTCGTACTCGCCGACGAGCTGCCCGCGGGGGTTGTACCAGTCGATCGAGATCGGGTGCGAATCGGGAAACGCGCCGTCGGAGTTGCGAAGGACGACCGATAGATGGATCTCGTCGCCGGGCCGATACACGCCGCGCTCGGTATACACGAAGCCGCGTGTACCGCTCTCGTCGACTTCGACGCCGCCGGTGTTGAACGAGGAGAGATTCCACGCCATCTCGTTCAACTTGACGACCGAGCGCTGCTCCGCGTCTTCGGCGACGACGTAGAAAACCTCGTCGGGCACGTCGGAAAACGAGACGAAGCCGCGCCGGTCGGTGACCGAACGTCCGACGACCTGATTCTGATAGGTCCTGAGCGAGACATCGACTCCCGCCAGGGGACGCGCGTCGAGCAGATCGGTCACGAATACCAGGTGATCCTCTCCGGAACGCTTGTAGGTGATTCCGATGTCGGTCGCGACCACCGGTTTGTATATCGTACTTTCCCAGTACCGGTAGTAGTAGTCGGGAGGCGCCGCGATAATATCGTCTTGGCCGTATCGCAGGCTTATCACGTAGAGCCCCTTCGGCCGACCGTCGAAGACATCGGACAGATCGATCCCGTTCACGATCCAGACGTTCCGCCGCTCGCCGATCGCCAGCTCGCGATCGACGATCACCACTCCGACGCGGTTGAGATACGTCGAGTTGAAATAATTCGTTCTTCTGCGGGAAGCGGTCAGAGATTCGGTCTGGAGGAATTGACCGAGGTTGTTCTCGAACACTCGGACCACCCGGAGACGCACCGACCGAACGTTGAGCGAGCGAAAACCGAGCGTGTTGCGATTGGCCGACGGCATAAAGACCCCGGCGCTCAAATACTCGACGACCGGTTCTAGATTGGGCGCCACGACTTCGAAACGGCGGTCCGCGCCGCTCGTTTCGCCTTCGGTACTACGCAGACTTGAGCTTACAAGAATCGTGTAACGTCCCCCGGGCTCGAAATCGCCGAAAAGAAACACCTCCCGTCCCGCCGCCCTGATACCGGCATCGACCTCGGGTCTCACTCGTATGAGCCCGGAAAGCTCCTGTTCCGGATCGACCTCGTCGGAGAGCTCGATCCGATATCCCGACCGCGCGTCTCCATCGACGGGTTCCACCGCCGTCACCGAAAACGACCCCGCGGCGGGGATGAGAAACGTCTTTGAAACGGGCCGCTCCAACCCGAGCGGCGCCGCGTCCGCCCGAAACTCGATGTCCCGTCCGTTCCGTGCACGTCGGATCGGCTCGGACGCGACCGAATACGTGCGGGAACGTTCGCCGTCTGCGGAGACCTGCACATCCCACGACCTGCGTCCGCTCCGAAGCGAAAACGCCCGCTTCGCCTCGGCGACGCGGACGGGTTGAGAGAAGGTGACGGTTCCTCGGAGACGGTAGGCGCCGGCCGGACCCGTTTCGGTCGCGATATCCAGATCGGTAATCTCATTTCCGACGGCGACGAACCGGAACTCGAAGGGAGCTTCAAGCGACGGATCACCCACGATCCGGGCGATGTCGACCGATCCTGCGTATTCGAACCCCGGTCTGAGCGGTTCCTCCGGCGTCGCCGCCAGTGTCCTCGAATCCTCCCAATCCAAACGGAACCGAATGCTCGGATCAAACTCGACTATGCGCGCGCCGGCGAGAAGTTTTTCGCGGTCCTCGACCGGTTCGGCGAAACGAATTCGAATGGGAGCGTCCCGGTAGGCGACGGCGGTCGAAATCCCGGAGACCACGCGGGCGATCGTGTCGGAATACGGTCGCTCGCTCCGCTCTCCCACGCTGCTGCACCCGAGCACCAACAAACACGCGAACCCGAGAACAATCCATCGCTTCATCCGGACTTCTCCTTGCGAGAAGCATTGCATTCAAGCCTCACACGAATACCTTCCCGCGTCAATCGAACGGAATAGTCGCCGGTCAGGATCGGGAATCGCCGCGCACCTCGTTTCCGCCTTGATCGACCGAGGCGAGCTTTGTATATTTCTTTCAACCCAAAGAGTTTCGGGCAATCTCCACACAAGTCTCGATGGGAGAACACCGCGTGGGTAGGTCGAAAGCGTTCCCCGAGGCGACGCACGCACAGCCGTAATTCCACGTGGTATCGAATGTATCGGGGCCCGCCGGCCGCCGCCGGGCGGGAACCGACGGAGGCGCCTATATGATCAGTATCAAAAACTTGACGAAGTACTACGATGACTTCTGTGCGGTCGACGCACTGTCGGTCGACATCGAGCGAGGGCAGATCCTCGGTCTTCTGGGACCCAACGGCGCGGGAAAAACCACGACCATGCGTATCCTGACCGGATATCTCAGGCCTTCGGCCGGAACCATCGAAGTGGGCGATCTCGACGTCGTCGAAGATTCGCTTGAGGTAAAGCGGCGGATCGGCTATCTGCCCGAATCGGCGCCGCTCTATCCGGACATGATCACCTACGACTATCTGCTCTACGTCGCTTCGATCAGGGGGATTCGTCGGGTCGATCGTCCGGGACGAATCGATGAGCTATCCGAACTGTGCGGACTCGCCGAAGTCATGCACAAACCGATCAAAGAACTCTCGCGCGGGTACAAACAGCGGGTGGGATTGGCTCACGCGATGATGAGTGATCCGGAGATTCTCGTCCTCGACGAACCGACCGCCGGTCTCGATCCGAATCAAATCGTGCATATTCGATCGATCATTCGCAGAATGGGTGAACGAAAGACCGTCATCTTCTCCACGCACATACTCAGCGAGGCCGAGGCGACGTGCGATCGAATCGTCATTATCAACCGGGGGAGAATCGTCGCGGACGGAAGCCCAGAGACTCTCGGCGCCGCCGGTCTACAGTCGCAACTGATACGGGTTTCGCTGTCGGGGGCGAGCGAGTCCGAAGTGGTTTCCGCGCTGTCGGGAATCGACGGCGTAAAGCGGATCACATCGGAAGACGGCAGAGGCGATCCGGCTTCCTATGTCGTCGCGACCGACGGCGATCTCCGGGCGGCGGTCTATCTCGAAATCAAACGCCACGATTGGGTCCTTCTCGAGCTGACCCGGGAGCGTCAGTCTCTCGAGGACACTTTCCGTGCGCTTACCGCCGAAGCGCCGAATGATCACCACGATGGGGAGGAAAAAGAATGAGCTTTACGAGACTGCTATACATCGTCAAGAAAGAGTTCACGTCCTACTTCGCCTCACCGATCGCCTACATCGTCATCGTGATATTCCTCATCGTCACCGGCTGGTTCTTTTTCTCGTCGTTCTTCCTGTTCGGCCGTGCCGACTTGCGCGATTTCTTCTCGCTTCTGCCGATTACGTTGGTGTTTTTCATTCCGGCCATCACGATGAGATCGTACGCGGAGGAGTTCGGGACCGGTTCGTACGAGATTCTCTACACGCTCCCGGTCACCGGCCTCGACATACTCCTTGCCAAGTTCACCGCCGCGCTCGGATTCGTCGTCGTTATGCTCCTTCCGACAATCTCCTACCCGCTCTGGATCTCTTCACTCGGCGATCTTGATTGGGGTCCGGTTCTCGGCGGTTATCTCGGCGCGGTGCTTCTTGCGTCCGCCTACTGTTCGGTGGGAATGCTCACCTCGTCTTTCACCAAGAACCAAATCGTGGCGTTCATCGCGGCAACGGCCATCTGTTTTTTTCTGTATGTCATCGACAAGGTCCTTTTCCTGATGCCGACGTTCGCGGCCGGCTTTCTGCAATTCCTCAGCGCGGACTACCATTTCCGCAACATCGCCAAAGGCATCATCGACACGCGCGACATCATCTACTTTCTCAGCGCAACGGTCGTTGCGCTCTTTGCGACGAGGATCGCGACTGAAGAGCGGCAGTAGGAGGAACAATGAACACACGATCCAGAAGAATCGTTCCGTTTTTTCTCGTCGTTACGGTGATCGTCCTGTTAAACGTCGCCTCCACGACCCTCTTCGTCCGGGCCGACCTGACGCGGAACGACGTGTTCTCGCTTTCGGCGGCGAGCAGGGACGCGGTGGCGTCGCTCGAAGAACCGCTTACCATCAAAGCGTTCTTCTCCTCGACCCTCCCGTCGCCGTACAACAACAACCGCCAAATCCTGCGCGACCTGCTCGACGAGTACGCGATCGCCGGAAACCGGTACTTCAACTACGATATCGTCACGGTACCGTCGCGCCAGGATGCGCAGGGGGAGATGAGCCCCGAAGAGCAGGAAGCGCGTCAGTATCGCATCTTTCCCATTCAAATACAGAATGTCCAGCAGGATGAGGTACAACTCGTCACCGTGTACATGGGCGTCGCGATCATCCACGGAGATATGATCGAAACGATACCCGCCGTCACCTCGACCGCGAATCTCGAGTATCGGATTACGAGCATCATCGACAAAATGAGCGACAAGATCAGCGCGTTGCTCGCCATGCGAGAGAACATCGACGTGACTCTTGTGCTTACCGAGAATCTCGAGGCGTTCAGCGGCGCGTTCCACACTTTGCCCGATGAACTCAAAAACACGGTCGCGGAGCTGAACACCGAATTCTACGGCCGTCTCACGTTCGAGCGTATCGACCCAACCAACGACGAGACGGACGACGTACAGGAAAAGTACGGCGCGGTTCCGCTGGTTCTACGCACCGAAGACGGAGGCCGGGAGCAGGCCTACGCCGCGCTCGCGATCAGTCGCGGAGAACGTAAGTATACGGTCGACATTATCAGTCGCGGCATCTTCGGACTTCAAATCGCGGACGTCTCGTCGCTCAAGGAGACCATATCGAGCGTCGCCGACTCGCTCATCGGGGTCCAGCAGGAAATCGGCTACGTCACCGGATACGGCGCGCCCCCGCTCGCGGGCGGTCGCCGGCAGCCCGGCGCCTCGCCGTTGGAGACCGATCTTGCCAACTTCAACACGGTCGTCTCATCGGAATACCGATTCCGGGAGATCGATCTCGACACGGGCAAAATCCCCGACGGGCTGTCGACCCTCGTCATCGTCGCTCCGCGCGAGAAATTGAGCGATTTCGCGCTCTATCAGATCGACCAATTCCTCCTCGGCGGGAACAACGTCGTCATGTTTCTCGACTCTCACACGGTGCTCACCCCTCAGGACTCGCAGTTCGGAGGCCGGCAGCCGGTCTATCTGCCGAGAACCACCGGTCTCGAGAAACTCGTGCGACACTACGGGCTTGAACTCGAACAGGCCTACGTCCTCGACGAGAAGAGCTTCGTGCAGCGTCAGCGAAGCGCTCAGGGCGGGATTATGGAGACGCCGGTCTATTTTGCGCCGATCGTCGACGCCGGGGGAAGAAACACCCGGCTGAAGTTCCTCAAGGGTATCCCGGACATGGTCCTGCTCAACGCCTCGCCGGTGCGCCCCGTGGAGAGCGACGACGACGACGGGCCCGGAGCGAGGGCAACGCTTCTGTTCAAGAGCTCGAAGGACGGATGGCTGATGAAGGGCAACGAAATCAATCTGACCAATCCCTATGTAATCAATCCTCCCCCCGACGACATGCAGGAGGTGATCCCTCTAGCGTATATGCTCACCGGGCCGTTCGAGAGCTACTTCGTCGGCAGGGAAATTCCCGACCCACCGGAGCCGAAGCCGGAGCAAGAATCGGACGACCGGACGGCCGGAACCGAAACAAGCGCGCTTCGCGCCGATGCGATCGACCTACAACGGACCCGGATCGACTCGGGAAACGGTCGGCTGGTGCTCATCGGCGGGTCGGCGATGATCGGCAGCAACGTCATAGACGCCGAAGCCAAAACCGGAAACGCCGCTTTCGTGCTGAACCTGCTCGACTATCTATCGGGTCGGGAAGACTACGCGGCCATGCGGACGAAAGGCGCAGGCTTCGCTCCGCTCGACGAAACCACGGTGAGTCTTCGCTCGTTCGTAAAAACATTCAACATCGCGGTTCTTCCGATCATGGTTATTCTCGCGGGTCTGGGCGTATGGTTTTTCCGGAGCGCCAGAAAACGAACAATTGAGGCGCACTTCGCTCGTGCGGGGGAGGGCACAAACAATGAGTGACCGCGCATCACGAAGACGATCGCAACGCATTCGAATGATCGTCGTCTACTCATTCTTCGGTCTCGCGATCGTCGCGCTTGCGCTCTATCTCGGTTTCCGGCGCAGCGATCGCATTCAGTACACGCTCCCCGATATTCCCGAAATCGCGATCGGCGATATCGACGCGATCGAGATCGACTCGCAGTCGAACGGAAAAGTGGAGTTGCGCAAAAGAGGGGGGGACTGGAGCATCGGCCCGGCGGGCTACAAGCCCGACCCGAAGAAAATCGACAAGATGCTTGAAACGATTACGGGGCTCGACCTGACCGATCTCGTTTCCACCGCCCGCTACTACGAACGGTACGAACTGGATGAGGCGAGCCGGTATACCGTGGTCGTCTCGGGAAAGGGTAATGAGCTTTTTCGTTTCGACGTCGGCAAGCGGGCGCCGACGTACAACCACACCTACGTGCGGGTGTCGGGGGACGACCGGGTATTTCAGGCGCGGGGGAACCTGGTGGATGTGTTCGACGACGACGACGAAGCCCTCCGCGACAAGCTTATCTTCTCGATAGAACCGTCTTCGGTTACGCGCATCGAGGCAACCACGCTCGACGCTTCGTATAACCTATACAAATCGGTTCAGGATGAGAAAGCGGTCTGGACCGGCGACGACGAGGCGGTGTGGGATACCGAAAAGGTCGAGTCGCTATTGAGAACGCTAAGTAATCTCACCTCTCAGCGATATATCGATGATGAGGATTTCGGCCGACCATCGTTCGTACTCGACGTTCAGGGTGAAGAATCGAAGCAATTGTTTCTTTTCGACAAGGTCGACTCGGGCTATCGGGCACGAAGCTCGCAGACGCCGTATCCGTTTATTCTCTCCACCTACCAGGCGGAACGTATCATCAAGACGTTCGAGCCCGAAGAGAACGAATCGTGATACACTGCCGGAACGATGAGAAGACTCAAACGCGTGACGCTTTTGAGCGCCGTTTTCGCCGGTCTCGCGGTTCTCATGTTCGTGTTCTTCGTTTCTACAGGGGGGATCATTCCGTTGGGAGGCGCTTTCTTGTTTCTGGTTCTCAGCGGTTTTGCGCGAAAGAGGGAGTCGTACGAGGAGTACCGCGACAGATATGAGAAGCAGTTCGGCGTGAAAGACGAAGAAGA
>JAJRYZ010000007.1 GCA_024275515.1 Spirochaetota bacterium
AGGTACGACCCGCCCTGCGCCATAATCTCGGGACTCTGCGGCTGAAACTTCGGTTCATACACGGTGACCGGTTCGCCGAAAGCAAGCGCGCCGAAGAATGCAAAAATGATCGTGGCTACTACGATACGTCTCATTGGGTACCCCCAAGGTTCAGAAGATCCGCGAGTCCGGAGGCGACAAGAATGTTATCGAAAGAAGTATTCGTTTCAAGATTCGTCACCGCCGCGGTGATTATGGCCGAACTTTCCGCGTAACCGGGGTCGCTCGTATCGGCTGCCGAAGTGGCCAGGGCCGTGAGCTCCTCCTGCGAGTTGATCGTCTGTCCGGTGGCGGCTTCGTATTCGACCACGATCTCGGTCAGAACGATCGCTACGGCCGCATTTTGCGCGACCGCTTCGATATTCGCGTCTTCCGGCGCTGTGACGCTGATGACCTCGTCGGTGGTCGCGTCACGCTCGCCCTCGACGGTGCCGCCAAACGCCTCATACGCCACCGCGGCGTTTTTGAGGCTCGACAGCGTCTCGGTAAACTCCTCACCGGTCAACGACCCGAACGAAGCGTTAATCATGTCCGAAACAATCGACTCGAAACTCTGGCCGGGCGCCGGTTCGGTGCCGCCTCCGGTGTCGCCGATCAAACCGAACGCGGCCGTAACGAGTGAATCGACGACCTCCGCGCCGTTCGACGTATTCAGCTCTATGTCGGCGGCGATGAGCGCCGCCTGCTGAATCAACGGAACATCTTCGGGAGCCGGATCGACGACCGGTGTCCCGTCGGCGTTGGTGTAAACGGCCCCCAACTCCTCGAGAATCTGGTCGAGCGCGCTCGGTTCCTCCGGATTGGCAAGATCCTGTTCGACCAACTCGTCGTAGAAAGCGCTCGATTGCGAGAGATTGGCCAGCTCGTCGACAAGCGCCTCGACTCCGCCGCTTTCGACCAGCGCGGTTACTTCCGCGGCCGATTGCGGAGAATCGGGCTCGTCGAAAGTTGAAAACACGTTGCCCGTGAATGGATTCTCGCAACCGGCGAAAAGCATGAAAAGCGCCGCCGACGCCGACAGCCCCGTGAGTATTCGTCTCATTCTTTCCTTCCTTACCATTTCGGTTTCTTTAACAGACCAGAATATAACTCAAGCGAATTGAAAAAACAAAAGGAGCGCGAAGCGGTACGCCCCGGCGGAAATCCAATCGTGATCCGATCGAGCGGCAATGCGAATCGAACGCGCCGCTACTCCGGCTGTGCGAGATCCCGTACGCGCTGCTTCCCTCTGACCGCCTCGGTAAGCGAGGGATTGAGCGAAAGCGCTTTTTCGTAGGCGTCGAGCGAGTACCGGTAATCGCCGGCCATCTCTCTCGCGTAGCCGAGCCGCGACCACCAGCTCGAGCTGTTCGGCGCGTGATAGACGGCGGTGGAAAGGGCGATATCGGCGTGGTTATATTCTTCGAGACGGATAAAGATTTCACCCATAAAGAAATAAACGTTCTCAATCCTGTCGCCGGTGGGTGCGAGAATGGCGTATTGTTCAAAAAAGGAGAGCGCATCGAGATTGTCGCCGAGATAGTAGTGGGCCTCGCCGAGAATTTCGATGATCCGCGGGTCCCGAGGCGATATTTGGTATGCTTTGTCGGCGTACTCCAGAGCTTCACCGTAGCGACCAAGCGCGATCAGGCTCCACCCGAGTACGGAGTAGGAGTTCATGTTTCTCGGCATGGACTCCAGTTCCACCAAACAGATTCGCACGGCTTCCGCGTACTCGCCGTTCCGGTATGCGGCGAGAGCGTCCTCCTGCTCCTGCGGGACGAGACCGCTCGAAAAAGCGACGAAAAGCAACCCGACCATCAAAAGGCGGCTACTCATCCTGAGTCCCCTTTGCATCGGCAACCGAGTCGTCGCTCATTCGGCACATACCGTTGAACCTGCAACCGCTCTCCATAACAATATCGGGCGCCTCGATGTCGCCTTCGACGACCGCGGTCGAGAAGAGTTCCACACGCGAGCAGGCGCGTATGTTCCCTTTGAGCGTTCCTCTGAGTGAAACCACATTCGCCTTGATCGCCGCATCGACGGTGGCACGCGCGCCGACGTAGAGATCACCGGTGGCGTCGACCTGTCCGGTGAACCTCCCCTTTAGCATCAGCGGCCGCGAAAACGAGAGCTCCCCCGAAAAATCGATGTCCTCCGCGAGAACCGTGTCGACCTCGTGCTCATCGATTTCGCTTATGCGTAACTCCGCCATTGCCAACAAGAGTCTACTCTACGCGCGGCGCCGCGTCGATGTCAAGATTGTCGACCGCACGTCGAACGGCCCGATGCAGCATCGGCGACTCTACCCTTCCTCGGCGTCCGAAGATGCCCCGTCGAGTATGGTTCGCACTCTTTCGAGCGCACGAGACAGCCTCTCGCGCATTTCCCCGGTGAACGGATTGTACCGCTGCAAATCAAGAAACAGTTGAAGCGGATCGTTGCAGGTCTGCTCGACAATCTCGAGAAGCTTCGAATAGCCGACGGTGCCGATGGCGCTCGGTGAAAGATCGAGATTACCCAGAACCCTGCCGATGAAGTGAGTCACGCCCTGCGTATACGCGGCTTCCCGATCGTGCCGCTGCGGAGTGAGCTCGTGGATTTCAAGTCCCATCGACACGAATATGAGCCGCCAGCGGTCAACGAGTGATTCGGGCGCTCGAACCGGGCAGAAGCACAGCGGAAGCCCGGCGATCCCGTGCTTGCCGGAGTCCGGCCCGAACATCGGATGCGTTCCAATAATGCGAACCCGTTCGGGCAGGATCTTTCGCATCAACTCGATCGGTCGAATCTTGACCTAGCAGGTATCGAGCACCACGGTACCCTCGGCAAGCCTCGGCGCAATCCGTTCCAGAACTTCTTCCATGGCCGAAATGGCGACGCAGAGGAACAGGGCGTCGCAGGAGAGTACTTCATCTTCGCCGACTCGCTGGACCCGATCCGATGCCGCGCGCCCGGGATTCCGCGAGTAGCCCTTAACCGGAAATCGGTTTGCCAGACAATCGGCCCAGAACGCGCCGAACCGGCCAAGACCGTACACGCCGACGACCATACGACATCCTACAACAGGCATTCTTCGGACTCAAGCGCGCCGACACGGCCACCTCCGCCTCGCGGCGTCCCGGTGCGCTTGAACGACGGCCGGTTGCCGCTCTATCATATACGCATGAACATCGTTATCGTCGGATACGGACGGATGGGACACGAAGTCGAATCGGCGGCATTGGCGAGGGGGCACACGATTGCCGCCCGCGTAGATCCCGTCGCCCGCGACGCCGACCGCGCGAAACTCGACGAAGAGCTTGTTTCGCGGGCGGACGTAGCGGTGGAGTTCGCTCTCGCCGAAGCGGTGTTCGATAACGCACGCGTATACTCACGTTGCCGGACGCCTGCGGTGGTCGGGACCACCGGATGGGAGGATCAACGCCGCGCCGTGCAAGAACTCTACCGGGACGGCGGGGCGTTGCTGTGGGGCAGCAATTTCAGCGTGGGTGCGCACATGTTTCTCGCGCTCGTCGGCTTCGCGGCTGAAATCTCGGCCAAGGTCGAGGGCTACGACGTGCTCATGTATGAGATTCATCACAAGAGAAAGAAGGATTCGCCTTCCGGAACCGCACTGACAATCGCCGAGCAACTTCTTGACGCCTGCGCATCCGCGGCGGAGACCGCGAGGGGCGAGGTCGCACGCAAACGACGCATAGTCACCGATAGGCTGGACAGGCGTCGCGACGACGAGGAAATCCACGTGGCGTCCGTTCGAGGCGGCGAAACCCCCGGCATTCATACGGTTATGTTTGATTCGGCGGCCGATACGATTGAGCTGCGACATACGGCGCGAAATCGCAACGGGTTCGCAGTCGGCGCGGTGCTTGCAGCCGAGTGGCTCGTCGGAAGGACCGGTTTTTTTCGTGTGGAAGATTTTATCGCAGAGTTACTTGGAAAAGGAGATACTGCATGACGTTTTCGGGAGTCTTCACGGCCCTCATTACTCCGTTCAACAAGGACGGGACGGTCGACGAATCGGCGCTCCGCTCGCTTGTGGACCGGCAAATCGACGCCGGGATAGCCGGAGTGGTTCCGATGGGCACGACCGGCGAAAGTCCGACCCTCGACCCGGAGGAGCACATCCACGTGATCGAACTCGTGGTCGACCAGACCGACGGACGGGTTCCGGTGATCGCAGGAACGGGGTCGAACAGCACCGCCGAAGCAATCGAAATGACTCGCTATGCGGCGGAGATCGGCGTCGACGCGTCGCTTCAAGTGGCGCCGTACTACAATAAGCCGACGCAGGAAGGGCTCTATCGCCATTTCGCCGCGATAGCGGAGGCCGTCGATCTCCCGATGGTCATCTACAATATCCCTTCAAGAACCGGAAAGAATATCGAAAACGAAACGACGCTTCGTCTCGCGAAGCTCTCGCACGTACGTGCGGTAAAAGAGGCCAGCGGGGATCTGCGCCAGATGATGGACCTGATCTCCGCCAAACCGGAATCTCTCGCGGTTCTTTCCGGAGACGACAACCTTGCTTTTGCCCTATGCGCACTCGGAGGCGTCGGAGTCATTTCGGTGGCGAGCAATCTCGTCCCGTCGATGGTAATCGAAATGATCGACGCCGCGCTTCGCAACGATCTGGTCGAAGCGCGACGGAGGCATTATGAGTTGTTGCCTCTTTTCGAGGCGTTGTTCTACGAGACCAACCCGATTCCCGTCAAATATGCGCTGGCGCGCCGCGGGCTCATCGAAGAATCGTACCGACTGCCGATGTGTCCGATGAGTAAAGCGAACAAAGCCCGCCTGGACGCGGTACTCGACGTGTACAAAGGACTCGGCGCATAGCATAAAGCGACGCATCTGAATCGGAAGGACGGGAGACGGGCGCGCCTGCAGCCGGCCGACGGGCACGCTCGGCAGCGCCCGCGGGTCTAGTGATCGATCCTATCAAGCGCTTCCTGCGCCTCGCGTACGATAGAGTTGGGCCAGTTTGAGATCCCGACGGCCAAAAGCTCTTCGACGGCCGCCTCGTCACCGATCCGACCGAGCACCTGTATCGTCGATCGGATAATCCGATAATCCGCCGGCGTGATTCCCGCGAGTTGCCGTTCGTTCTGCCGACGGAGAAACCGTACCAGCGTCGCCGTCGCGTACTCGGTTCGCTGTGAGCCAATCGCGAGAATCGCGGTAATCCGTTCGTTTACGTCGAACCCGCTCGAAAGCACTTCGCCGAGATAATCGACCGTCTGTTCCGACGGGATCGCGTGCTCGATGAGCATTTCCATCGCCTTGAGTCTGAGCCTTCCGTACGTCGTTGTCTCGACGACGGTGGAAGGCTCGTGAATGAGACTCTGACGGAGCGCCTCGGCGGCGACCGATGCTTTTCCCTCAGGAGACGCATCGGAGCGATCCTCGGCGAGAAGCGCCTCGAGCTTGATCGACGGCTCGGATTCGATCCGAACGATGTCTTCGAGAACACTCGTCGGGTCGGGCATCAAATCCTGCATTACCTCGGTCGCCTTCGGCCTTACGCCGCTCGCAGGCGAATACCATCCTATTGATGCGAAAAAAAGAGGGGTGAATCCAACCGGCTGCCTGAGGCGCTCGAGCGCCAAAACGCAAGACCAAGCCAGCACTTCCGCGCGGGTCCCCCGGACGCCGGAGTCAAGGTTGAGGTTGAGGTTGCGAAGCATGATGGCGACGTCGTCGGCGTATCTCGTCGCGCCGACGCGACCGAGAGCGAGGATCGCCTCTCCGCGAAGGTACGGGTCGGTGCCGTTGCGCGCAACATCAAAGATCGCGTCCGCTGCTTCTGCGGTTCCGAGCTCGCCGAGGGTCCGAATGACGATCTTGCTCAGTTCGGTATGAAGATATCGTTCCGTGGTTGAATCGAGTTCCTCGCGCGTCGCGTTGAGCTCATCCAACGCCGCGAGCAGCATGGGGATAAGATCCGTCGTCGGGTTTTGCGCCGCGTTTTTCATCAGCGCCAATCGGTCGCTCAGTGACTCGGCCCGACGGTAGAGCCTCGACCATACAAGAGAGCGCTCGTTTGCCCAAACCGGCGGGAGCGCGACAAACGCGATCAGCAAGCTCAGCATGAGGTGAGGAACGAAACTCTTCGTCGAAAACCGCGCCGAACGACACCGCCGACGCATCACATTCCTCCCGCCGTCGATACGGGAAGTTCTTCATACTCGTATCGGTTCGCGTACAACAGCTCGCCCCGCCCGCCGAATACGGTTTCGGCGGTCACGTTGCCCGAATCATCGTACTCATACCTCGTCTCGCGCGCAAAACCGGGACGCCGCTCGATCATTGTCTCGACTCTGTCCCCGTCGTCGTAGTCGTAGGTCGTCCGCTCGATTTCGGCGCCGTCGATCGCATCAAACGTCGTGATCGAAACGAGTCGCCCGGCGCCGTCGTAATCGTGGACGAGGTACTCCTGCAGAACACCGTCGCCGTCTCGATTGTCGACACGGACAAGACGGTCCCCTTCGTAGGTATAAGCCGACTCGGAAAGCAGCACTTCGTCGCCGTCGAAGAGCAACCACCGTACGACGCCCGGTCGATCGTATTCATATCGCGACGAGAACTGTACCTTCCCGCGTGAATCGAGCTGTTCTTCGCGTACGAGGCGCCCTTCCACGTAGGTACGTATGGTTCTCGACTCCACCAGACCGTCGGCGCCGCTGCGAACGATTTCCACGGCGCCGTCGTCGCGGTAGGTGTATTCGATACGCCGCCGGATCCGATTCTCCGACAGCTCGACCGTTTCGAGAATCATTCGGTCGGTCCCGGGTTGGTAAGAGAAGGTTCTCGTCGAATCGACGACGCCGTTCGCCAGAACCCGCGTAACGCGGACCGGAAGCGAAACTGTCGACGCCGACTCCGATGCGGAAACGACTTCCGAACCCGACGAGGCGTCCTTGTCGGCCGGCTCGACGGCCGCGGATCCTGCCGCGGGAGTCTTCGATGCGACCTCGACCTCGTCGGCGCCGACGGCGCGTTCCGTCGTCGATTCATCGACGGCCTTCTCTTCGGCGCTCTTTTCGCTCACGGCCGCTTCGTCACGGTCGGCCGTCGACTCGTCGGCCGCCTTCTCCTCGCGCACGCTCTCTTCCCGGCGGACAACCGTTTCCTCACGTTCCGCTCGGTCTGCGGGTTGAACGTCCGACCGCTCCGCCCGGGGCGGGGCGGTCGCGCAACCGACGAGTACAAGGAACGTAAAAGGCGCAATGATCGATTTCATGATGTGCCTCTATGTGACGATACTTGGAGTTTTCGCTTCAGTAGTCCTATAGTATAGCCTCGTACCACCGAGCGGCAAGATCAACGACGGAATCGGCCGAAAGCGTTTCACTTCGATCGTCCGGAGCAACGGACGCGGCGTCGAGAATTGCGTTCATCGCGTCGGCGTCCGGTTTGTTGACTGCGTCGCATCGGCTCAGGTTGTTTCGGATCGTTTTTCGCCGCGTAGAGAAGAGACATCGGCAAAAGTCGAGAAAAAAAGCACGCGGAAACGACAAACGCGGTTCGGCGGGAACCAACTCGAGCATACTCGATACCACCGTAGGTTTCGGATAGAACGATCCGGGCCGGAGCGTTCCTATCCGTTCAATCCTCCATCCCGTTTGACAGATGATCGAGAACGACGAGTAGGAGGGCGTGCGCGGGACGGCGGTGATCCGGTCGGCGAGTTCCTTTGGGATCGTGATCACCACACGCGACCGCAGATCGTGAACAAACAGATCGAGGAGGATTCGCGTCGCCGCGTTGTACGGCAGGTTTCCCACGACGACGTCCGGATCTCCGCACCGAGCACGTTCGGCCCGCCATGTGTGGACGAAGTCACCGGAGACTATCCGAACGGCCGGAGACGCATCGAAAACCGTGCTGAGAATAGCGACGAATCCATTGTCGATCTCGAACAACGTAAGCTCGTCGCAGCGCGACACGAGATCCACCGACAGCGTCCCGATTCCCGGACCGATTTCCCAGAGCCGCGAAACGTCGCCCGACAGCGCACGGGAAACGAGGGTCGCACGCGCGCCGGGATTTATCAGAAAATTCTGGCCGAAACGGCGACGAAAGCTGTAGCCGGCTTCGGTGAGAACCCGATCAATGTCGCGTGGAGAGTTATAGTTGATCATCTCCACCAAATCGTATCATGACGTACCACCATAGACCCGCCGACAAACCGAGCAGAACGAACGGATGCAGACCGATCCGCGGAAAGCGGGCGAAGAATCCGGCCAGCTCGATAAACGAACGGCCTACGACCTCCAAAAGCTCATACATGACGTCGAGTCTCACTACGTCGCGTGGAAGCGACACTCCCGCGGCGAGCACGATAATACCGCCGCAGAGGAATACTGCGACGAACGGACCCAAGACAACCGAAGCCGCCACGCCGAAAGGATACGTGTACGAGAAAACGAACGCAACACGCCAGGCGGTGGACAGATACGCCGCCACCGCGATTCCAAATCCGGAAGCCGCGGGCGCCGGAAGAAAACGCCGAAAGCACGTCGTCCATTTCCCGCCGCCGATCACGATTCCCAAAACCGCCAGGTAAGTCAGCTGGAACGAAAGCGACGTCACCGCCGTCGGCTGAACCGCGACCCCCACCAACAACGCCGTCGCGACGATATCGACCGAACGGACTCGCCGACCGAACCCGGAAAAAACGGCGGCAAGCGTAAACATGAGGCCCGAACGTAAAAGCGACGGAGGCGCGCCGATAAGATACACATAGGCGCATATGACCGGAACGGCGACGAGAGAGGCGATCCGCTTCCCGAGAAAGGGCGACAACACCGCCACGGCAAGCCCGATTACGATGGCAACGTGCATGCCCGACAACGCGAACAGGTGGATGCATCCGGCTCGACGGAGAAAATAGCGAACATCGTCAAGCCGTTCGTCCGAGACACCGAGGAAGAGCGCGCCGAATAGCGAGCGCGAGTATGGCCCCAGGCGGAGGCGCAGGGTATCGACCGCGTCGAAAGCGTAGGCCCGCACACGGGCGGCGGCGGACTTCCAGCCCGCCCGCGTGAACCCTTCGGCGGCAAAAGCCGTCGGTAAACTTTCTTCGTGCCCCGGCACGGCTTCGAGTCCGAAAAACTCGACGATCTCCCCCCTGTAGAGAGGTCGGTCGAGCGAAGTGAATACGTAGACTCGCGAAGCAAAAAGCGAGGCGCCCGAGCAAGCCGTGCCGCCGCGCGTCGCCACCAGGCGCGGCCGCACGCGCAACCGGCGATCGACTCTTCCGTCGATGAAAGCATCGGAGTCGACGATCGCCCGCATCGTCGCCACCGATTCGATCGGGAGCGGCGGGGACGTTTCGGATGCGCCGATCCGATAACCGGCAAGCGCCGCGATGAACAACCCGAGAGAAACGCCCGCGCCGAGCGTCGTCAGGACCGGCGAGTCGCGATGATGGACGAGGAGAACGACCGTGCCCCCCGCGATCGCGACGGCGACGGCGAACGAGAGCAACACCGGAACCGCGCTCGCCGTCGTCACCCCCACGGCAATCGTGGCCGCCACGATCGTGATGCTGAGACGGCGGAGCGCCGACGAGCAACGGTGTTTGAAAACGCCGACGGAGCTACAGCTTGTTGATGACCTCGGCGGCTGATTTTTTGACTCGTTCGGAGTAGTTGAGATACCGGGCGTAGAGCAGATAGTCGAACGCAACCTGATCGCCGAGGATACCGAGATTGCGAATAACCGATAGAACGACCTGCTCTTCGTAGTTCTTCCCGTTTTCGACGTCGGAGTTCAATACATCCAGATACAGCGACAGTCGAACCGCCGCTTCATGCGTCCCCATCGCTCCGAGCGCGTCGACCGCCTCGATGACGTGTGAACGACGCGCCGCTCCGACCGAGTACTCTTCGACAACCAGGTTGAAGTGTTCGATAACCTCGTCGGTCGCGCTCGACCATCCGTTGTCGGTGAGGACACGGACCGATTCATACCGAATCTGGCGTTGATACTCGCGTTCATCGGCGCTTCGCGGCGTCATCGCAAGCGCCACGGAAAGCGCGCCCCCTGCGATCTCCGATTTTTCCTCGCCCGAAAGGTTGTCGTTTGCGATGGCGATCCGAAGCGCTTCGAGCTTTTCGGCCGGAGGATTGTCGCGTATGACGCGCTCGATAAGATCGGCGAAATCCCCCTCGATCCGATAGAGCGCTTCCCGCGCCTTTTCGGCGACCAGGTCGGCGTATCCGACGGTACTCATGGAGAAAAGCACCGAAAACGATGTCTGCGCACCGATCGTTCCGAGCGTAACGGCGGCTTCGGCCAGAACCGCCTGATCCACCGTCTCACCCTCGCGAAAGGCGTCGTTCTGCCTCATAACCCACCGGTTGATCTTTTGAACGATCTCCGGGTCGGGCGGCGTAAGAGCGGCGACGGCGCTGAGCACTTCAATCCGAACGGAACTGCTCGAGTCGAGCGTAAACAGCTTCCACAACGGCGCCATCGCCTCGCGATACCCCGACAGTCCCACCAAGCGCACCGCGAGAATCGCCAAGTCGCGGGCACTCGGATCGTCACGAAGAAAGGTAGAGTTTTCTATGGCGAAATCGAGAGCTTGAAGATAGAGCGGGCCCATGTCGACGTCGGTCTCGTCCGCCGCGTCCTGAAGAACCTGGATCTTCGTCGTCAGACTCGCCCTGAGGAAATTGCGCTGAAACGCCCGGAGTTTGTCGGACTCCTCCTGAGACGTCGCCGGCGCCGCGGAAATGAGGAAACTGCACAGGATGAATGCCGCGATACGTTTCATTCCAGGCTCCCGCGTACAAATGTATACCGAAGCGACGACCTGTTGCAATTAAACGAGGTATTTATTCTCGAAATCGGTTCAGCCGCGACGACGCGAACCGTTTTTCCCGCGTTCGTCGAAGAGGTTGTAGACATATGAGAGTATTTTGTTCTTCGTGCGGGGCGAAACTCGTTCCGCCTGGATGTGGAGAATCGATTGGTTCTTACTTTGCTTATAGGAAATCCCCTTGACGACGCCGATCATCGCCAGAGGTTCATCGGCGAGTGTAAACTGGACCTTTACGGGCAACCCCACCTTCGCGCGCCCTCCGACCAACACGGCCGCGCCGTCTTCCGAGATATCGAGCAGCCGACTCCGCAACCCCGGTCTGTTTTCTATTTCCTCGCCGGCGCCGTCGATACTGCTCAGCGGGAACACTTTGGCCGCCTTGTTCACTTCCTCGCGGATCGATTTACGCTTCTGACTGCGGATGAGGCTGTCCGAATGAGCGATATGGAGGATCGGATAGTCCTGCTCCCGGAAATCTTCAAGCACCTTCGTTTCGAAGACATAACCCGCGTCGTCGACCCGCCAGAAGTAGACGTTGAGCTTCTGATTCTTCCAGGTAAAATCGGGCGGAAGCACCGGACCTTCCGGATACGATATCGCCATGTAGCGTCTGAGGTTTTCGACGATCTGTGATTTATACGTTCCGATACCGGGGAGCGTAATCGTGAGCCGCTGTCGGTTCGGAAGCTTGCGCGTCGACTTCAGACCGAGCTTGTACCGGGGAAGATCAAACTCGACTCGTTTACGAAAATCGAAAAGCTTGGATATGAGCTGCGCGTGAGAGGCATCGTGCTCCGTTCCCTGCGCGCGGAAACGGACGATTACTCCTTTGATGGATCGATCCAGCTGTTTGATCGACCAAAACAGAGACGTGGGATTATCGAGCCTGTTTTCGACGGCGATCCTGCGAAGGAGGTTGAGCTCTTTGAAATTGAAACCGGACTCTTTGCCCTTGGTATAGAACTGGATCCAGGGGAATTTCCCGCCTCCCGCGCGCCGGAGGATCACCACCACCCCCAGGATCGACAGAACCGAGAGTGCGACCAGAACGATCAACATAGTATAAGTATCGAACCTCCATCGAAATGAATTGAGTCCAAACGGTACGGCGAGTGCAAATCGTCTATTTCTTGCCTACCTTACATCAAAAATGATGGAATAGACAAATGATGCGAAGCGACCCCCGAGAGAGCCTGTTCGAGGCGGCGCTGCTGTTTGCCGCGTTTTTCCTTCCCGCCTATCTGCAGCAAACGCGGAGCTTCGACTTTTCAACGCTTTTTCGCGCCGATTACAACATCCGGTATCTTGTCGCGGTTATTCCACAGATCCTGCTTATCTGGTTCTGCGGTTATCGCGAGCGCCGTCCCGCGGACTACGGTTTCGTTCGGGCGCGGCCGAGCGATTCTCTTCACATCCTGTTGCTTCTCGCCGCGCTCGTCGTTTTGGCGTTGCCCGTGCTGTGGGCCCGGAGGCTTCTGGATCCGACGACTCAGATCCCGGTTGCGGATCGAAGCACTCCGTCCGAGCAAACGATGCCGGGG
>JAJRYZ010000150.1 GCA_024275515.1 Spirochaetota bacterium
TACTCCGGGCCTTTCGGATAGAATATCGGAACGCTGATATTGGATCTTCGGCTACTTTTCCTTTAAGTGACGGTCATTTATTTTTCCAGAAATCCTTCTATTTCGGTCACTTTACGTTCCGGCTACCAGTGGTTCCTGATCGCCTCGAGGTAGCGCGGCAACTCGGTGACCATCTCCCTGGCTGAGCGGTGGATGATCTTCTCGTCGATCCCGTTGTATTCGTGGGCCAAACGATTGCGTAGTCCCGAGAGAGAGGCGAAACGGGAAGCTGTGTCTTCGTCCAGGATGCCCAGCTCGCCGAGTGCACGGAAACAGCTGTAGTAATCACGAGGACTTTTCAGCGCTTCTACGCTCACAATATGGAAACTGATGTCGATAAGTCGCCCGATGATTCTTTCCAGATACCGTTCCGTCAGTACTTCGTTTCGGTAATCGGCGAGATACTCCGCCGGAGCCAGCTCGGCCGTCTCCTTCAGCCGTTCGAGGTCGTCCAGGATCAGACTGATCTTTCTTTCGACGAGCTCTCTATTCAGCGGCATTTATCAGTCCGGCCAGACGCGCGGCGTTGGTCTGAGCTTCCAGCTTGAGATAAGGTTTGAAATCCTGGTATCTATGAAACGCATACAGACGAAACCGGTCGAACTCTCCCGCGTCACCGCAGAGCAGTCGACAGCTTCTGTTCACTTCGTTCAGCAGCAACGGATCGGCCCGATTGAGAGTAGCAACATCGACCCGGCAGGCGGGAAAGATCCGCTGCAACTCCGCGCCCACCTCGAGTCGCTTCACCTTCCCGCCGTACAGTACGCCGAGGTCGAGGTCACTGTCCGGGTGCACCACGCCCCGAACCCTCGAACCGAAGGCCACGATCAGTGAGATATCGAAGCGCCTACGGAGCCGCTCCAGGTCTTTCGTCTGCTGCTCATCCGGCGGAATCACAATTCATGCTACCGTCGATCCCCGGCAACCGTCAATCCTGGAGTGTTATGCACAGGAATCGACGCCGTCGTCCGGTCGCATCGGCTTTCACGATAGACGACAAGCAGCCATCTACGGGGGAATTCGCGCCGTGCTCCGGGTCGCCCGACAGGCGGTGTCGAAAGCGCATGTAGCAGCGCCGGCCGGGCGCGAGACCGGTGCGCGTTTCCAACTCCCCGTCTCGAACGTTGACAACGCCCCGACACACGATAGTATAGATCGAACGGCGGCGCGCCGCCGCGCCGGCTGCGGCGGCGATCCCGCCGGGCAGCGTCGAACCCGGGAGGCGTGGGCGTCCGACGAGGCGCCCGGCGAAGCGCATGCGATCGAGCGGGCGCGGGTGTTCGGCTAAGCGCACGGCGCGGCGCGGCGCGTCCGCCGTCGCGCCGTGCGTCCGATCTCGCGGCGCGCGGGGCCGCCGATTCCGCCGGCCGCCGGCGGAGGGAAGGAGTCATGCTGAAGCGAGAACCCACCGGAAAGACCACCGACGATGAGGCGTCGCCTCATTCGATAAAAAAGCTGGAAGAGTTATCCGACGAGGACCGGGACGCGATCGAAGCCGCGGTCGATGAGCCCGGACGGTCCACCGAGGTTATCGTTACCGATATGCTGCCTTCGGGCGACTTCGGCAAGTCCTACGTTCTCGTGTGCGACGAGCGGATCTGCGTCGTCGTGGATGGGGAGCTGCGGAGCGCAATCGACTTCGACGAGATCGAAGAGGTGCACAGCAGGGATTTCGTCGGCAACGGCGTGCTCGAGGTGCGGACCGTCGACGGGCGGAAGACCGAGCTTGCCCGCTTTTCGCGGACGCTTTCCGGGTCGGCGCAGGAGCTGTCTCGCATTATCAACCGGAAGCTCGGGAAATCCGACGTCGAGATCGAAGAGACCGAGGAGATCGTTGGAAAGGCTTCCGGTCCCAAGCAGGACGGTGCGACGTATCGCTGTCCCACCTGCGATTTCCCACTCCGGCACCAGGGAGACGCGTGTCCGAGATGTGCGAACCGAAGGAGTTTTATCGCTCAGGTCGCGAAGTACGTCCGACCCTACCTGCCGTTGGTGGCTTTCGGTGCGTTTCTCTCGGTTTTCGTGACCATCGCCAATCTCGCGCCGGGCGAGCTCGTCCGCAGGCTCGTCGACCGCGCGATCATGGCCGACGGGCTTTCCGCGTCCGAAAGGTATCACCAGCTTCTCCTGATCGTTGCGATTTTCTTCGGACTGATCGCCATGCGCGCCGTCACCACTTTCTTTCGAATCAAGATCATGGGCACGCTCGGAACCAACATCGTTCGTGCGTTACGGATCGACACTTACCGCGCGTTGCAGCGACTTACGTTGAGTTACTACGACCGCGAGCTCACCGGGCGCATCATGTCTCGCGTTCTCGGCGACACTCAGATAGTGCAGGGCTTCGTGGTCACCTCGCTTTCGATCTCTCTTATCAATATCCTGATGATCGCGGGGATCTCGGTTCGCCTCTTTACCGCCAATCCCGTTCTCGCCGCCATCGCGCTCGGGCCGATACCGGTGGTCATTCTCATCGACCGTGTCTTTTCAAAACGATTCAGGGGCGTCTTTCGGGCGGTGCGGAGAAAATACTCGGCGCTGTCGGGCGCGGTCGCGGAGAGCGTGACCGGCGTTCGAGTCGTCAAGTCGTTCGCTCAGGAGGACCGGGAGTTCGACACTTTCGACGCGAAGAATAGCGATTTTTATCAGGCCCAGATTTCGGCGGTCAACACGCGCGCTCGGTTTCAACCGGCCGTGTTGTTCAGCATGACGATCGGGACCGTCGTCGTCTGGCTCATCGGCGGGCACATGGTCATTGACGGGGCGTTGACCCTCGGGTTGCTCATTCAGTTCATTACCTACATGAACCAGTTCTATCCCCCGATCCAGATGCTGCTGCAGTTGACCGAGTCGTATCAGCAGAGCGCGACCGCCGCCGAACGCGTTTTCAACATTATGAACATGCCCTCCGAGCTTGCCGATCACGACAACGCGGTCGAGCTTGTCGACCCGAAGGGGCGGATCGAGATCGAGAATGTATCGTTCTCGTATCAGGCCGGAGAGCGGATCCTCAAGAACATTAATCTCACGATCGAGCCGGGGCGGATGATCGGCATCGTCGGTCAGACGGGATCGGGCAAATCAACGCTCGTCTCGCTGGTGTGTCGCTTTTACGACCCCACGACGGGCGTCATCAAAATCGACGGTATCGATCTGCGCGACATCAAGACCCAGTCGCTCCGAAGCCACATCGGAATGGTCCTCCAGGACACCTTCCTCTTCGCGAGAACCATCAAAGAGAACATCGCCTACGGGACCCCCGGAGTAACCGACGGACAGGTAATCGAAGCGGCGAAGGCGGCCAACGCTCACGAGTTCATCATGAACCTGCCCGACGCCTACGATAACCACGTCGGCGAGCGCGGCGTGACGCTCTCCGGTGGAGAAAAGCAGCGAATCTCGATAGCCCGCGCTATTCTCAAAGACCCGGCTATCCTTATACTCGATGAAGCGACCTCGGCGGTCGATTCGGCTACCGAGGCGTCGATTCAGGAAGCGATGGACCGCCTGGTGAAAGGCAGGACTACCATCGCGATCGCGCACAGGCTCTCGACGCTTCGAAACGCCGACAAACTCATCGTCATCGACAAGGGCGAGATCATCGAAGAGGGCACTCACGAGCAACTGATGCGTCGCGGCGGGCCGTACGCCGATCTGGTGCGAAAGCAGGCCGATTTCGCGAGAGAGATGATCACCTGAAGGAGGGACACACATGGGCGCCACCAGCGATATCAGCTTCATAGGCGTCGGCGAGGTAGCGCTCCGGCGGGCCGACAGCGGAGATACGGTCGCCCTTATCAACGGTGTCGAGCACATCGTCGCTCACATCCTGAGCGTTTTCCCGATTTCGAACCGGAGCCACTTCGTCTCGCTCCGCGACGAGCGGGGCGAGGAGATCGGGATTATCGAGCAGGCGCATGAGCTTGATCCGGAATCGCGGCGCATAGTGCGGGAGGAACTTGAGCGCTCCTATTTTCTTCCGCGGATCACCGACGTGTACGGTATCGACGACCACCTGAATCTCTATACGTTTCACGTCGAGACCGATCGCGGGGAGAGAACTTTCCAGGTGAGGAATCCGCGGCAGAACGTGCGATCGGTCGGGGGAGGACGGTATATCATCAAGGATGTGGACGGCAATCGGTACGATATTCCGAGTCTTCGGAACCTGGGGCCCAAATCCCAGAATCTTATGAGCGAGTTCGTCTAATCGGGGGGAGGCGGGATGCCGGCAGCAATCGTGCTCGCGGGAGACCGGGTCGCGAGCAAGCCAATCAAGGACGAGAACAAAGCCTTTCTCAGGTTCCGCGGTACGCCGCTGATCGTCTACACGCTCCGTGCGCTACTCAAGAGTCGCCGGATCGATGAGATCATCGTCGTGGGACCGGCCGAACAGGTTCGGCGCGTCATAAAGGGGTACGCGGTTCGGGTCGTAAACCAGGGCGCCAACATCATCGAAAACGCGATTATCGGATATCTCACGGCGATCGGTGTCAGGCCCCGGGCGGCCGGCGAGGTCGAGGACCAGTTCGACCGGCTTGCTCACTCTGCGCACCGCGAAACGCCCGCGCTTTTTCTGTCCTGCGACATGCCTCTCCTTTCCGCTTACGAAGTCGACGAGTTCCTCGAGCGCTCGGACATGGTCCACTACGACTATTCGATCGGGTTGACCGACGAGTCGGTGTTGGAGGCCTACCGCCCGACGGCGGAATCTCCCGGGATCGAAATGTCGTGTTTCCATCTTGCGGAGGCGCGATGCCGCCACAACAATCTCCACTTCGGAAAGCCGCTCAAGGCGACAGGGTTGAGCAGTGTTGAGCGAATGTATGAGCTTCGATATCAGAAAAAGTTCCTCAATGCAGCGCGTTCGGTACTTCATATCCTGCGCGCCGGGATACGGACCTTCGCGGGGGTTAAGTATTTTCTGATGCTCCAGCTCGCCCGGCGTTTGGGCGAAGGCGCGCGGGGGTGGTTGTACGAAACGGTGAGACGCGGGAACGGTATCGATCACATAGTCGGCGTGATCGGGGATATTCTCGGTCTGCGCGTACAGACGGTTTTCACGAGCTACGGCGGAGCGGTTCTCGATGTCGACAACGCCGAAGACCTGCGGATCGCCGAGCAGATGTACGACGCGTGGACGGCACACCAAGAGGCGATATACCGTGTGTCCCGATAGCGTCGGACGCGCTATCGGGGCGCCGGCCGTGCGCGCGATGCGGACGGCGGGACCGTTTTGCTTGATGCGCGCCGGCGTTAGTGCTCGCGCCTGACGGAGATCGTCTCCGCGATCTCCCTGTCGACGGCGAACTGGCTCTGCCCCGCCTGAAAAACGAAACTGGGAAACGACTGGATCAGCTCGATCGTCGCCCCCGGAAGCACTCCCATCGCCATGAGCTTGTTGAGAATCTCGACCTCCGCGTTGATGTAGGCGACCCTTCCGACCTCCCCTTTTTTCATCCTGCTTAAGGGGACGATGACCGGGCTCGCCACCACCCGGCGTTTGCGGCAGCATTCGCCCTCGGGTATCGGGCGACCGTGCGGACAGACCTTCGGATGACCGAGCAGTGTGCAGATCTGTTCCTCGAGACCGTCGCTTAGAATGTGCTCGAAGCGGCACGCCTCATCGTGCATCGACGCCTCCGTCGATCCTATCACATCGGCAAGCAACCTCTCGGCCAGTCGATGTCTGCGGATGACGCTTCGTCCCGCCGCCAGGCCGGCGCTTGTCAACGCAATCTGTCCCCGCCGCGGTTCAACCGCGCCGGCCTCTTGCAGCTCTCTCATCACCTCCGCGTCGATTTCCCGCGTGAGCGCCGCGGCGCCTTTGTTTTCTACGGTTTGCACGTAGAGCCACTCGAGGATCTCTTCGGCGGGTTCACTGAATGTTCGTCCGGCCATGGCGCCGATGCCTCCACGATCTAATCATTGTAACCACCTTGGGTTCCGCGGGGATTTCATAGAAACAGGCGGGACATCGGTAGAATCCGCACGACTTCGAAAGCTTCGACAAAGCGCAGCTCGCGCACGCCGATCTCCCCTCTTCCTCGGCGAAACGGTATCCACACAGGGGGCAGACGATCATGAGCGATTCTCGATGCGGCGGACCGAAGCGATAATCGCCCGCCGGCGGCGCGCACATAAAGAGTTCTCTGCCATATTGCCGGTCAAGGCCGGCGAATCGCCGCGAGAACCTCCAGGCGAACCGGTTTTCAGTTTCATAATGAGAATCCCTGAGTGATCATAACTCCACTCCCAGCGTCCTCAGCGTCAGATTGAGCAGAAAGCCGACGCCGAAAGCAAACGGGAAGATGAACGTGGCGATGGCGAGCGCAGTCTTCCATCCACGTTCTTTCAACATGACCGAGAATTGCGCGATGCACGGCAGGAAGAGCGTCAAAGTCACCGCCGCGACGACGAGCGGAATGCCGGTAAGCACTCCGTCGTTGTAAAGATCGTACAGCCCGGCGGCGCCGAAATCGCGCCGGAAGAATCCGAACAAAAAAGCGACCGCGGTTTAGCGCGGAAGTCCGATAAACGACACGACCGGGGCGATGAGGCGATTCACGACGAGATCGAACACGCCGGAAAGCTCCCCGAGCCAGAGTATAACGCTTGCAAGCAGAAAAATAGGTATGACTTCCACCAGATACCATCGAAGTCGGGAATAGGTCTTCATCAATACGTTCGAGATTCTCGGAAGCCTGAGCGGAGGGAGCTCCATGTAGAACGTCGCGTTATTCCCGGGGATGAGCCTCGCCGCGAGGAACCCTACGGTCAGGAACACCGCGGAAACCACGCCGACCCAGATCGCCAGCGACACGGGGTTGACCGACAGAAGTCCCAGCACCACGCCAAGTTGCGCCGAGCAGGGGATCGCGAGCGCGAGGAGCAACGTCGTCAGAACGCGCTCTTTCGTCGTCTCCTGCGTTCGCGTGACGATGGTCGCCATCGTGTCGCAACCGAAACCGAGAACCATCGGTATCACCGCGCGGCCGTTGAGGCCGATGACCTTGAACACCCTGTCGATCAGTAGGGCGAGCCTCGGCAGATAGCCCGAGTCCTCGATGATCGAAAACATGATGAAAAAGGTTCCGACTATCGGTAGTATGATCGCAAAAGCGTAGCTCAACCCGAGGGTGAAAACGCCGTACTCGCCGACAAAGAGGTCGGAGAGCGCGGTCCACGGGATAATGCGTTCGACGAACGAGACGAGGGCGGGATGTATCCATTCTGCGAATACCGTGCCTTCTATGAAATCGACGACGGTTCCCGCGCCGAACACACCGACGAACTGATAGAGTCCGAAGTAGAGAACGACGAGAAGGAACGGGATCCCCGCCGCAGGGTGTATCATCAGGCGGCTGAGCCGTTCGCGAAATCCAAGCCGGCGCTTCCCGACGGCGCCGACCGCCAAGGCGGTGATCCGCTCGACCTCTTTCCGATGCGTCATCGCGATGACGAGCCCGATCGGTCGGCTCAGCGACCCGGTCGTGTCGCCGACGACTCGATCGATCTCGGCGATTCGCTCGCCCTCGCGTTCCTTCACTACTTTCCGGATGTCGGCGTCGCCGCGGAGCAGCAGTAATCCGATGCTCCGTTTCGATATCGGGTAATCGCCTGAGAGCAGTCCGTCGATCTTGCGAAGCGCCGGTTCGACGATTTCAGGATACCGCATGTTGGGATCCGACCTCGCGATCGTATTCGAGAATCAGCGAGCGCAGCTTGTCTATTCCCGTCTTCTTCGTCGCGACCATTCCCACGACCGGAACGCCAAGTTCGTGTTCGAGCGTCTCGACGTCGATTTCAATGCCCGCCGAACGCGCTTCGTCCATCATGTTCAGCGCCAGAATCACCGGTAGTTCCGCCTCGATCAGCTGCAGCGTAAGCGAGAGCATCCGAACGATATTGCGCGCGTCGACGACGTTGACCACGATGTCGGGGGATTCGTCGATCAGGATCGACCGCGCGACCCGTTCTTCCTCCGTAATGGACAGAAAAGAATACATCCCCGGAGTATCGACGACCTCGATCGCGACACCGTCGATCGTGGCGTTCCCCCTCGTGAGCATAACGGTGGTCCCCGGGTAGTTCGATACGGTCGCGCGCGCGCCGGTAAGCGCGTTGAACAACACGCTTTTGCCGACGTTCGGATTTCCCACGAGCGCTATCCTCTTCAAGTCTTTCACGCGACAAAAGTGCAGGTTCCTTCGCCGTCAGTCAAGTCGCGCCGTCCGCAGGTCCTCCGGCAGCCGCCGGAAGGCGGCTTTCACGCCGATTCCGCCGGCCGGCGCTCGTCGGCAGGCAGGAAGATCTTCCCCGGGTTGAGGATCCCCACCGGATCGAAAACGGCCTTTATGCCTCGCATCAAGGCCGCGGATGGGGCGTCGAGATACTCCGCGAGATAACCGCGTTTGACCAGTCCTATCCCGTGCTCGCCGGAAATGACGCCACCCCGTCCCACCGCGTCCCGGTAAATAGCCGCTCTCACCACCGGTTGCAACCGACGCCACCCGTCGATCTCTGCGCCGATATCGCCGTCGACGAGGCGATGGTGCAGGATGTGCGTGTGGACGTTGCCGTCGGCCGCGTGTCCGTATGTCGGGAGCGGGAGGCGGTATTGTTTCTCAAGACCGGCGAGAAAAGAGACGTGCGCCGCGATCTCGCTCCGCGGGACGCAGACATCGAGAAGCTCGGCCGTCGCCGGGCGCAGCGCCTCGTAGAGAGTGCTTCGGAGCCGAAGGACGGTCTCTTGCTGCTCACCACTTTCAGCGACCAGCACGTCGGCGCAGCCGAGCGGTTCGACGACCGCGGCGAGTCGCTCCGCCCGATCGTAGGCATGGTCTTCACTGTCGCCGTCGATGATGAACATGCACGACGCCGCGCCGCCGGAGGCGGGCCAACGCGCGCTCAGCAGCCTCTCGGAGCATCGAACGGTTTCGTGCTGAACGAACTCCACCGCCATCGGCACGATCCCCGCCTCGAGAACACGAGGCGCCGCTTCTATCGCGTCGCTTACCGACTCGAAAGGAGCAATTACGGTGATAACCGCGCCCGGAGGCGGAAGGAGCGCGACGGTAACCTCGGTGATAATCGCAAGCGTCCCCTCCGACCCGATGAGCAGGTCTTTCAGATCGTACCCGTTGGTCGATTTTCGCAGCCCGCCGCCGACTTCCAGCTTTGTTCCGTCCGCCATGACCGCGCGCAGACCCAGCACGAAGTTGCGGATCGTCCCGTATTTGACGGCGCGAGCGCCGCCGGCGTTCGTTGCGACCGCGCCTCCGATCGTTGCGCTTTCATCGCCCGGATGCGGAGGGAAGAAAAGACCCGCGGCGCCGGTCTCTCGGTAGAGCGCTTCCAGCGAAACACCCGCGCCGAGGACGGCGGTCTGATTCCTCTTGTCGACGGCGATGCGGGTGAGTCGCTCCGTCGACAGGACGATTCCTCTCGGATCGGGTATGCATCCGCCCGAGAGTCCCGTGCCGCCCCCTCGCACGGTAAGCGGTGTGGTCGTCTGACAGCAAAGCGCGGCAACAGCCGCGACTTCGTCGTCGGTTCGCGGCTTCACTACCGCGCACGGCATCCGGCGAAAAGATTCGTCGGCAAACTCGTCGCCGGAGAATCCCGACAGGTCGTCGTCGGCGGCGAGCACACCGTCGGCGCCGACGATACGGCGCAGATGCGAAACGATGTTTTGTGTAGCGCTCATGATCACTGAGCCTATTCCGGATTTGCGGCGAATGCAACGCCGGCGGGCGCGCGGCGGCTATGCGCGAACGGGACGGCCGGCCGCGACGACCCGGACAATCTCGAGACGGTCGTCGAGCAGCACGAGGTTCGCCGGCGCGCCGGCCCGCAGACCGTTCTTCACCGCATCGATCCCGAAAAGCCGCGCGGGGTTGGCGCTGGTAACCCGGACCGCGTCGCGAAGGGCGACGCCCCATTTGGTGACGAGCGTTTGGAAACAGATATGCATCGACGCCACGCTTCCGGCGAAAGCCGATCTGTCGGGTAGCCAGGCGACCCCGTCGTCGACGATGAAGCGGCGGCCGCCGAGCTCGTAGACTTGGCCGGGTCTCGAAGGCAGTCCCGCCGCCCGCGTCGAATCCGAGACGACGACTATTTCATCGATCGGTTTGAGCGCGGTAATGAAATCCCAAAAGTATCGGGTGGTGTGTCGATCGTCGGCGATGACTTCGACGCTTACACCGGGAGTCATCAGCCCCATTTCCAGCGAACCGAGATGCTTCCGTCCGTTCCTTCGCCGGAAGGAAGAAGAGCACGAGTAGGCGTGCGTCAGGTGCCGGACTCCCGATTCAAAAGCGTCCACCGCTTCGAAATCGAGCGTGGCGTCGTGCCCCAGCGCCGGCACGATGTCCGCATCCGCCAAAAGGCCAAGCAGTCGTTTGGATCCGGGGTCGCCGTAGTCGAAGGTCACCATTCGGATCACTTTCGAGAAGCGGTCGATGAGCTTCGCGCCGCGATCGTCGAACGGTCGCGCGTGCCGGCCGTCGTGAGCGCCGAGGTTGGCTTTCGAAATCCACGGTCCTTCGAGGTGAGCGCCGACGACGCGGGCCGCCGTCCCGCGCGCGGCGGCTTCCCGGTTCGCCGGCTCACACCGCGCGATCCGCTCGAGAACTCTCTCCACCGCGTCGAGCGGTCCGGTGA
>JAJRYZ010000151.1 GCA_024275515.1 Spirochaetota bacterium
CGTCAACACCATTCCGGACGCGACGCGCGAGCAGCCCATATTCCGATATCCGCCGCTATTTTCGAGGTGGAACACCGGCGTGGAAACGCGACACGCTTCCCCGACGGTCAGTTCCTCGGCCTCGATGACCAGGCAGCGACGACCGCTTTCGATTTCGGCGTTGCTTACCTTTGCTCGTGGCGTGCGGTTCGCTGCGGACTCAGGAAGATACCCGTGGAGGGCTCCGGGCAGAGAAAAATGATGCAGAACTCCCGGCGCCGGGGTCTCGGCGGGATCCCACCCCATGATTCGACGGCCTATCGCGGCGACCGCGAGCGCTTCCTGCAGACAATCGGTTGCGAACCGGGTCCCGTCGGCGGTCGGGATGATCAGTCTGTCGGCGAACGGCGACTGGAAATCGTATTCGGCGTTGATGCCGTCAAGGCCGCACACGATGCCCATGACGCACCCGACGTTCGCCGCGTTGCAGTCGGTATCCCACCCCGCCGCGTTAATTATTTGTTGAGAGCCGAAGAAGCTCCCGGGCGCGTGGCACCACGCCATCACCATGATCGCGTGATTCGGCGCCACGTGACAGTTTCCGCTGTAATGGTGATAGCCGTACCGCTCTCTGATAAGTTCGTAGGTTGTTTCCCACGTCCGGACGTCGGCGCACCAAGCGCGAACATCGTGATGTATCCGGGATATGAGCGAATCCTCCGGAACGACCCTTACCGCTTCGTCGAGGATTCGCGCCATGTCGGTCTCGACGAAGGCAAGGCTCACCATGGCGGCGACGACCTTCGCCGCGTCGACCGCCTCGATGTCGTGAGAAACGCCTCCGGCGCGCTCGGCGAGCGCAGCCGCGCGGTCGGGTTCTCCCGGACATACCATACCGAAACAGTCGATGAAGATCTGCGCGCCGATCTGCCCCGCCACGCCGGCGCCGTTCAACGCGGCCGATCCGCTCCGGGGCGCCTTGTATCCGGCCTGCAGTCTTAGAAAGGCCGTGTGCTCGGTCGATACTCCCATCCCGCCCCACCACAGGATCGTACGATTGGGAACGATGTAGTTGAGCCAATTGTCGCCGTAGCGTTCGGCCGGCGTATCTTCGTACAATCCACCGTCCTCGAGAATGCGTACAAACGTCGTCGCTCCGCTTAGATCGTCGTCGGACACGACCAACGGCTTTCCCAACGCGGTGTTCAGGAAGCCGGTAATCGTCGGAAACCGCTCGGCAATGCGCTCTTTTGTCCATCCTTCTATCGGCCGTCCCATGTAGACGCCGATAGCTTTCCCCAGAACGCCCGCATATACTTTCTCTTCGTATCCTGCAATTTCCACACGCGCCTCCGGATCTTCTTGACAAGATGGTATCGTCGCTCCGTCTCGGAGGCAAGCCGGAGCGGCGGACCGGTCGCCGGCACGCTGTGCGCAGCGCGGTCGATAGAATCAAGAGCCGGTTTCGTTGACAGCCGGCTGCGCGCAGTTTACAGTCTACGCCGAATCCACTTGGGGGCCGTGCGGACGGAGGAGCGCCTTCTCATCACGACATATGACGACTACGGCTACTCTTTTGACAAAACCGAGCTGTATGATATGAACGCGGATCCTTATCAGACCCACAACCTTGCGCCGGAACATCGGGACACGGTGGTGACGCTTGGAGCCCTGCAGGCGGCGTGGGAAGCCGAGCAGATGGAAAAGGGACTCGTGGCCGATCCGATTGAAAAGATCATGAAGAGCCGCGCCGCGGGAGACGCATGAGCACGGACTCAACGCTTAACACCGTCTTGATAATCTCCGACGAACACAATCCCGCCTACTCTTCGGTCTACGGACATCCCGTTGTCAAAACGCCCAACATGGAACTGTTGGCGGCGCGTGGGACGGTCTTTCGCAACGCCTACTGCCCCTCCCCGCTTTGCATGCCAAGCCGTTCGGCCTTTATGACGGGACGCCGAGTCTATGAAATAGGCGTTTACAACAACTGTCGTGTCGGTCTCGACACGAATCTAGTTGCCTACGGGCGTGTTCTTTCGGAACACGGCGTCCACAGCGCCTACGCAGGAAAGGTCCACGTTTACGACGATCCGGAAGCGCTTGGATTCGATACTCTTCTTGCGCCCGGGGACACGCCGTACCCCGGAGATACGATGTTTCGCCGCAAGCCGCTCGTGATCCGGGAGAATGCGGAGAAAAGAGCCGCCGCCTGGGGCGTAAGGCGGGACGGTCTCATTCGTGATGAGACAATCGCCGACGAAGCGCTCGCGTGGTTGCGCACGCAAGCCGCGTCGCTGAACACCCCGTGGGTTCTCACCGTTTCATTCGTCAAACCACACTTCCCGCACTACGTGTCGAGCGAGTACTGGGGAATGTACGAGGAAGGCGATCTTCCCGCTTATGGCGCGGATGAAAGAAGTGCGCGACATCCGTATGCCGAAGACTTGCGGCGACACTTTCAGACGATGGGGTTTACGGAAGAGCAGATTCGCGGGCACAGGAGGGGGTATTGGGCGTGTGTTTCGCACATAGACCGGCAAATCGGCCGGATCATCGAGACACTTGAGCAGACGAGTCTCATCGACCGGACCAACATCATTTACACGTCCGATCACGGAGAGATGCTCGGTAAGTTCGGTATGTGGTGGAAATGCTCGCTTTACGAAGATTCGGTAAAAATCCCGTGTATCGCCTCAGGACCTGAATTCGCCCGCGGTCTTGTGGTGGAAACTCCGGTGGATCTGCACGACGTGCGCGCCACACTCTTCGACGCGGCGCAGACGCCGCAACCGCCCGGTTGGTTGGGCACCGCCTTGCATCGGATTCCGGTACGGGACAAGGAGCGCGTGGTATTCTCCGAATACCATGGACATGGGACGAGGTCCGGCGCATATCTCGTTCGCAAGGGCGGATGGAAACTAATCCACTACTGTGAAGCGCCGGATCAACTTTTCGACCTCGAATCCGATCCCGATGAAACAGTGGACCGACACGCGGAATTGCCGGCGGTGGCCGACGAGCTCCGTCGGGCTCTTCGCGCTATTTGCTCCCCGGAAAAGGAAAACGCTTCGGCGCATCGAAGCGAATTGCGTCAGCTTGAAGTCATCGAAGACGGATAAGAGAGTCTGCGGCCGACCGGCTCGGGTGTGACGGATAACGCTCGAACGGAGAGGCGCGACCGGCTACGGTGGACACGCTTGGCCAACCAATCAGTCGCGCATATGATGCATCCATGACAATCGGATGCATTACCGGAAACGGAGTTCAGGCGCCCGTCGCGGGTGTCTACGCCTACCACGCCCCGGGGCTCGCCTGCCCACTGGCGCCCGATCTTTTTCCCGACTCCGAACCGGGAAGCGGGCCGTTCCCGTTCTCCGACGGGGCGCTTACCTGTGCGTCCGAAGCCGTCGTGGGATGGCGGGGCGCGACTACCGGCGAGGCCGGCGTGGACATCGTGGTTCGTTTGGGGAGCAGGTATTTCGTCGACCATGTCGTCGTCCGCACACCTTCGGTCGCCTCCGCCGCCGAATCCGCGGAGCCCGCGCGCCCGCAGGCGGGCAACGTCGAGGCGATGGGACACACAGAGCCGGAGGGCCTCTCCGAAGTGCGCGTCTTCGCGGTCGTTTCGGGAACCTCTCATCTGCGACTGGTCGGGAGAGCCACGACTGCGGAGGTGACCGATGCGCACTGCGTGACCGTCACGGTGGGAGTAGAGACCGAGGAGCTTACCGTCCGTCTGATCTCCGACCGGCGGGACATTCGACTCTCGGATCTGGAGATCTGGGGATCGGATCCGAATGAACCCCGGGTGTTTCCCGTTCCTGCGAAGATGGAGATCCGCTCGGGTGCGCCTTTCGTGCTCCGCGACGAAACGGAGATCCTGATCGATCCGGGGGCCGACGAGGGCGTACACGCCGCCGCATCGCTTCTGCGGGAGAAGATCGAGGAAATCCACGGTGTGTCCGCAACGGTGACGAACACCGATCGTCGTACAGCGCCCTCGATCCGCATCGCGACGCCCGGGGAGAGCATGCGCGGGGATTGCGTGCCCGCTACGGGTCGGGGCGCGTTCGATGCCACGGAAGGCTATACTCTTACCGTCGATTCGAAGGAGGCGTGCATCGTCGCTGTGGACCGACGAGGACTGATCTACGCGGCGGAAACGCTTTTGCAGCTGCTTGCCCCTTCGGAGAGCGGAATCGCCGCCCCTGCCTGTCACGTCGAGGACTCTCCTCGGCTGCCTTTCCGGGGAGTGCACCTGTTCCTTCCGGCCCGCGAGCAGATCGAGTACACCAAACATCTCATACGCAACCTCCTTGTTCCCATGAAACTCAACACGATCTTCCTCGAGCTTGCCGGCGGTATGCGCTTCGACCGACGGCCCGAGATTAGCGAAGCCTGGGAACGGAACAATCGGTTGGCCGCCGAGGGAAAAGCGCCTCCCGTGCCGCACGGTGAGGTGGCGGGCGGCGGGTGGCTCACCAAGGCGGAAGTGAAAGACCTGGTGGATTACGCCCGTGGTTTCGGTATCGAGGTCGTCCCGGAAATACAGTCGCTCAGCCACGTGCAGTATCTGACGATGACATACCCGGAGATCGCCGAGGCGCCCGTCGAGGACGGCTACGCCGACTCTTACTGCCCGTTGCATCCGAAGAGCCGGGAGATCGTTTTCGATATGATCGACGAGGTCGTTGAGCTGCTTGGACCTTTGCGCTACCTGCACATGGGCCACGACGAAGTCTACACGATGGGCGAATGCCCGCGGTGCACGAACGTCTCCCGCGACGAGCTTTTCGCCCGCGACATTGTCGCCATCTACGAGCACTTGAAAAGCAAGAATGTGGGAATGATGATCTGGGCCGACATGCTGCAGCCTTGGCAACGATACGCCGGAGAGAACGCCGCGGCGCTCATCCCCAAAGACATCGTCATGCTTGAGTTCGTGTGGTATTTCCGCACGTGGGCGGACACCGAAGACCTTCTGCTTCGAAACGGCTTCCGGGTGATTCTCGGCAACTGCTACTCCTCCCACTTCACCAGATATGAAAGCAGAACGGACAAGGCCGGCGTCATCGGAACGCAGGTCTCGGTGTGGTCGGCCACGAGTGAGGAAGAAATGGGGAGGCTCGGCAAGCTGTACGATCTCATGTATTCGGCCAATACCGCGTGGTCTCGGCTGCCCCGGGACGAGCTCAGGTGGACCTTCGACCGCAGAATCGCGCGGCTTCTGTCGGACTTCCGCCGAGGGCTTCGTGGACGGAAGAACCGACGGGCGGCAGCGGAGGGTACCCGCGCGCAGATCGACCTCACGCCGCACCTCACGGCGTCACGGCGGGATCTCACCGGCGCCAAGGGAGGCTACGACCTGAGCGGCCTTCCCGACTCTTTCCCCGACGGAGTGATTCTCGTAGAGGGTTCGAGTATTCGCGACCGGACGTGCCCGGAGCGGGTGACCGTGCCGATCGAGGCGTTCGCCGGGATCCTGGTGTTCGCCCACACCTGCACGGGCGTTGGGCGGTTCGAACGGTCCATCGGCGCCCGCGTTCCCATCGCGCGCTATGAGATCATCTACTCGGATGACGCCGAGGAGATCGTCGATGTCGCTTACGGGCATCACGTCGCAGAATGGAACCGCCGCCACGGCGCTCCGCTTGCCGCTCTTTTCCACCGGCACGCCGGCTATGTGGCGACCTATCCCGTGGATCCTTTGTGGCAGGGGAAGACTGCTTCCGGCGAGGATGTGACCGTTTACTCGATGGAGTGGACAAACCCCTACCCCGAAAGAAAGATCCGCTCGGTTCGCATCGCCGCTCTCGACGGTCCGACCGATGCCTCGCTTGTTGTTGTGGGGATTTCGGTTGTAGAGACGGCCGACGCACCTAAGATCTGACGGACCATCCGCCGGCGATTCTCGGCGTGGGCACGCCGTGAGACGGTTCTTCGGTCTCCGTGGTCGGAGGAGAAACAGACGATCGTGTTCTCCGCGAGTCCGCTCTCAGTTTCGTCATAAATCTTCCGAGTGCGGACGGCTGCAATAGCGGCGTGCATCGGCGTCGGGACGCCGGCGTTCTCCTGTCGACTCCCGACCAAACGGTTGAGAGGTCCGGATCGGAGATCACGACCGGAGTCCGATCATGCAGTCGGTCAGAAGCAACTCGGCGTTTCCGATGTTCCGGATTTCGACCGTGTTGATCCCGAGGGTGAGCACTCCGGGGTCGATCTTGAAAGAGGTTCCGGAGCCTTCTATCCTCATCCGCGTCAACGGTCTGCGGTTTATCGACACCACGATGTCGTCGGTCGACGGGGCGGTCCGAAACAGGAGGAGAAGCTCGGCGTCACCGCCGGTCGAACCGTAGATGCCGATGGGAATCGAAGCCGCGTGCCGCGGATAAAGCGGCTCGGGAGCGATCGGATTGAGGCTCGGGATGGTCATGAAGGGTTCATGGGGATAGCCGTCTCCGGCGATCCTTGCGGCTCCGAGGTAGCTCGCGAAATAGAAACGGTCGAGGCGCGATACGGTTTCGGGGGAACCTATCTCTCTCAGGATCGGGCTTTCGGGATTGAAATAGTTGTAGAGGTACACGCCGTCGGCGCCGGAAGCCCAGACCTCCGATGCGCGGGCGCGATAAGTCTCGAAGGTGCTCCGTGGGCGGGTAAAGGTACCCGTCGTCACGTCGTCTTCGCCGGCCTCCGGGACCCTCGATTCGTCGAGGGCCGGATAGACCTGTACGCCGTAACGGTGGCCGAGGGAAACGCTTTTTTGCCATGGATTGAGCCGGATATAACCGGAAGGGATGTAGAGGTCGACGAGATCCGCCGCAAACCATCCTTCGATATCCAGTCCGATCCGGCGGCAGTACTCGACGGAGTCCGGGGCGCGAACGGCCAGCAGTATCGGACGCCCCCGCCGCTTACCCTCCTCGTCCATCATTGTCCGAATCGTCCTCACGAGGGAGCTCATCATCTCGATCTCCGAGCCCCGCGCGGCGATCCCTCTCGCCGGTCCATGGAAGTAGACGGGGTGCCGAAAGAAGTCGAGCTCGACTCCGTCGATATCATAGTTGCGACAGACCTCTTCGACAAAGCGGAACGCAAGCTCTCGGATCTCTTCGCGCGCAAAATCCATCGCGGTCCAATTACCGTAACGTACTTGGTGCTCCTCCGTCCCGATCATGTACTCCGGGTGGTTCATCTTCAAATCGTTCGCCCGCAACATGACGGGACTGTACTCGGCGCCGTGACCGTCGTGCGTATCGTTCATCCTCATCGACCAGAAGAACTCGATCCCGTGGTCGTGGCAGAAATCGTTCATCACCCGAAGAGGATCGACGCCGGCGGCGGCGAAAGCGGCCATCTTGTTCGACGAGAACATCGCCTCGGTGGTCGAGAAGATCTGACCGACGTCGGTAAGGTGGGTAAAGAGACTGAAGCCGGAGCTCCATGTGCAATAAAAAACCGTGTCGACTTGCGAGCCGACGAAAGGCGCGGTTCTGTAGCGCAGAATCTCGTCGGGCGTCGGCGCCTTGCTGAGGTAGACGGGTTCGTTGCCGTCGTTGTTAAGAATTATCCTGCGGCGCCGCTTTGCGAGCACCGACCGTGCTTCTCGATCTTTGTCCATGTGATACTCCTTTTTTTGTCCATCCAGGCGTCGCGATCGGCCGTCCGTTCACCCGTCCCCGCCGTCGAGCATCGATTCGATATTCCCGCCCATGATCCGGTCCCTGACGACTTGCGGAAGATCGAGATCGTCGAAGAGCCGACGGTACTCCCGAAGGCACGCTTCCATCTCTCCGATGGGGACGTCGGTCCCGAAGCAGATCCGCTCGAAGGGATGCCGCACGGGGTAGTGCGTATCCTTCGAAGCGGCGAGCTTGCTCATACGTTCGGGAAACCACCACAGAACATCCCTGAACCACTCGGCGCCCTTGCGCTTGAGAAGCGTGCCGGATAGATCGAAGTAAACGTTGGGATTCCAAAAGAGCGTCATCGCCGCCTCTTCGTACCACGGATTTCCCAGATGAGCGCCGATGAGGCTGAGCTCGGGGAATCGTCGCGCGATTCGGTCGAGGTAGATGGGCCGCAGACGACTGGAGTCAACGTCGTAGAATCGGTCCTCATCGGTCCGCACCACCGTCCCGGTGTGAAAGAGGATAACCAGACCGTAGGCGGCGGCCCGCTCGTAGTACTCCATGAGCCGGTCGTCGTTGTAGTTGTATCGCGTGCGGGTCACTTTGAGTCCTTTGAAGCCCCGCATGAAAAGTTCGTCCACGAGTGTCGGAGGATCGACGCCGAGATCAACGTACCCAAAAGGGATGATTCTGTCCGGATACCGCGAATACGCGTCCAGCACCCGGTCGTTCGTCGCGGCGCGGCTTCCCCAGAACTTGACGTTCTGCATCGCGAGAAGGCAGATCTTGTCGATTCCGATTCGATCCGATTCTTCAATAAGACGATCTATGTATCCCGCTTCGCTCAAATGATGCACATGGCAATCGATGATCATCTTTTCCCCCCGGCTTGCTGCGCGACCTCGGGTATCATCCTTACTCAGTTCCGGAGTATCGCGATCGATGCGACCGGTCCGAGTCGCGCCCGGGCGGCGGAGACCGCTTCGCCGACGCCGTTCGCTCCTTTCAGCCCGACTCTCTCGAGGGCCGCGGGAGACAACCCGCTCGACACGACGATAAGCTCCCCCCGTTCGAGAATGCGACCCAAAGCCATCATGTGACAGGCGGTGAGCCGATCGGGGAACCGACCTTCCTCTACACGACGGACGATCTCCGAACAGGGCAAATATCCCACTTCCTCGATATACGAGGAATGAGCGGAAAGGCCCTCGGGGCAGGGAGTAACGAGAATGATCGTCCCTCCCCGCCTTACCACGAGTTCGGCGACTGATATCGCCTTGCACGCCTGCCAGATATCGATGTCGTAAGGATGGGAGTCGACGACGACGATATCGGCTCTATCGACCGGCGTGGAAAGGAGTCGTCGTGACGATTCGGCGCCCCGTCGGAAGGCCGCACGGAAGTCGCCGGCGTAGATGCCGTAGAGACGATGGTCGGCCGTCAGTACCACGTTGACGATGAAATCAAGACCGGCTTGCTCGGCCACCGCCTCCATCTCCAGTCGCACCGGGGTTTCAACGACTCCAAAAACCTCTTCGCCTTCGCAGAGCCATCCGCGCCAGTGGACGGCGACGGTGACCTCTTCGCCGCTTACCCCCGGAAGGATCATTTTGGCGCCGCCGGAGAACCCGGCGACCCGGTGCGGGCTGATTTGACCGACCGCCAGTACGAAATCATGCTCCTTCACGAGTCGGTTTATCGTGACCTGCGTTCCGTCCTGCATCCGGCCGACGGGCTCGAGGTTTCCCTCGTCGCGCGCGACATGGTTCACCACGCGAAATCGTTCACAGATCGCGCCGCCGAAGCAAGTCCGCATCTCATCGTCGCTCATCGGCCGATGCATTCCCGCGGCGACCAGAACGGTAACGTTCTCTTCATCGATTCCCGCCGTGAAAAGATAGTCGGTAAGCTCAGGCAGAAGACGACTCCGAGGCGTGTCGCGCGTGAGGTCGTCGACGAGAATCAACACCCGCCCCGCGTTCCGGACATGCTCGGCGAGAGGCGGCGTTTCGATCGGACTATGCAGGCAGTGCGAAAGATTCGGCGGCGGCCCCGTCGGCTGGTCCGGGATGTCGTATACCGAGCAGGGCCGGAGTGCGTCGAGGTCGAGTGGATCGGCCCACGAATACGGAAACTCGTACCTCATACTCCTTCCCGGACCATCTGCTCAAAGATCGATTCCATCCTGTCGAGTGTCTCGTCATAGACCTCGCGCGTGTGCGCCGCGGTGACGCCCGAATGCATCGGGGTCAGGCTGTCGCCGTAGTGGTGGAAGTAAAGCCCGTTCTCCAGCGCAAGTTCGACGAACCGCGACCACGCCTTGGGATTATATGCCGCCGCCGCGGTTCGGTAATCATGCGTGGGCTCTTCCAGACCGAAATAGATTCCGAATCGCGCGCCAAGCCCCTGCACGACCCCTTTGAGTTTTTTCAACTCGAAGAGCTCGTTGATCCTTCCGTAGAAATAGGCCGAACCGTTGTTGAGCTTGTCGTAGAAGCCGTCGCCGTTCAGGATTTCCAGCGCCGCAAGCGCACCCATCACCTGCATCAGCGAACCGGTGTAGGTCCCGCTCATAACGACCGGGCCGACGGGGTTAAGCCGGGCCATCACCTCATCGCGCCCGACCAGCGCGGTCAGGGTCATACCACAGCCCACCGCCTTTCCCAGGGTGGTCAGATCGGACGTTACCCCGTAGTAGCCTTGAGCGCACCCGCTGTGCATGCGAAAGCCGGAAAGCACCTCGTCGAAGATCAACAGGATGCCGTGCTCACGAGTGATTTCCCGCATCGCCTCAAGGTACCCGGGAACCGGTTCGATGCAGCCGGCGTTGTACATGACCGGTTCGCATATTACGGCGGCCAGATCTTCCCTGTGTCTCCGGACGGTCTTTTCGAATATTTCGATATCGTTATATGGAATGACGATGATCAGATCGTCCGTTTCTTCCACCATCCCCGCCGTATCCCACACCACTTCGATCTCGCCGTGGGAGTTCATGGCGCCGAGACGATTATGCCAATTGTAGAAAAGAAACTCGTGCATGCCGTGAAAGTGGCCTTCGAATTTAAGTATCTTTTTTCGCCCCGTATACGCGCGCGCCAGCCGAAGCGCGGCGAGGGTAGCCTCGGTGCCGGAATTGCTCAAGCGAACCTTGTCCGCCGACGGTACCATACGATGAATCAGATCGGCGAGGTCGGCATGGTACTTGCTTTCGTTGTTGAGAAAAAAGCCCATCTCGATGCTCTTCTCCAACGCGGCGCGTATCGCCGGATGATTGTAGCCGAGTAGCGTCGCGCCGGCCGCGTTGTGGTAGTCGATCCACTCCTTCCCGTCCACATCCGTAAGCGTGCAACCGTCGGCGGAGGCAAGAATCAGCGGTTTCTTCAGCGTAGGATGATAACGTCCTCCCGCGGAAACCCCTCCGACCATGCAACGCAACGCCTTCAGTAGAATCTCATCTGACTTCATCATTCTTTCCACCTGAAAGTTTATTCGGGGTATATACTCGCCAAGAATAAAAAACGCCCTTCGCAGTGAGCTTTTTCCGCCCATTTACCGGCCTCAGGAATTCGAAATATGGCCACTTGGTGCATCGGCCGCTTCAACATTTTCTGACGTCTAGCCGGTAGAACCGACGAATCGCCACGAAAATGGCGGGGTTTCAGTGACTTTGAGCGGCAATTAGAAATCCGGCAGGCCAGATTTCTAATTGCTCCACCGGCCTTTGTTGACATTGCCACTGTACACCTATAGGGTCACATTAACAAGGAGAGCATGGTGAGAATCGGCGCGATCATGTGGGACATAACCGATAAGAAACTCAAGTTCATTCGACAACTCGGCGTGACGGATATCCTGGTTACGTTCAAGAAAATGCGCAGAATCGATCACTATGATCTTCGCAGATTGCAGGCGGTGAAAGAGAAGGTCGAGACGGCCGGGTTGAAAGTGGCCGCCGTTCACGGCGTTCCGTCCCGCTGGTACGAAAAACTCAGGTACGGTCTTCCGGGGCGCGACCGCGAGATCGAAAACTTCGAAAGAAGTATCGCCGCCGTCGGCGCCGCCGGCATCCCCGTGTGGGGCTACCAGTTTCATTCGTTGCGGGTGTGGCGAACAAGCCGAACGACGCCGGGGCGGGGCGGCGCGCACGTGACAAGCTACGATCACGATCTCGTGGCTGAGATGCCGCCCGCACGCCAAAAGCCGATCGGAGAAAACGAGATGTGGGAGAACTTCCACTATTTTCTCGAACGCGTCATCCCGGCGGCGGAGAGAGCCGGTGTAAAAATGGCGCTGCATCCCGACGACCCACCGACGAGTCCGATCGCGGGTTTCGGATGTCCGTTCCGCAGTGTCGAGGCGTTTCAGCGCGTTATCGACCTCGTCCCCAGCGAGGCGAACGGGATGATCTTCTGTCAGGGTTGTTTCACCGAGATGGGAATCGACGTCTACGAGGCGATACGACATTTCGGCAAACAGAAAAAGATATTCTACGTCCATTTCCGCAACGTCGCCGGTGCGGTTCCTTCGTTTCGCGAGACTTTCATCGACGAGGGCGACGTCGATATGTATCGTGCTATGAAGACTTACAAAGAGATCGGATACGACGGGCTTTTCGTCCCCGACCACGTGCCCCGCATCGAAGGAGACACGAACTACCAGCACCGCAGCCGGGCATACGCCGTCGGCTACATCAGGGCCTTGATGCACGTGGTGAACTCCCGACACGAAAATCGCTCTCTTCGAACTCAAAGAGAGGTGGATTCTTGATTCTACGGTCGGTCTCGGCCAGGAACGGGAGAGTCGCGTCGAGGCTTTCATGCCGGTAGATCAAGAGCACGTTTTCCTCCTCGTATCTTTCCCCCTTCGGTAAAAAAGTTGCGTTCTCCGGATTCCACCGCTTGTTGGTGTAGGAAAACACCCTGCCCAGGTAGACGGCCCAGCCGTTGACTTCGGTGAGAATCGTCGTGTGGTTTCGATAGGTCGGTCGTCCCGAATAGATGTTGGTGTTCTTCTCCGAAAGTTGAAAAAGCGCGAAGCCGTCATGACTCGTATCGTTGTAGTACGCGCAATACGCCAATTTCGAAGGGAGAATATTGCTCAGGCTGTGCTCGACCCAGTCGTACGGCTTGACGTTGGCCTCCGCCATCAGACGCAGAACGGCCGGCGATTCTTCGTCGTGCGGAAGGAGCCCCGTTCTTTCCGGCATGACAATCACGCCGGTGAAAACATGCGGCAGGAACACGAACTGACAGTTGCGTATGAAGAAAACCTGCATGTCTTCGAGGGTTTCAAACCGCGAGTATTGATAGATGCGCGGCGAATCCGGATAGAAGCGATATACGACCTCCGCCCGTATAAGTTCCTTCGGCTCTCGCTTGATGTCCGGACTCGAATGCTCGGGGTGAGGCCACACGACACCGCGCCGTCGACTCTCGAAGAAGACGGGTCCATCGACGATCTCGGTTTGCGGATCGTCCCAACCGAAGACATAATGCCAGTCGAAATAGTCGGGATCGCCTTTGACGAACTTCGGTTCGTGACCGTGCACGATGCGATCCGGATACGCTACCCAACAGTTCGGCGCCCAATGGCAGGGGTCTCCCCCCTTGTCGACGTTGTCCGCCCATTCGTAGTGATGCCACGAAATGTCGGCGCCGAGCTTATTCCACATGTGCCAGATCTGGCCGCTCTTCGGCATCGTCTCCAGCTTGTAGTAGTCGTTCTCGACGAAGCGATGCTGTGGTCCGAGAGGTCCTCTGCGTACGAACGAACTCTTCGGATACGAAGGCGCCGGCGCTCCTCGGTTCCCGTAGTAGAGGCGAAAAGACGCCGACGCATGAGCCTTAAGGTCGACCCGAAACGCCATCTTGCCGCGAAGGCGCCCACACTCTCGTGCGAGGTCGTAGAACTGGACCGGCGTCTCCCGAAAGCGCCCGCTTTTCAACCGGACAAGCCTAAGCTAATCGGGACATTTCAACTGCGCCCCGTGGGTCAGTTCGAAACGTCCGTGCACAACCTCGTCCCGACGGGCCACTCCCGCCGCGTCCTTCACCGTGAACTGCTTGTAGCGCTCCCAGTCCTGTGGTACGAAAACGGCCATCAGCGTACCCCTGCTCTCAGATACGCTTCTCGTTTGCACCCGACGGGCAGCGGTTCGGGCGACTCCGGTGGAACGTGTACACCCAGCAGCGGGGGATATTGTTTGACCACGAGAGGCGAATTGAGCCGCTTCCCCATTTTCTCGACCGCCGGCGCCCACCGTTCGATGTCCCATTCACTGAAGAACAGCACCTCTCTCCTACGATAGACGCTTCCTGCCGGCACCGTAATAATGTTCCGAGGCTCCGTCCGTGATTTCACATAGACCGGAGCATGGTACCAGCGCGTTCGCGTTCCTTCACGCTCGAGGTACGTTGCCGCACGGTAAAGCGCCGGCTCACCACCTGTGCAGGTCTGCTCGGCGTCGAGCGTGATGCCGGTTACCGCATACTGCCTTCGCTGGGGCCCTTTGTGGATATTGATAAAAGCGTGCCACGCAAGGTCATACGGCAGGAGGCTTCCGAGAATCACCCCTTCCGGCAGTCCTTGCGTGTACTTCGGATCGATAAGGACATGACCCATCTCCTCAATGTCGGTGATCGGAAGCGAAGGGGAAACGGGACGGAAGGTGTAGTGACTGAACATGCTCGTCTCGACGCACAGCTCGCCGTTCCGGACCGCGAAAACCGAAGTGTCGGACGGAAACTCGAGAATCGACTCGACCAGAACATACGGCTGATCGGCGAAGAACTTGTAGGTTGTCTCCAGACGAGGAGCACCGGATGACGATAACGAGGCGTGACGCGGCCTCAATTCCCCTCTTCGGGTAATCGAGAAAAAGAGCGATCCGGTTTCCATACGGACGATCTCCGGCCGTCTCCACGCGGCCGCGTCGATGGTTTCCTCCACGACGCCGCCGCCGTCTTCGTGAGCAAAAACGATCGAGGCGCCCGACTGCACGCAACCTTCCGGGGTCAAAACGTGATTAAAGGTTTTTTCATGACGGCGGGTCTTTGTCGCGAGGAGCGAGATTTGTCCGCTCGCGGCGTCCGTCTCGACGTGATAATAGAGATTGTCCACCGCAAAGCCGAGGTCGCCGCCTTCAAGCGTAAGACTCGACTCATAGCGCGGCCGTTCGGCGGACGGGTTGTCGTACAGTACCCCGACACGCAGAGCCTCTCCGCCGACGACGTCGACTTGAAACGCCACACGAAAAGTCGTAACGTCGCCGTTTCGCGTGATTGCATACACTTGGCACGGCACTTCGCGATCGAAAACGTTCCACTCTTTTTTCAGCACGACGCGGACGTCGTTCTTTAGATTCTCCGCCCTGTCGCTCCTGACGGCGATTCGCGCGTCGATAAACTCGGCGCGTCGCACTCCCGGCGAATCCGACTCGATGAGAAGCGTCTGTTCGTAGCGCCAGCCGGAGTATCTCATCTTTCGCCCTTACGAAGGCGGACCGGAAAGCCGCACCCGTCGTTGTCTCTATCCTTTTACCGAGCCGATCATGATGCCGGCTACGAAGTAACGCTGGATGAACGGATAAGCGATGAGAATGGGAATGATGGAGACGATCGATGTCGCCGCCTTTAACCCTTCCGTCCCGATCCGCCGAGCGGCGTCTTCTTCAAGAGAAGACCCAACCATGCCGGCCACCAGATCTCCGAAAAGCATTCCTCGCAGAGTAACCTGTATCGGCCACTTGGCGGCGTCGTTGATAAAGTAGATCGCCGGCATGAACACGTTCCAATTATTCACCATATAAAAAAGACCGATCGTGGCCAGAACGGCGCGGGACAAAGGAAGGAATACCTTAACGAGTATCTGTATATCGTTGGCGCCGTCCATCAACGTCGCTTCCTCCAGTTCGACGGGAATACTCTGGAAGAAATTTTTGATGATAATCATAAAAAAGGTGGTTATGCCGTAAGGGATGATCAACGCCCACAGCGTATCGATGAGACGAAGGCTCCTGACAAGGAGGTAAAAGGGTATTATCACCGGGGGAAAAAGAATCGTGAATACGACGAAGATTGTGATGGCGCTTCGGAAAGGCAACCGTTTCCTCGACAGGGGAAAGGCGATGCAAACGCTCATGAACAGCTGTATCGCGGTCCCGACGGTCGCGATGAAAATGGTATTTCGAAAGGAAATAAGAAGAGATTTGAGCTTGAACACCCGACGGTACGATTCGATAGTGAAATTGATCGGCAACAACGATACTTCGCCGCGAGTAATCGGATTCTCCGCGCTCAAAGAACGCGCGATTACGTGCAGAAACGGAAAAACGCTTATCAGCGCAAACATTCCCAACAGTCCCGCCACAATCCACTTGAAAACCCTCTCGCCGGTGCTTATTCGCGACGATTTCATAAAGGCGCCTCACCCATCATCTTTTACCAGATCCCCCGCTCGCCGCCGCTGGTCTTTTTGGCCAGATAATTCGCGGCGACGACCAGGACGAATCCGAAAACAGACTTGAACAACCCGAGAGCCGTCGTAAAGGAAAACCGCCCCTGCAGAATCCCTACTCGGTACGTAAAGGTTTCGATAACGTCGCCTACTCCATAGACCGTCGGATTATAGAGAACGAAAATCTGGTCGAACCCGACGTTGAGGATTTGTCCGATGCGCAAAATAAAAAGAACGACGACCGTCGAAGCAATGCCGGGCAGAGTGATATGCCAGATCTTTCCGGCCTTGCCGGCGCCGTCTATAGTGGCGGCCTCGTATAGCTGTTGATCGATTGCGGAGATGGCCGCGAGATAGATAATCGCTCCATATCCGCTCTCTTTCAGTATCGAGGTCACCACCAGAAGCGGGCGAAAAAGGCTCGGCGTGGCCAGAAAAAAGATCGGTTCGATCCCGAGAGATTTGAGAACGGCGTTGATCATACCGTAGGTGGGAGAGAGAAGCATGGCGATGAGCCCGCCGTAGACGACCCATGAGATGAAATACGGAATATAGGTGGCCGTTTGCACGACCTTCTTGTATGCCATCGAGGTCATTTCGTTCAGCATCAGAGCAAGCATGATGGGCGCGGGAAAGCCGAAGATTATCTTGTACACGCTTATGAGAACCGTGTTTCGAAACACCCGGAGAAACTCGGGCGCGGCGAAGAGCGCCTTGAAGTACTTCAGCCCCACCCATGTGCTTCCCCAGATTCCTTTCGAGAAGCGATAGTCTTTGAACGCGATGACCGATCCGGTTATCGGAACATAGCGAAACACAACGTACCAGATGAGTATCGGGCAAAGAAGGAGAAACAGATACCTGCTTTTCCAGAACTGTTTCTTTAGGTTCTGCAACCTGGCTTTCACATATCCCTCGATGGTGATAGAACCGCCGCCGTTCTTTCGAAAGGCGGCGGTTACTCTTAAGCAAAGAACTGTTCGGTACCTACGCCGGTCACGCTACAGCGAATCGTTCACTTCCTGCGTAATCGTTTCGCCGCCGTTTACGTTCCAATAGTCTATCCATTCCTTCCACACCGCGTCCACATCGATGTCCTTCGCGGCGACTATCGTGCTCATAATCTCTTTGTACTTGGTTCGCAGGCTTCCCCAGTATTCCATCTCCGACGGAACGGGCTTGGTTTTCAAGCTGGTAAAGCAATACTTCTGAGCGTTGTCTCTGGCCCGGTAATACTCGGGTATGTTGGTCTGTTTTTCCTGTTCCAGGTAAAACGCCCTGTCTTCGGCCGAGACCGTGGCATACCACTTGTCCTCGGGGCGGGTGATGTAGTAGAACCGCTCTCCGGCCTCCTCCGCCATTGCGTCCTGAACGGCTTTGCTGCTCCGTTCTTCCGCCGACCACGCGACGGCCTGACCCTTTGCGTTCAGCTCCTTAAACCCTCTGCCCGGGGAGGCGCCGCCGAACCATCCGTAGAGTTTGTCCCATCCTTCGCCGATAAACCAGTCCATGAGCCTGACGTATTCTTCCGGGTACTGCGCCTTTTTGGAAATGACGAATCCCCAATGCATCGGCTCATCCGACGATCCTCTTCCTCCGGGGCCGAGAGGCGGCGCGACGGAGATCAGTTTCACGTTCGGATTCTTTTCGAGCATGCTGAACTGCTGCGCCTGCAAGGTACCGTAGAAGTGGTAGAACGTTCCCATGGTGCCGTTGGTAAAGGCCGCGCCCCACTGGCTGCCGTCGAAGGTGATCGACTCGGGGATTATCACGCCGTCCTGGTAGAGTCCGCGGATATACTTGAGAGCATCCAACATCTCGGGCTGCACCCAGTCGATCTCCACACGATCGCCACGCTTCCGCCAAATACCGGTGTGATGATGTCCGGGCGCAACGCCGACAGCGTGAAAAACCCAGTCGAACCAGTTTACGCCTTCGCGGAATCCGGCGCCGAAGGTGTCGTCCTTCCCATTTCCGTCGGGATCGTCAAAGGTAAACGCACGAAGGACCGCGTCGAACTCCTCCAACGTGTTCGGAACATCCAACCCCAGATTGTCGAGCCAGTCCTTGCGCATATAGGGTCCGGCTTTTTTCGTCGTCCATCCGTTCATGATGGCCATGATCTTGCCGTCGTAGGTGCCGGCCGGCCAGTGCCACGAAGGAACGAACTTGAGCAGGTTCTGACCATACTCGTCCAGAAGATCGTTCAGCGGAATGACCTGATCCTCGGCCACCATGCGCGGCAGTTGGATATTGGTGTCCACGACGGTCATGTCCGGCAGATCTCCGCTGGCGATCTGAAGGTTCAGTTTCTCAGCGTACGCCGAATAGGTGAACCACTGGACGTGAAACTCCCATTCGGGAAAAGCCTCGCGGACCGCCTGCGCGACGAAACCGTTCTCCACTTCTTCTTGTCCGGCTCCAAAGAACGTTTGGAACACGATCTTCTTCGGCCCGGTTGCAGCGCTTTCCTGCCCGCCTCCGGCGAATACGCTTCCACCCAGCAGACAGAGAGACAGAACGACGAAAAGAATCGTTCGTACTCGTGCTTTCATAGTAAACCTCCGCTCTTGTTTTGATCATACATCATAGACGCCGGCTTCGGCGCCGTCAATATGTATCGAAAAAATTTTACAAAATAATTGACTCTCTTCTCCTTATTCGCTACTCTATTCGCGCATGAGACGTACAACGGTCGCGGCCGGTCGATGAGTAACCGAGATGATCTGATTCGCGTTCTTTCGGGAGAGAAGCCGGCGAAAATCCCCCTGATCTTCGGCGGCTTTTCCGATGAAAAGTCCACTCACACCTATTGTCCCGACGATACCTACGATGAAAACACCTACTACATCCCGTCCGACGACCCACCGCGCGAGTGCTACTCGGCGGGGCCGAGGACGACGGAAAGCCGGGAACGCGCGGTCCGCATGGCGCGTTATCTCGACATGGCGACTCTCGGCGTCGGGAAAGGCGGTGTGTTTCCTTTCGGCCACGGCGGGCCTGGAGAAATTCAACCGAGAGTCGTCGAGCGAGGAGACGGATACAAGATACTGGAGTATGAGGGAGGTCATCGCCGAAGGTTCAACTACGACCCGCATTCGATCAGGTACTATCATTTCCCGGTCAGGCAAGAGAGCGACATGGAGAATCTCGAGCTCCCCGACATGACCGATCCGGCGAGGTTCAAAGACGTTCGATCCGATGCGGATCGGTTCCGGGAAGCCGGGTACATGCCCACCGGGGCGGTTCAGGGCTTTTTTTCGGGGATTCATAATTCTTTTATGGGCTTTGAAGACGTTTTGGCGAATCTGCTTCTCGAGCCGGCCTTTATGCATCGCCTCACCGAGCGACTCGCCCGCATGACTCTGCCGGCCGTCGAAATGCTTCTCGATCGTGGGGTCGAGATGATTTGCGTATGTGACGACCTGGGCAACGCCGAAGGGTTGATCATCTCCCCGGAGCTCTTTCGTAGCTTTTTTCTGCCTTGGTATGAAGAGCTTTCGAGCATGATTCACCGGAAAGGGGCGTTTCTTCACATGCACTCGCATGGAAACATAGCGCCCATTCTCCCGGATCTCGTCTCAGTGGGAGTCGACATGATCAACCCCTTCGACTGGAATGAGAATCCGGGTCTGCCGGGCCTCGTGAAACGTTACTCCGGCGAGATAGTGTTCTGCGGAGGCGTACAGGCCGGAATGTATCAACTCAGCCCGGCAGAGGTTCGACACATCGTCAACCGGGCCTGCGATCTGGCCCGACCCGCCGGCGGTGGTTACGCCCTCATGATGTCCGGCCCTACCGGCGATCTTTCCATCGAGGATTGGGAAGCATGGAGACGCATTATGGGAGAGGCGCGGCAGCTTCACGACCACTCCGCAGGCGTCCGGCGGTCGATGTCATAGGTAACGGCCGGAATCCGCGGGATTCTCATCGTGAATAATTGTTAACAGTTTAGTCAATGATTTGACAAAAAACTTTAGAAATAGTATCATCAGAAGAGCATTTCGCCGACGGTCGACCGGGGGCCCCGTGAGCTAGATAAAGTAACAGAGAGTTGCACATGACACGCTTCGACGAATTTATCAAGGACATGCGAAAGAATCCACATCTCGCGTCGCTGTTCAACGAGATTCGCAAACACGGCCCCATTCAGAAGAGCAAGGCCGGGCTCGATATCCCGGTCTCAAAACCCACCCGGTACGCGATGATGGATGAGCTCATCGACAAACAGATGCTCACGCAGCGAGTAACAAGCCAGAAGGGCAAACACCGACGTTCGGGCGTGGTCCAGGTGGTGGCTAATCGTTACTATTCGCTCGGTGTAGATATTCACGTGAGCGGCATCGAGGTCGTTTTGCTCGATCTGGATACGACCGTGCGTTCCCGTTTTTTTGCGCCCAATCGGGTCGATGCCGAAAGAGGAATCAGCAACGACTCAAGACGGGAAATACTGGATCGCGTCGAGAACGGAATACGGCGCGTCATGAAGGACTTCGGAGTCGATTCCGATCACATCATCGCCGTGGGCATCAGCGACGCCGGTATTATCGACGCACACGAGAGGGTTTCGGTGGCCAACCTCTATATTCCGGATTGGACCGACGTGCCTATCGGAAACATTCTCTCGCGTCTCGTTTCGGCGCCCACTTATTTGCTTCGCGATGTAAACGCGATGGCGCTCGCCGAGATACGCGCTCTGGGACTGCAAAATCTCCCCAATGCATTGTGCATAGCGCTTCGTCACGGCGTCGGAATGGGCGTGTTGATCCACGGACAACTGTACACGGGGCAGACGGGGAACGCCGGCGAATGGAGCATCATGAACGTGTTCGACGCCGGCGAGGAAGGACGACCGCAGAGGACCGACTTGGATTCGCTGCTGGGGATGAAACCCATCCGGATGCTGGGCGAGATGATCGCCGCGCCGACCGCGATCTCCTCGTCCGCGGGCAACGACGGCGACCGTTGCTCGAGGCACAACGACAGAATCGCCAAGAACGTATTCGAAGTATACGAAAAGAACGATTCGCGCATTTCCGCCGGGATGGATCGCTACATCGACGCGCTCGGCAGCCATATCGCCAATCTCGTGTATATTTTCGATATCGATCATTTCATCATGACGGGCAGATACGTGTTTTGCGGCGATCGATTCTACAACAGACTCGACGCTCAAATCCGGCGCCATCTGCGGAGCTATCAAGGCATCAGCCTTGTCAGAGGCAAGCTGGGCGCGGACGCGGCGGCCCTGGGCGCGGCGCACATGGCCCAGGAAGCCGTCATCAACCCAGGGGGAGAAATACGTCCGTGAACACCCACGAGGCGCGGAATCTACTATATAATAGTGTCGGACCAGCACCGGGCCGACGCGATCGGCGCCGCGGGCAATACGCTTATTCACACACCGAACCTCGACCACCTGTGTCACGACGGCGTGAGCTTTCGCAACGCGTACTGTCAGTCGCCGCTCTGCGCCCCGTCGCGCGCGTCTCTGTTGACCGGCCGGCACTGCCGCGCGTGCGGCGCCTTTACACAGAAGACTCCCCTACGCGAAGGGATCGCGACCATGGGGGATCTTTTTCGCACTACCGGTTATGAAACTGCTTTTTTCGGAAAATCTCAGGTGATTGGAGAGACGGATCGGAGGGATTTGGGATTCACCCATCGGGCTCTGCGTTACTACGCGCGCGACATGAAAGACTACATCGACGCCGCCGGCGAGGAAGAAGCGAAGCTTTACAACCCGGGATGGCCGGAGTTTCTCAAACAATGCTACAACCCGACCAACACGCCGCTCGATATGAAAGCGTCGGACATGTTCGACGCTTTCGTCGCCGAGGCGGCGGTTCGCTTTTTGCGAAAACACGGCGAGCGTAAGTTTTTTTTGATGGTCGGTTTGGAAAAGCCGCACCCTTACTGGTACGCTCCCGATGAGTTTCATGCGCTCTATTCTCCGAAAGACATGCGTCCGCCGGTCGGCTATGACGAGGCGCTGAGCGGTGTGCCGGAATCGCTGATCAAGAGACAACGCTATCTCGAATCGCACACCTATTCCGCAAAAGAGGTTCGCGGCTGCATTGCCGCCTACTACGCCAACGTCAGCTACATGGACCGGCAGGTCGGAAGGATCCTGAACGCCCTGCGTGAGCTTGGTCTCGCCGGCGATACGATGGTGGTCTACACCAGCGATCACGGCGAAATGCTCTTCGATCACGGACTTCTGCAAAAGCACTGCTTTTTCGAGTCCGCCGTGCGCGTGCCTCTCGTGTTCTCCGGCGCCGGCATACCGGGTCGCGGCCGCATGCGCGAAGAGATCGTGGGTCTGATCGATCTACTACCCACGTTCGTCGACATGTTCAACCTTGACCTCCCGGACGGAATCTCGGGACGTTCGCTCGCGCCGGCCATTGCCGGAA
>JAJRYZ010000152.1 GCA_024275515.1 Spirochaetota bacterium
CAGCATCAATCCGAAATAGAGACCGATTACAAGCTGGACGGCCGCTCGACGCTCGACGAACCTCTCCGCGGGGAAAAGCGTGAGCGGCATCGCCATGTTACCGGCCGTTTTGAACCGGAGGTAGATCGTTCGCGTAGAGCCGGGCGGTAGATCCAAGGGAAAAACCGCGACGCGCCCCCGGATCTCGCGCGCGGACTGAGCAACCCGATCGCCCGATTTCGACGTATGGACGATCTTTCCCCCGTCCGTAACGTAGAGCTCGATGTAGTCCAGCGGAGCGTAACCGTGTTCAAGCATCCAGGACTGAACTGCGGTGCGATTGATCGGTGAGAAACGCACCCAATAGACGGAGTTCGTGAATCCGAGATTCGGCTCCTTCGTTCCCGACACGACAAAACCGTCGGAAAGGCCCATGACGTCGCCGATTTCAAGCAGACCTTCCGGATCTTCCAGAAGCTCAAGAGCGATCCCGAGCGTGTAGTTTCTCTCCGCATCAAGAAGCACGGCCGCGGGCGCCGCGACGGCGAACACCGGGAGCAGACCCCACAGGTACAATGCCGCCGTCGCGCGCGGCAGGGTGCCTCGGAGACGCCGTTTCATCCCGCCACTATACCATTGAGCGACTCGTTACTGCAAAAGCCGACCCGGCGGGTTTGGAATTCGCACCCACCGCCTCACACAGAGCAACCGAAAGCCCGCCATTCTCGTGACGATTCGGCGGTTCTTCCGACTAAAGGTCAGAAAATGGCGCAGCGTCCGATGTTCCTAGTGTCACATTTCGAATTCCTGAAGCTTCGGCGTCTACCGTTGAACCCGAGGATCGGTCACTCCCTTTCGCGAAATGATGAATCCGGCGAGGGCCGTTCCGATCGCGATGAAAAAGGTCGTCCGATAGCCGAAGAGACCGATAAACCATCCTCCGAGCACCGGGGCGACGAACGTGGGAACGGCGAGCAAAGTGCCGGCCAACGCGGTGTAGGTCGGAAGATCCTCAATGGGGGAGAACTCCATGGTAATACTCATCCGAGTCACGGCCATCGCCGCACGCCCCAGGTTCATGAGAACAAAAGTGACTCCGAGCCACGCCGGGGTCGGAGCGAGCAGAAGCGCCACGAGGCCGCCGATTCCCATCAGTGCGCTCAGCTCACTCATCAGTTTGTGTCCGAAACGATCGGAAAGCCGACCGATAAGCGGCGTGCCGGCGGATTGGCTTACCAGAGCGACCATCGTCAATGTCGCGGCGAACCCCTCGGTCACACCGAGACGCTCGGCGCCGTACAGGACATAGAAGCTCGCAGCCATCGTCCCAAGTATCATAAAGAGCTGCCCGATCAGATATCGAAAGAAATTGCCGTCGTTTTTCAGCACCGAAGGCAACCGGCGAAAATAGTCCGAGAAAGACTCGCGACTCGATCTCATCCTCCTCGGCGGCTCGCGGTTGAGCGTCAGAAACACCCAGGAGAGAGCCTGCCCTGCGAAGGCGAGAGCGAAGCACCAGCCGTAGGAGTACGGATAGTCGAAACGGTTCAGGATCCACCGCGTCAGAAAAGCACCGCCGACGCCGAGGAATCCGCCGATCCCCATGCCCATAGAGAACAGCAGCCCACGAGAATCGGGAGCGATGACTTTCCCGAGCATCGTTTTCCAGGCGGGCGTGGCCACGCCTCCGCTTCCCGACGCGACGGTGATGCTGAGCGCGAGCACGCCGTACGCGAACCATCGCGGCGCCCCCGGCCAGAGAAACACCGAGAGAGCCAACACCAGGTACGGCACCCGTTCAAAGATGCTCACCTTCACCACGAACGGCTTCATGCGGTCGAAGGTTTCGACCTTCCGTGCCACGAATATCTGCGGCAGGAGAAAGCCGACTTCGAGTATCGCCGGTATGAGCCCGATGAGAATCGAGGAAGAAGTCAGATGACTCGCGTAAATCGGGAGGATCGTGGTCGAAAACACGAATGCCTTGGCCAGATTGACCGCCGACAAATCGGCCACGTTTGCAAAGAAGTTCCAGCGACCGTTTTCCCGAATGTAGGAGTCGTACCGTTCCGAGTCCGTCGGTGTGTCCTTCACGTGTGCGTTCGCTCGGCGCTACGCGGCGCGCAGCAGTCTGCCGGTAATAATACCGGCGAGTACGGCGAGGTCTTCCAGCGAAAGAAGCGATGCGACGTGCCGGGGGAAGAGCACTTTCATCTCCGGCGGGAACTCTTCGTCGCCGACGTAGAGCGCGAAGACTACATCGACGCGTGGGAACGCATGGAATCGAGCGCCGACGTCGCCGTCTTCGGTCGGTTCGGCGCCGGCCGCCGCCAGAGCGCGGCGAAACAAGTCCGGCTTCTCGCCGAAGAGCGGCAACAAACGTTCGACGCTTCTTTTTCGGAAAGGACCGTAGTAGAACATCCCGTTCGGCAGACTCTCGAAGGTCGCGTACCGTGCGTCGAAGACGACCGGTTCATCGCCGGTAAGATAGTGGAGCACGAGTCGACGTTCGTACTCGGAGAGCCCGGGCGGATCCCATTCCCGGCTCGCTGGTGAGATCAGATAGTCGACTCCGAAGTAGCGTATCCGCACCGCGTCGTCTGTGACATTGCAGCCGGTACGGTGAGCCGTCCCCGCGGCGTCGGTCCGTATCCGTCGCGCGATTTCTTCGTATCGTGACGCCTCATCGTGCGCCGTGTCGGTTTTTTCAGTCATCCCTATTTCAGGCGGGCGGATACGTCCTCATCGGGGTTATTTCCGAAACGCCTCGATGTACGAGTCGGCGTAGATCTGCTTATTCATGAACAACTCGGCGGTGAGGACGGTGTCGACCAGTTCCTCGTCCCTGACGTCGCAGATGACCGCGTCGAGTCCGTTTGCGACAAGCATCGCGGCGAAAGTCCGGTTGATCAGTCCCTTGTGCTTGGTACCGTTTGAGACATTGCTCAGGCCGCAGACGATATGACACGGGGGATCGGTGAACAGTCTGAATTGTGATGCCGCGCTCATGATCTCTACCGCCTGCTCCTGCATGAACTTAAGCGGCATGACGATCGGATCGAGGAACAGATGGTCCGGCTCGATGTCATACTCCATGATCTTGGCCACGATACGACCGGCGTTCTCGCCGCGTTTGTTCGCGTCTTTCGGACTTCCGGCTTCGTCCATCACGAGCCCGATGAACGAGGCGTCGTACTCCTTGATGACCGGAAGCATCTCGTCGAGTTTCGCCTCGTCGGCGGTCAGCGAGTTGATCAGCGGAGGCTTCCTGCAGATCGGAAGCGCGGCTTTGATCAACGTCGGCTTATTGTTGTCGATGGAGATCGGAAGGTCGGAGACTTCCTGGACCGTTTCGATCATCCAGCATAGATCCTCCGGCTTGTTCGAAGCGGTTCCCATGTTTACGTCGAGATAGTCGGCGCCTGCTTCGGTCTGTTCGCGCGCGCGTTTTCTGATCGGCTCGGGGTCTTTTTCCTGAATCGCGCGCTTAATGTCCTTGAACCCCGCGTTGATTCGTTCTCCAATGAAAATCACGTTGTACTCCTTTGCTTTACTACAGCTCGGCGATGGTTTTTTGAACCGCTTCGATAGCGGTCGGATGCGCCATAATCAAGATATCCGCGCCCGCCTGGAGATAGTTGCCGGCGCAGGTCGCTTCCCACACCGGCCCCCGTTTCTCAAGCTTGCCCCAGCCGGGAAGGGTGTCTTCGTCGACAACGGCCTCTTTGATTCGCCAGACTTCGCCTCCGACGTCGCAAATCTGCGGCGCCGCCATCAACTTGTCGCCCTTGAGTCCCGCCTGTCTTGCTCGTTCGAGGATCGTGTATACGTAGTCGAACCCGTATCCGAGCGCGGCGGTGGTCTGGAACATGACGACGTCCTTCAGATCGTAGCCGGCGTCCTGCAGCAGGATGTTCACCTGTTTTCCGATGTTGATGTCCACGGGCGCCTCGGAGATAATCTTGTGTTTGTCCGCCTTGCAGATGGCGACGATCGTCATATAGTTGCTCTCTTTCGCCGAGCCGAGAAGGCAGTTCTCGCCCTTCGCCGCCTGAGAGCAGTCGGGGAGTATCCGGCTGTCCTTATCATCGTCTCCGCAGCCCCACAGAATCAGAGGGACGTCGACCGCTTTCAGCACGTCCTCCACAACTTTCGCGCACGCTTCGGCGCCTCGGTCCTCGCCGGCGGGGTCGGCGCCGTTGAGCTTGAGGCTGATAAGATCGACGCCGAAAGTCTCGACCGCCTTTTGGGCCCATTCGACCGGATCGTTGATTTCTTGTCCCACGGCGTCCTTGAGTACGTCGGGCCACGACGGGACCACGTCGGAAACATATCCGGCGATGACCGGAGGATTCGGAATCTCCCCCTCGAAATCCAAAAGCGGCAGCGTCGTTTGCCCGCCGACGGTAATCGTTTTGCCGCGCGTCCCTCCCTGCTCCTTCGTGGCGCCGATCGTTACTTCGTTGATTCTGTCGGTCCAGCGTTCTTTTACATCAGGCAACTCCATGCTCTCCTCCTATTGTCTCGATTATCGTGTCTATCGCGTCTTTCGCCTTCAACCCGTCGAGCGTGGTAATGTGAGATTCCTCGAATACCATCCTGTCAAGCTCTTCGTCGAACGGTATCCGACAGAGTACTTCAAGCTCAAGCCGTGCGATTCGCTCCTCCACCCTTTCCCGGTTTTCCGGATGAATCATGTTGGTGACCGCGTATACCTTGTTGATACGGCTGTCGAGGTCTTTGACTATCTCGACGATCTTCTCCGCGGAGTGAATCGACAGCGGGTTCTCGCTGACGACCACAAGCAAAGCGTCGACATCCCTGGTCGTCTGGCGGCTCAAGTGCTCAAGCCCCGCCTCGTTGTCGATGACGACCCACCTGTACTCCGGCGTCAGATCATCGGAGAACTTGCGGATGAGGTTGTTCAAATAACAGTAGCACCCCGAGCCTTCGCTTCGGCCCATCGCAAGCAGGTCGAACCCTTCGGCCTCCTCGATGACCTGATGGAGCCCGGCCTCGACGTAGGCGGCCTTCGACATCCCGGCGGGAAGATTTTTTACGTCTTTGAGCGCGTCCTCCCTCATGTCGCCTATCTACGTCGCTTCCTCTATTCCGAGGAGGGTTCCCAGGTTCGAGTCGGGGTCGGCGTCCAGCGCCAGAACCGGCGTCTTTCCGCTTTCCACAAGCGCCCGTACCAACATCGCGGCGATGGTCGTCTTTCCCGTGCCGCCTTTCCCGGCGACTGCTATGCTAGTCGACATGTATGATCCTCTCTGTGCGCTCGGCACCGGTGAACAGCTCGATATCGGTGTGCGGGAGAAACATCGCCTTCTGAAACTCTTCGACGTAGTCGGCGGCGCCCATCAGATCGTAGTAGGTCGTGTCTCGGCGAATCCGATCGAGCTCGTTCCGTGCCTCTCGGTAGAATGCCGCGATTTTCGCTCCCCATACCGAGGTATTGCCGACGAACTCAATTCTTTCCCGATCGACGTTCGGAATGAGACCGATCGCCGTCGCGCTTTCTATATCGAGATAGCTTCCGAACGAACCGGCGAGATAGAAATGGTCGATGTCGGCGAACTCCATATCGAGACGTTCAAGCAGGATTCTCATCGCGGCGAAAATCGCCGCCTTCGCCGTGATGACGTTTTCGATATCGGTTTCGGTAATGAATATCTCTTTGCGGATACGACTCTCTTCTTTGCGCACCAACACGTAGCGTCCGATCCCGTCGATTCGCTCGACGCGGTCCGATGAGCCGTTCTGCATCATTCCGGAACGGTTGATGATCCCGGCTTCGAGCAGTTTCGCGACCAGATCGATAATTCCGCTTCCGCAAATCCCTTTCGGCGGCTTGTCGCCGATCGTTTGGTAGGCGAGGTCGCCGTCGACGACCGAAACGCGTTCGATCGCGCCGCCTTCGGCGCGCATCCCGCACTGTTCGCTGGCGCCTTCGAGCGCCGGTCCCGCGGACGCCGAGGCCGAAATAAGCCACTCCCGATTGCCGATAACGATTTCTCCGTTGGTGCCGATGTCGATGAGCAGCGACAGTTCGCCGGATTCGTTGATGCGCGTCGCGAGAATTCCTGCGGTGATGTCGCTTCCGACCCATCCGGAGATGCCCGGCAACGAGTAGAGCAGCCCCCGCGGGTTGATCTCAATTCCCACCTCTACGGCGCGAAACGGCGACGGCTCGACGGTCAGCGGAACGTACGGCGCACGCCGAATGCTTTCGGTCGGTAATCCGAGAAGGAAGTGACTCATCACGGTGTTTCCGGCGCACACGACGACGGTAATGTCCCGCAGGCTGATGCCGTTCCCCTCGACAAGCCGAACGATCAGTTGATTGATATCCGTGACCAGAAGCGCTTGAAGCTTGTGTATGCCGCGCTTTTCGGCGGCCATCATGCGTCCGGTGACTTCGCGACCGTATACGGCGCCCGAGTTGAAACACGCCTTGGCGTCGACGGTCCCGACGGCATTTGCATCCACAAGGTGGGCCACGATGGTCGTCGTTCCGATGTCGACGACGACCATGTAGTTCCGTTCGGTCGTATCCCCCGGCTCGACGTTCATGATTTCGTAGGTGTTACTCCGCTCACCGATCGTGGCGGTGACCCGATAGCCTGAATCCCTGAGAACGTCGTGAAGACTCGCCACGATTTTCAGACCGGTCTGTACGCTCGAGGTACCGATGCGCCGTCTTACCGCGTCGACCAACCGTTGATGATCGGCCGAATTGTCGGCGAGCGTCGGCGGATCGAGCTCGAGGAAGAGCTTGCGAACGACCGGCGTCGGCTCGACTCCGGGCCGAAGCTCGAACTCCCGGTCGCCGCTCTCGAATCGTTCGGCGTCTTCGTCGGCTATGAGTTTCTCTCGCGCGAAGGTTTCCTCGGGGACCTCGACCACGAGATCGTCATAGATCTGAAGTTGACAGGCGAGCACGTAGCCCTTTTGGATTTCCTCGCGCGTGAGTTTGGCGGAAACGGAGCGACCGGCATCGCCCTGCCGGACGATCATTTTGCATCGCCCGCAAATGCCGTCTCCACCGCAGAGGTTGTTGAGCGTGATGTTTGCCATCGACGTCGCTTCCAGCAGAGTCGTTCCCGGCTCTACGCGGATGCGGCGATTCTGTGGCAGAAAATCGACGGTAAACCCCGGCACCGGCTTCCTCAGCTTTTCCAGGTATTGACGAGGAACGTCGGAATCTCTCTCGCCGACTCGGGACCGATGATGACTTCGTTCCACTCCGAGGTGTCTTCGATCTCGGCGCGAAAGATCGGCAGCAGTCCGGGGATGATGAGCTTTCGATGCTTTACTTTCTCGGAGGCCTTCTGCTCGGCGAGTGCTTTTACCACCTTTTCAGCCGAGATCTTGTCGCCGGCGTACGCGTTGAGCACTCCCAGCCCCTCGGTGTCGACGACCGCGATGTAGGCGGGTACCTTGCTGCGTTCGACCTCGCCCTCGACCGAGAAATAGGTAAGCGAGAAGTTGGTCGTAAAGAGCACCGGAGAGTTTTCATCCGGACTCCCGATTTCATAGAGCTTCGCTTCGACGGTATTCGGAACCTGCGGATCGGTGTAGACGTCCTGGATCGTCACGAGTACCGGCAGCGACTGCCACGGCTCGACTCCGTTGACAAGTACGATTCCCGCGTACTTTGCCGCGAACGTTCCCGCGACGACGGTTTCCTGTTCAGGGGTGCCGCGATTCACCTCCACCATCGAAGGGCAGCCGAGCGGCCGGAACTGCTTCTTCAGAGCGGCGCGACGCGCTTTTGTCAGATCCCGCACCGTGTCGCCGACCTTCTCGCCGTCGAAGGAAAGAATCAACTCCTCGACGCCGGCGTCCTTCGCCTTTTGCGTGAGATCGGCGAGCGCCTCGAGACCCGGTGCGTGAATCGCCAACGGCAATTTGCACTCGGCGGCGATCGAGGCGAACGCGTCTATCGAGCCTTCATCGGCCCGATAGAGGAGCGGACGTTCGTCTTTCACCGCCTCCGCGACGCTTTTCATCGTATCGGGGTCCGAGCCGATGAGAATAACCGGCAGGCAGCAGCCGCCGACGATCGCCTTCACCCGCGCGACCGGGTCGGCCACCCCGTCGATCTCGATACCGACAAGCTGAACCAGAAGCCGTTCGCCGACGCGTGTAAACACGTTGTCGTTCACCTTCTTGAGCTTTGCCGTCGCTTCTTCGTCCGAGAGCGAGGCCTCGATTCGGACCGCCAGACCGGCATGGCGGTGAAACTTCTCCTCGTGACGAAACATGACCGTCTCCTGCCCGAACTCGAACTTCTTCTCATCGGGACCGATCCTTACCAGCTTCATCGGCGGCGCGGTCGACTCGGAGAGACTCGACTTCGACTCTTCGGTCACATGCGGACACTCATCGAGGGCCTTTTGCTTTGCCGCCACCTGCATGGCGAAGGCCATACAGGTGGGCAGACCGCAATCCTTGCAGTTGGTCCGGGGCAGCAGCTTGTAGATCTGCATTCCTGTCATTGCCATAGCGTTCCTCCTAGAACATTGGTTCCATCTCGAGCACCGGGTGATTGACTTTCGTCAGGTACTCGACAAGCGCGTCGGGATCTTCTGCATCCTCTTCGGTCGCTATTCTATCGAAGAGATCCAACATGCCGTCCGCCTCCAACCGCACCTTCAGCCGTTCTTCGACTTCCTCTTTCAAATGCTTCGGCATCCAGGCGATGCGCGCGTGACCACCTTCGGCCGAGATGAATTTCGCGCTGGAGATGTAGAGTTTGCCGATGCCGATAAAGCCCGGCGTCTTAATGCCGCCGCCGATTTGTCCGGCAAGCGTGGAAAAAGTCATTCCGACCGGGGTCATTCCCGTAAAATCGCGGTCGACGATAAGAATTCCGTTCGCTTCGGGGACGATGGCGGCGATGCACTCGAAGCACCCGCATGAAGTCATCGGATCCTCCATCATCGAGTAGGCGTTGAACCGCGTCAGATTTCCGTTGGACTTGACCTCGATATACTTGTTGACCGTTTCCCACGAGCCTTTTTCGGCGTCTATCACGGTTCCTTTCTGCACCGGCTCGTTGGGTCCGTGAGGGTCGATCTGATACGACGCCTTGCAGTCGAGCCACGTATACGCTCCGCACAGACCAAGTCGTTGCGGAGTAACGATGCAGACGTGGTTGGGCGCGTAGGACTGACACAGCGTGCACGAATAGTAGTCTTCAACGTCTTCATCGGTCATTCCGGCGATCTTATCGTCCCGCTCGCTGTACACGGCTCTCGCTTCTTCGACGAGCTTCGCCACTTCGTCGACGTCGGTGTAGACCGTCACTTGGACGCGATCGACTATCTTATTGAACTCTTCGTGTATTTTCGCGACAAGGATTTCACCGAAGTCTTTTATTTTAAAGCCCTTCGCGCGCGCGTCTTTGCTTATCCGCACCCATATAATGGCCCTTTGGCCCATGTGGAAGATACCGTTTGCGCACGAAATGAACTCGTGAATGCGGCGCTCGAGCACCGATTCGAAGTCGAGCTCGAACTGGCGGCCGGCCACCTCGACGACGATGCCGAGCGGATACGCTTTCCCTTCTTCCATATCGTCGACCTCGGGACCGACGACTTCGATCTTCCCGTCCTCCACCTCGTCAAGCTCTTTCATCCGAAGCAACTCGAAAGCGTCGGTATACTTCCCGCCGAACTGGACGTACATGTTTTCTTTGCGGACGCGTTCGCCTTCGAACCCGGCGCCGTACGGAACCGGGATCGGGATCTTCTCGAGCTTGATCGTCAACCCGCGAAGCTCGATGGCCCGACTGATGATCTCATCGAGCTTGATGCCTGATATGACGTGTTCGTAGGTGCAGATTCCGGTGGGGAGTATCTGAGGTATCGGAACGTCGGCGATCACCGGAAAGCCGAAGTTGATGGCGCCGGCGGCGGTCGCGTACTTTTCGTCGGTTATCAGTTGATCGTCGCCCACGCCGTCCGACCCGAGAGCCATGACGAACGCGTGCACGCGCTCTTTGTTGTAAAGAAGGATCTGTCTCGCCGCCTCCATGTCTCCCGGTTCGATACCGCCGAAGGTCATCGCCGAGCGGGCCGCGAAGTTGAGCGCGTGCACCGCTCCGGTAATCTCCTTTCCATACGGCACGAGGAAAGTGTCCCAGTTCATCTCGATGTCCTCTTCGGCGAGTTGCTCCGCGATCGCTCTCCCCCCGGTGTGGCCGGCCATGAACACGAGAATGTTGCGTTCCTGGAATCCCCGGATCAACGCAACCGCGTCCTCGTTGCTCTCGGTGGCGCCGGCGATCGCCACAAAACCGGGCATGCGACCGTCGACGAGCTTTATCCCCTGGAGCCGCAGAATGTTGTCGCTCGTAAACCCGAGCCAGATGCCCGAGGCGGGGTCGGAACCGTTGACGTATTTCAATGATTCAATCGTCTCCTCGGCGATGAGCGTCGCTACCCCCGAGTCGAGCGTTTCTCCGAGATAGGGCAACCAGATCTCGTCGCTCGGGATCTCACCGAGAAGTTTCCTCGCTTCCTGCATCGATTCTTCCAGGTCGCCGAGCTTCTCGACTTTTTGGCCGAGGAACAGAAGCATGATCGGCAAATAGTACGCGGTGCTGGGGTACGCTACCGGATGATCTTTGCCGTGCTTTTCGATCGCTTTCCGAAGATCTTCCTCGGCCCTTTCGACCATGGCGTGGGCTCCTCGAATCGCGGCTGTTGCGATGATCTTTGACATTGGTACCTTACTCCTTCTTTATTATTAGGATTATTAGGACATCTCACTACCGGCGCGCTTCGCTTCCACCAGAGCGATCGTTCCGGCCGATTCTTTCCTACGGCATTCCGGGCAGAGACGCGACCGTTTGCGGAACTCCTCCCAGTCGAACTCGAGCACCCGCAGCGTTTCCGCGGCAACCGGTTCGGTCACGAGTCGTTTCCCGCATTGTTCGCAGACCAGCGGCTTCCTTCGCGTTTTGAAGGGAGAGATTTCAATTTCGCCCTCCTTTTCGTGTATTCGGACCTGAATCGTTCCCACCGGGCACACCGCCGCGCAGGCGCCGCAGGCGATGCAAGCTTTCGACG
>JAJRYZ010000153.1 GCA_024275515.1 Spirochaetota bacterium
GATCCGATCGTTCTCGCCGAGTTCATTCAGGGAAACTTCTTCGGCGATCTTGCCCTGCTCGACGAGATGCCGCGGAGCGCGACCGCGACGGCGCTTGAAAAAACGCGGCTGTTTGCATTCCCCAAGCCCGATCTCGACCGCCTGATCGAGCGGCGGCCTCAGGTCGCCGTGCGTATTCTTCTCAACCTGTCACGCCTCGTCGCTCAGCGGCTTGTTCGTGCCAACGAAAATCTCGAGCGGCTCCAGGGCGCCGGGGCAACGGATTCGTAGTATGCCCGCCGTTCGCTCGACCGGTCATCTGCCCGTCCGAATCGGCTATTACGTTTTCGCAGCGGCGGTCTTCGTAGGTATCGTGTTCGGTCTCTACCAACTGGCCGGAGCGCTTATCGCGTCCTTGTTGCTCTCTTTCCTGCTCGCGCCGGCGGTCAATTTCTGTGAAAACCATCGAATTAACCGCGTCGTCGTCGTTTTGACGATCTATTGTCTCATCATCGCGGTCTTGCTGCTTGCCATCATCGTCGTGGGGCCGATTCTGTCGGCGGAGATAGGACGACTGTCGAAGGAACTGCCCGCCTACGAAGAGCAGCTGGGGTCGATGCTGAAAGAACTGCGTTCGTCGATCATGACGCGCGTCCCGGGTTTGACGATTCCCGATCTCTACCCCTACATCCGCGAACGGCTGATTCCCCGTGAAGGTCTCGACCTGAGAGCGCTTCTGGCGCGATTGTCCGGGCTGTTCGGCCTGATCATGATTCTGGTGATCATTCCGATCATTACCTTTTTTTTCATCGTTGACGGGCATCTTATTCAAAAGGCTGTTTTGCGGATCGTCCCCAACCGCTATTTCGAAATGTGCGTACTGCTTCTCAATCGCACGGGAACCGCTCTTCAAAGCTTTATTCGCGGGCAGCTCATCGACGCGCTCTATGTCGGTATCATGACGACCGCGGGGATGGCGATCATCGGGCTACCCTACTTCATCGTCGTCGGCGTCTTCGCCGGGCTCGGAAACCTCATTCCGTACCTGGGGCCGATCATCGGTTTCATACCGGCCTTCTTCGTCGCGCTCCTGACTCCGGGTTGGTTCTCGGGCGCCAACATTCTGCTCATCGCCGGCATCTTCATCGCGGTCCAGCTTACCGAGAGCGCCTTCGTCTACCCGATCGCGGTGGGAAAGAGCGTCGATCTCCATCCGTTGGTGGTGATTCTCGGAATAACGATCGGAGGGCGTCTGGGCGGTATCGTCGGTATGCTGATCGCGGTTCCTCTCATCAGCATCGTGAAAGTGGTCCTCGAGACGACGTCGGCGTACCTGAAAAGTTACCGAATCATCTGACCGCCGATCATCGAACCCACGCCCCCGTATCGCTGCGAAGAGCGCCGCACGTTATATGCGGATCGAGATGTGTTTCGTCTCGAGAAACGCCTCGATGCCTTCGGCGCCGCATTCACGCCCGAGACCGCTCTGTTTGAATCCTCCGAACGGCGCGATGGTCGTCGACGGAACATCGTCGTTGACGGCCACCGTCCCCGCCTGAAGCCGCTCGCCTACCGAGAAAGCGCGCTCGAGACTGCGGGTGTACAGATATGCCGAAAGACCGTAGATCGTTTGGTTGGCCCTGCGGATCACATCGTCGGTGTCGGTGAACCGGGCGATCGGCGCAAGAGGACCGAAAGTCTCGTCGCACATGCAGTACATCGCTTCGTCGACGTCGACCGCGACGCATGGTTCGACGAAGTAGCCGCGCGAGTAGTCGCCGTCGGTGAGTCGTGCGCCTCCGTAGAGGATTTTCCCTCCGCGATCAACGATGTCCAGGACGTGCGCGAGATACTTATCGACCGATTCGGAATCGATGAGCGGCCCCAGCTCGACGCCGGCGTTCAAACCGTTACCGACCACCGTCGACTCGACCCGATCGGTAAACCGAGCGATGAACTCGTCGCCGATCGTGTCGTGCACGTAGATGCGGTTCACCGCAATACACGATCTTCCGCCGTTTCGAAATTTCGCTCCGAAAACTTTCTCAACCGCCACATCGAGATCCGCATCGTCGAAAACAATCGCCGGCGCCTGCCCGCCGAGTTCAAGCGACAGATTCGTGACGGTCCATGCCGACTTCGCGAGAAGCTTCCTCCCTACTTCGGTCGAGCCGGTAAAGGTCACCTTTCGGCAGGAAGGATTGGCGAAGAACTCGTCGCTCGACTCTTCCGCCGGTCCGGTCACCTGATTGAGTACTCCGCTCGGCAGTTCCGCCTCTTCGATATGCTCAAGTAGCCGCAGCACCGAAAGGGCGGTCTGCGAGGCGGACCGTGCAACGACGGTGCATCCGGCGGCGAGCGCCGGAGCGACCTTCCTCGCCCACAGCACGATGGGGAAATTCCACGGCACGATGCAGGCAACCACGCCCACCGGCTGCCGGATGACGATGTGTCGCTTCCCCGGGTCGGTCGGCGGGATGGTGCGTCCATAGACGCGGGACGCTTCCTCGGCGTACCACTGGAAATGCGCGATCGCGCCGCCTACTTCGCCGTCCGCTTCCGACAGGGGCTTGCCGTTCTCTCGCGTGATGATCTCGGCAAACTCGCTCCGATGCTCTTCCAGTATCGATGCGATGCGGACAAGATACCCGGCCCGTTCGCGCGCCGTTCTACCCGCCCATTCCTCAAAAGCATCTTCGGCCGCCTCGATCGCTCGACGCGTCGTGTCGCGATTCCCCAGGTGATAGCTTCCGACGACCTCGCCGGTGGCAGGGTCGTGTACTTCGCGGATTCGCGATTCATCCGAGGCGACCCATTCGCCGCCGATTCGCATCCTCATCCCGTCCAAATCGTTCATCCGTTCCTCCTCGCTCCGCGTTCGCAAACGGAGACTACCCTTCGTCCCGCGGTCCGACGTCCGACAAATCGAACGGGCGAAACCCGATTCTTCGGACGACCGACTCGCCGGTGACGGTGAAATCTCCCGAATCGGGATCGCGAAAACGCGGATCGTCGACGATGCTGTCCCGATCGGCGCCGCGCGCCCGCCATGCCGCAAGGTCGTTTCCCGCGAAGTCCAAGGGTTTGCCGGAGCGATTGAAATAGAGATTTCGATCGATCTTCGCGCCGAGGCTTTCCCAGTTTCCGGCAAGAACTGCGCCGCCGGAATCGAAGTAGAGTATGTTGTTGGTAAAACGGAAACTGGTATGGCGCTCGGGCCGCCCGCGCGAGAATTGCGCCTCTCCGCCGAAAGCAAAAATGTTGTTCCGGATTATGTTCTCTTCCCCGTAATGCTGATTGTAGCCGCAGCTTTTCGTCCGGAAGACCAGGTTGTCCTCCACCAGGATATGGGAGGACCCTTCGTCGTTGTAGATCCCCCACCCGCCGTAGCCGCGAGACCACACGTCGTGGATAACGTTGTGCGTCAAGCGCGTACCGGGCTGCACGCCGAGTGTATAGATCCCGCCCATATCGCTGAGCATCCTTCGCCCGATGTCGTGAATGTGATTGTATTCGATGAGGTTCCCGTAGGCGTAAGACTCCTGATATCCCCACGTCCATCCGACGCTCACGCCCGAGTAGTCGAAATCGTGAATCTCGTTGTGAAGAATCTGAACGCCCGAACACATCCCGACGAGCACGCCAACCGCCTGATGAAAACGGTACCCGCCGTCCCCGATCCTGCAGTCGGTAATGCGTATCAGTCGGCAGCTCTCGGTGTGGTTCCAGTCCGGCCCCGCCCCCACGACGGCGTCTCCCTCTTCGAAACCGTGCCACACTTTGACTCCGCCGCCCCCGAGATCGGAAATCGCGCAGTGCGCGACGTCGATGTCGTGGCTTCCGCCGGCGATCTCGATTCCGTAGCTGCCCACGTGATGCACCCGACATCGATCGAAGACGATGTCGTGCGCTCGCTCGAGGCGCACCGCTCCTCCCACGTGACAAGCGGCCTGCGGGGTGGCGGTAAGCTCCTCTTCCCCCACCGTCCACTCGGTGTGGCTGAACTGAATGCCGGAGAATCGCATGTGCCGGACCCATTCATCGCCGTCCCCGCCGATTTCCATAACGCGAGTCGATCGCGGGGCGATTATCTCAACCGAATCGATATTCTCGCCGGCCAACGGCCTGTAGTAGAGAATCCCACGCGGGCGATCGAGGTACCACGTTCCCGGTTCATCGAACGCCTCGAAGACGTTCTCAACGTAGTACGGGGCGCCGTCGGATTCGAAGTCGTCGGTCAACCGCATTTTCGATTTTCGCGCGAGCGTTGCGGTCCTCGTATTCGTATCGACGGAAACGAAATTGATCCTGCTCTCTATCCAATAGTGCAGCGCGACGAACTCGACGTCGGTGATGTTCTTCCAGGCCGAGAGATCCCCTTCCCGATATCGGAACATGTTCTGCCCGGTAAAGAGCCGGCGTCCGATGTCTCCTTCGGTGACCACTTCTCCGAGCGGTTCCTCGATTTTGAATCGCCCCGACTTGGGCAGCTTCGGCCGAGATGCACGGCGGCCGTTGACCCACAGTTGCGTGAAGTACCACTTCCCCGAGGCGACGTCGGGCAGGTGGGTCGCCCACACCATCGAGCCGTCGAGCTCAACGGGTTTGAAACCGACAATCCGTTTGCCGCCCGAAAGAATCGGTACTTCCCCCGGGTAGGCTTCGTAGACAACGGACCTGTCGGGACCGACCTCGATGTTCCACCCTTCCGTCGGAGCGGGCGCCCCCGAATCCTCCGGAGCAAAAACAAGCGGCTCGTCGAGCTCGTAGAGGCCGCCGCGCAGCACTATCCGCACCGGGAGCTCGCCGCTTCTCAACACTTCCCGCGCGGCGTCTCGCGCCCTGCCGACGCCGGCGAACGGCCCGTCGGTTCGGTCTTCGTTCGGGTCGGCCGTCGTGCCCGACCAGCGATCGTCACCCCGGGGTGAAACGTAAAAAGTATGACTCATCAAGCACTCTCCTCTCGCCCGCCGGTCGCGCCTATCCGCGTCACACGATCCCCCGCCACGTGGCGATCTTCCGTACCGTCGACGACGAGTCGTTCGTTCGATCCGACTGCGTCGTCGATATGAAGATCGAGAGAACCGGCCGGCGCTCCGTTATCCGACTCGACCGTCGCACGGCAGCGAAGACGTCTGCCGTCGACAAGCCGAACGTCGAATCCGCCCTCGTGCGGACGGTCGCGCACGGGGAGGAACGTTTCCACCATTCGTTCGACGCCGGCCCGCGGAACGACGAGATGCACGGCAAGCGTCGCACCGCGGGCGCTCCACGAAACGGATACGTCGGGACTGGGAATCTTTTCGTTGTAGCCGACCGCCGCCCAGCCCGCCACCGGTTCGTTCGAACCGTAGACGATTCCGGCGGCGTACCTCCCGGGCACGGCGCTGCAGATGGTCACGTTCGGTCCCTCCCGGTCAACGGTGCGAACGATCGGCGCTTCGCCGTCGAGGTCGATCGTTTCGGGCGTGAAATCGGGAGACAGCTGCCAATGCGCCGTATATTCGTGCCCTTCCTCATCGACCGCCAAGCGATCGACGACGACGTACAGATCGGGTTTTATCCATGCTATTTGTCTCACATGAACCGCCGGCAGCCTCACGTCCCGATCCTTCGGAGGGTGTGACGTCGGTTCGGTGTACCCCTCGGCGTATACGCCCTCGACGAAATCGATCGTCGGGGAGGTGTACCATCTGCGGCCGATCGGAGCGTCGAGCGAACCGAGATCGGCCTTGCTCTGCAACGCGAGCCGTCCCTGGCTCAGGCCGTCGATCGTAACGGTATTGTGCGCCGTCGAAGAAAAGAAATAGGTATTAAATCGTTGCGATTGCTCATCGTCGGCGTAGTTGAAGTTTCCCGAATCGATCAGGAGAGTCCGCCCGTGCGCCACCAACACGAAGGAATTGCAGTCTTCGTGCATGTGACCGATCGCCGGCCGACTCGCTTTGAACAACAGGTATCGATCGTTTCGACCGTACCCGGAGCGCATAACGTAGTAGCCGCCGAAAGGAAACGCCGCCGACAACGCCGGTGTCTCGGTAAACGGGGCGTTCGACCGCGCATCCGAGGATATCGCCTCCGGCAACTCACCTTCCTCGCGGCCTCGAGGATCGCTCCCGGAGGCCACCCGCAGCAGGTCGTCCAATCGGTAGATCCCGCCCCATTCGCGCAGCGTCCCGCGAACATCCGCGCGACCGGTCTTGGCGACGGCGGGCCAGGTCCCGAGCGGAGTCGTCAGACCGGCGAGAAAACGACAACGGCGATGCACGATGTCGCGCAGTTTCTCGATCCTCGACGTCGGCTCGCCTCCGAATAGCCGGAAGAGCTCGTAGAACCTGCCCGGGAGCCCGGAGTTATAGTTGAACGACTGTTCCATATCGCTCCCGTCGCGAAGAACCGTCGTGGTCATCGAGGTTTCAAGCCGCTCGATTCCGACGAGATAACACGCCGGTGAAACGTGATACTCGGGCAAGATGATGCCGATGCATGTCAGCGCAAGCGCGACATGAAAAAATTGATTCGGTGTATACCGCCGCGGGTTGTTGAACATCGTCGTGGCATGATCACGCATGATCGAAGCGAGCATGTTGGCGAGAAACGCGTCGGTGAGAATCGGATCGTTGCCGAGATCGCGCAACGAAGAAAGCCACAGCAGCACCCGTCCGCACGACAATCCCAGCCACGATCCCCCGGGATAGTCGGGGTATCGTCCCTCACCGCCGCAGCCGTAGGCAAGTTCGTTTCGATACATCGGCTCGGCGCGAGACCACACCAGCCCCTCGACGCCGATCGGATGGTTTTTCCAAAAGTCGTCGAGCACGGCCATCCATTTAAGGAGGTATTCCCTTCGGCCGGTCGACCGATAGGCCGATACGAGACAGTTAGGAAAATAGAGATACCCGAGATGGCTCTGCCACTGCTTGTCTTCGCCGGGGGTCGCGAACCAGTCGATGGGAGAACCGATATCGACAAGCTCGGTGCCGAGCAACGATACCTTGTTTTCGAGCAGCGCGTCCGCTGCGGCCACCGGATCGGCGGCACGCGCATCGAGAGGCGCGACGTCGAGCCGCTCGAGCCTGTCGAACAGCGCTCTTCGATACGAGGCGAACGCCTCTTCCGGAGATCCTCCCCGAACCAGGCCCGCGACCTCTTCAAGCCCTCTGCTCAGAAGATTGAGCAGAGCGAAAAACTCGCGATAATCGCGCACGCAAATCCATTCGTCGGGCGCCGGTTGCATGGCATCCTCCCTTCGTCCGAGCGATCCGGATCCCCCGCGATAGATCGAGTCGAGACCACGTATCGTCGCTCTCGAGTTTCCTATGGTGCTGCGGACGGCTCCGACGGCCGCCTCCCGCTATGCCGATGCGACCGGCGCCCACCGGGATTCGAACCGTGAAAAAATCGGCTCGAAATCCATGCTCGCCTTCGCGATTTTCTCCTTTTCCTCGGGACTCAGCGGTCTAAACTCCTCGGCGGCGTCGCACATCCAGTCGAACAGTTGCTCGTGTCCGGGAGTAGGTCCCGCGGTAACCGGAAGCGAGAAAGTGAACCGAACGGCCGCCAGCGCTTCCTCGTACGTTTCGACCGGCCGATACCAGGTCTTCGACCACTGTCGCTCCTCGTCCTCTTTCCACTTCCTCTTCGCCATGGTTTTCAGCGCGAGGATCGCGAGTCCTTTTTTGCCCGCGGCTTCGACCACCGCCGGTCCGAACTCACCGTGGTTCCACGTTACCCAGTTGAGCGGAAAAAGCACCGAATCGAACTCGAAGCGCTCCATGAGCGCGAGCGCGGCTTCTTCGGAGTGGGCGGAAAAACCGATGTATCGCACCAACCCCTTCTCCCGCGCCTTGACGAAAGTCTCCAGGGCGCCGCCACCGCCGAAGATCTGCTTCACATCGTCCTCGGTCGTTACCGAGTGCAGTTGATACAGGTCGAAATGATCGGTTTGAAGCAGCCTGAGCGAGTTGTGAAGCTCGCGCTCCGAGCCTTCTGCGCTACGCTCGGTCGTCTTGCACGCGAGAAACACCTTGTCGCGATACGGCTTGAGCGCGGGGCCGAGCCGTTCTTCGGCGTTCCCGTACGTCGGCGCAACATCGAAATAGTTTATGCCTCGATCGATCGCCTTCGCGACCAGACGCGCCGCTTCACCCGGCTCCACCTGGGATACGAGGATTCCGCCGAAACCGACTATCGAGAGTCTCTCGTCATGATTTCCGTATTTCCGTGTCTCCATGCGCTCCATTGTACGACCTGTCTCCGCCCCGCGCAAGCAACCGAATCGGCGCGTCGGCGGCGGCCCTACGATTCGTAGCCGCGCACGATCTCCAGTTCACGCGGAAGATGGGACTCGTACGGGTCGGACCAGTTGATCCACTCGCCGCTCAAAAATCCGCCGTACCCGATTGACCGGAGCCTTTCAATCGCCGTCTTGTGGTCGACGTAGCCGGTCCCGATCGAAACGAAGTCGAGCGTGGGATTGCCGTGTTCGTCGACCCGTGCGTCGTGAAAATGAACGTGACGTATCCACCGTCTCAGGGCTTCGAAGGCCTCGTCCATAGTCGCGCTTCGCGTTCTGACCGGATGCATGATGTCCCAGTTTATCGCGACGCCGGGCGAGTCGACGCGCTCCATGACGGCCGCCAGGTGCGCGGGTGCGCACCAATCGTCGTGCGTCTCCACGCAAACGGTGACGCCGCGTTCGACGGCGAGGCCGGCAACCTCCGTCAGGGATCGCGCCACCAGATCGATCGCTTCGTCTCTCTCCATCCCCTCGGCGATTTGACCCCCGAAAACACGAATCGTCGGGCAGCCGAGGTCGCCGGCGAGGTCGATCGCTCGAAGACACTTCTCGACGTTTTCGTCCGTTTTTTCAGGATCGGCAAAGACGCACGAGGTGGCGATACAGGCGAGAGCGACGTCTCCGGCGGCCACGGTGCGCCTGATCTCCGCCCTGTCGGCGGCGCCGATTCCCACGTCGATCCCGTGCTTGTGACCGGCGTCGATCCTTGGTTCGACGCCGTCGTATCCGATCCGTCGGGCCACATCGAGCACGCCGCTGAAATCGAGTTCCGGACACGAAAAAGTCATAAACGCATATTTCATTCAGATCTCCCTCCGATTCGAAAGTGTTTCTCCATCGCGCCGACCGCGACCCGCGCGCGGGCCTCGAAACGCTCACCGCCGACGTTATTCCCAAGGCATTAGCACCACCTTCCCGCATTCGCCTGAAATCTGCAACCGCCATGCATCTTCTACCTTCTCCAACGGGAAAGTGTGTGTGATGGAAACATCCAACAGATGTCCGACGCGCTCGATCAAAGCGAACATGATCGACGCGTCGGCGCGGTTCCAATGCCAACTGCCGCGCAGCGTAAGCCCTTTGCGTATCATCTGCTCACTCACCTTTATCGTGAGTTCTCCGCCCTCGCCGACGAAGCACATCCGGCCGAGCGTCCGCGTCGCGTCGATACCGAGGCGCCGGGCTTCCGGAACGCCGGTGCAGTCGATCGTCTTGTCCACGCCGACGCCCCGCGTCAGCTCCAGCAGGGCATCGAGAACTCCCGGCATGGCCGGATTGAGCACCTCCTCGGCGCCCAGCCTCCGCGCGAGCCTTGCCCGATACGGGTGTCCTTCCACGACGATCACCCGTGCCCCGCGGTGCACGCCGTTGATAACCCCTCCCAGCCCGACCGGTCCCGCGCCGAGGATGAGTACGGTATCAAAAGCGTCGACCTGCAGGTACTGCATCGCACCGAAAGTCGGACCGAGACCGCAGCAGGCCATCGACGCGTGCAGAAAACTCATCCCGTCCGGGATCGGCAGCAAGAGCCGCTCGTTCTTGAGCATGTACTGCGCGTAGGTCGCCGCGCCGACGGGCCGGCCGGTATCGTCCTGCGGCGCCGCGGCGTTTCGACAGTAGATATAGTCGCCGCTCAGGCAGAAGCGACAGTTCCCACAAGGATAGAGTGGCATGACGACCACTCGATCGCCCACGCGGACGGGACCTTCCCGGCCGATCTCGACAACGGTCCCGGCGGCTTCATGACCGAGTGAGTTTGTCGTGGCGCCGTCGCGATACGCTTTGTATTCGGTACACATCGGAGCGACGTCGATCTTTACCTTCGCGAAACGACCCCGTGCCCGCGGCTCTTCGATGTCGGAGAGCTCGGCTCGTTCGAGACCTGTTATCGATACGGTTTTCACGTCGTTCACTCCTTCTTCGAACCGAGATCCTCCGACCGTCGCGGCGGCGCCGCAACCGCGCCGTCTATAGCCATCCGGTCAATACGGCCAATCCCTTCACATAGCAAAGATAGTTGTTCCAGGAAACGTCGGGCGGGATCCCGTGGTCGCACGACGGTATGTATCCGCCCGAATCGACCACCGGCTTGATCCTTCGCAGCTCGGCGCCGAGAGCTTGGCCGCCTTCGGCCATTCTGCGCTTGTCGATCCCTCCACGAAAAGCCATTCTGCTTCCAAACTTCTCGCGAAAAGCAACGATGTCGTTGTGGGCTGCGACTTCGATCGGGTCGCACGCATTGATTCCCGCGTCGATCCAGATGGGAATGAGTTCGCCGATATAACCGTCGGAATCCATGGCGTAGATCGGGATCGATGCGTTTCGGATGATTTCCCCCCATCGTTTCCACGCCGGGAAGAGGAAAGTGCGCACCATCTGCGGCGAGATCATCGAAAACGCTTTGTAGGCCATGTCCTCCGACACATGCACTTCATCGGGCACGCAGTACACGAAAGCGTTCTCCATGAGCCGCGCGATGTAGTCGGTCCAGAACGCGACCATGTCTTCGATCATCTGCGGGTCGTCGTAAAAAGCGGTACACAGTCCCTCGAACCCGAGCCACTCGCGCATCTGCCAAAAGGGACCGGAAAAATGAAACGTGATCGGCCACGTCCTCGTCCGGAGTCTTTCGCCCCGCGCGGCCGCGTCTTCCGGCAGTCGTGACGGATCGTCCGAGTCGTAGCGCGCTTTCATGGCTTCCCAGTCGTCACGCGTCTCAACGGGGCATTTGATCCATTTGCGCGTGACGAAATCGATGGCGTTGCGCAGATGCTCGACGGTGAACTCTTTGCCGATCTCGCAGATGTTTCCTTTCCAGTCCTGGACGATCTGGGTGTGTTCCCGTACCTCGATAATCCGCTCCTCGAACTGCGGAATCATCCGCTCGTTGACGGCGAACCCTTCACCGCCCTCGGGCCACGGGAACGGACTGCCGATCTGCTCGAAGGCGTACCGCGGTATGGCGCCGGCGGCAACGTCGCGCGGGAGGCCGTGCGCGTGCCACGCTTCGCGCGTCGATCGCCTCCCGCTCCCGGGAGACAACGGAATCCTGTCGGGTCGACCGAAAAGTAGAGTCTCGAGGTAGCGTTCACGCTCATTCATGCGCCGATAGTCTACCGGGTACGACCGGCTCGCGCCAAGGCGTCTCCGATCATGCTATCATCTGCACATGAACGATCATCCCAATATCCTTTTCATTCTGGCCGACGACTTGGGCCGATACGATCTCGGCGCCGACGGCAGCGCCTACCATGAAAGTCCGAATATCGACCGGATAGCTCGGGAAGGCGTCCGGTTTACTCAGGGCTACGCGACGTGTCAGGTGTGCAGTCCTTCTCGCGCGAGCATCCTGACCGGACAGTACACTCCGAGACATGGAATAACCGACTGGATCGGCGCGCCCGGCGGCGCCGCATGGCGGGCGCTCGGACGGCACAACAGACTATTACCGCCGCCTTACGAGCGGGCCCTTTCCGGCGACGGATTCACTCTTCCCGACCTGTTCCGGCGGGCGGGATATCGAACTTTTTTCGCAGGCAAATGGCATCTCGGTGGCGAGAGCGCCTATCCGGAGGACCGCGGTTTCGAAATCAACGTCGGCGGCTGGGAAGCCGGAAGCCCGAAAGGCGGATACTTCGCTCCGTACGCGAATCCGCGGCTACCCGACGGCCCGCCGGGCGAATCGCTTCCCGCGCGTCTCGGGAGGGAAACCGCGCAATTCATCGAGACCCATCGGAACGAGCCCTTCTTCGCGTTTCTCTCTTTCTATTCGGTACACGGTCCGATTCAAACCAGCGTCGACCGCTGGCAAAAATACAGACGAAAGGCGGTGTCGGGGACGCCGGCCGGTCGCGGAGAACGATTCGTCTTCGATCGATATCTTCCCGTACGGAAGGTTCAGGACTGTCCCGTCTACGGCGGAATGATCGAGGCCATGGACGAGGCGGTCGGAATCGTTCTGGACGTTCTCGACCGACTGGATCTGACCGAAAACACGATCGTCTGCTTCACGTCGGATAACGGCGGCGTTTCCTCGGGAGATTCGTTTTCGACATCGAACTTTCCGCTTCGCGGCGGGAAAGGACGGCAATGGGAAGGAGGCATCCGCGAACCGGTCTACCTGAGAGCGCCCGGAATCGCGGCGCCCGGCGCCACGTGCGACGTTCCTGTCTCGGGTGTCGATTTCTACCCGACTTTCGCCGAACTCGCCGGTCTGACCGTTCCCGAAGAACACATCATCGACGGGTCGAGCCTGCGCGGATTGCTCGAGAGAAACGAAACCGGTCGCATTCTGCGACGCGATCTTTTCTGGCACTACCCCCACTACGGAAACCAGGGCGGCGAGCCTTCCTCCATCATCCGGAGCGGAGATTACAAGCTCATACACTACTACGAGGGAATCCCCGGACGGAAGGAGGATGAGCTCTACGATCTGACGCGCGATCCCGGAGAGCGGAGCGATCTCTTGGCCGGAACGCCCGCAACCACCGTCGGGGAGCTCGCCCGCGATCTCAGGCGGCGGCTGGAGGCGTGGCTGGAGGAGACTGAAGCGTTACGCCCGGCGCCCGACGCCGAGTACGACCCCGAGGCCGAGGCGGCACGCCTTGCACACCTTTCAGGCGAGTTCATGGCCGAACTCGAAGAGCAGCACGCGACCTATCTCGATCCCGAATGGAAACCGAATGAGGACTGGTGGGGGTCGATGGTGGTGGAGGATTGAAGGTGGCGCGTTTCGCCTCAAGAACTGTATTTCGGACAACGCGCGTGACTTTTTGTTTGTCGGATCTCCGACTGACGGCACATCTATCGACGACAGATTGTGGCAGGGAGGGAATACACTTCTTTGCTTCGGATCGGCGCGGAAAGCCGGGCGTCAGAAGATACGCAACGCGGAAGATGCACATAGTGCCCGGAAGCTTGCCGGCCGATGAGCAGCCAACACACCGCCCTGCCGACATTTAGATGAAGTAATTTTTCAAAAGCACCCGCGCAGGTGGTCAAGTAGCGATATTGCCGTGTCTTACGGCGTTACGAGCCGGCAAGCTTCGGGGCACTATGCGTTGTTTCAACAAGATCCCGCCGTCGGATTGTTTCAATTCTTCGCCGGGAGTCTTTGCTTGATTTCTTCGATGAGATTGGAGGAAGCGAAGACGTCTCAAGGCACAAGCCTGATCCATGGGGTGTTTCCGGCACCTTCGGCATTCTGGGGATCAAGGCGGGACGCTGAGCGCGTCGGTCCGCAAAAGCGACGGGAAACGCGGGAGCCGCGCGGGCATTTTACGATAGAGACGGATGCCCCGAGACAATCGGGCGGACGTGCGTGCTATGCCGCGTAGTGAATAACTTCCACCTCAACGCCCCTTTTGAACTCCGCTTCCACCACATCGTGAACCTTTCGCGCAATTTCCTCTGCAACGAATGCTTCCCCACAGTTATCGCAGACGTTTGCAGGAACGCTCTTTACGACGACGGTCGCGTTCGCCCGTTCAAAGGTCATGCTTGTATGTCCTGCAGCCATATTCCCGCTTTTGCAAATTGGGCAATTCATTCGATCCTCCGCGTGAAATTATCGGTCCAGCGAGCCCTTTCGGGTTCATAAACCGTGATGATGTACGCCGTTTGGATTAAGTGATTCACGGCGAAGACCATATGGAGCGGCCTATCTCGCTTTGTGAATCCCTGCGCAAGGCAACTCGGATACGGCGAGTCGTTTTCATACTCGTTGACGATCCGTAGGTTATCGGACGCCTCATCGATCTCGACAAAACTGATTCCGCGCTCAACCATTTTCTGAACCGCGTGTGCCCGATACTCCCGGTGGTATTTCCGAAAGCACTGAATCCAATCCACGGTGAATAGTACCATGCGATGGCACGTGTAGACCACGTTACGGCAGTACGCAACCATCATTGTTCCCCGCCGGCCAAGGTTTTCCGCTTATAGAGCAAACTTGCCGATAGGTATTTCGGTAACCCGGCAGGAAGTCTTCCTCCCTCGACTACGGAAATAAGGGGCGGCCCGCCTGAAGCGAACAGATGAAGCGCCTGAAATAACGGTGATGGTAGCACCGTCGAATACAGCTTATACAAATCCATGCCCGCGTAGCGCACCGTGTGCGCAACCGGGATCTCGGGTGCAACGAAACAATCCCTCGTCATCCGGTGTGAGACCGCGAGGGCGGCCCGCATGCCCTTCGGGAAGGACGTGCCGATCGACCGGGTCTTCCCTGACCGCCTCCCTCGCCGAAACCACCGCCACGCCGTCCCTCGGGCCGGAGTCCGAAGACATCATGCTCATCACCGGAGCGGTCGGATGCAGATCTCGCCGACTACTCTGAATATGATTGCCGGCGGCACTTCTCAACGTGGAGACCGAATCGAGAAGTACTCTGCATCATTGAAGCTGTCTACAATTTCATACTAGAATGAAAAGCGTGTCTTACAATGATTTTCAGGAGTTGATGAAACAGCGCCGGTACGGCGAGGCCGCGGCCTACGCGAAAAACGAGTCTCTCAAGGAATCGGGGGGCGGAGAGTTTTGGCTTACGCAACTGGCGCGGGCGCTCATACGTCTATCGGATTTTCGATCCGCCCTTGAAACGGCTCGAAAAGCCTTGGAGATAAAGCCGGATAATCTCTACGCGGTTTCGACCGCTGCGGATGCCCTCGGCGGACTGAAGCGATACGATGAAGCCCTGGAGCATTACAAGGAGCTGCTGCGGGAACCGCGGTTGGTTCGTAAGGGGAGGAAAGGAATCCTATCGTGTCTGGCGGCGATGAAGGAGTGGGAGCTTCTTCTCGACAAGCTCGCTTCATGGGATCTCCCGGAAGCCGAAAGTCTGCCGTGGCGAATAAAGGCTTTGAGCGGCGCGGGCGATATCGACGCGGCGCTCGAGGCTTCCGCGAGACTGCTGGAGTTGTCGCCTCATACTCCGAGCGCCCTGTGGGAGCGGACGGAACTCGAAATCAAGAAACTGGGTCTGGATGCGGTAATAAGCAGAATCGGCAGAATGGCACGGATTCCGTCACTGCCGCAGATCTATCGGGAGATCTATGCATCACTCCTTCGACGCGCCGGGAGGGAAAATGAAGCGCTGGATATCTACAAAGCCATCGCCGCCGGAGGAGGACAGTCGAGAGTTCAGAAAAAGCAGGTCTTTACCATGGCGAAAAGCGGGCAAGAGATCGAGGCCATTCCGCTTCTCGAGGAGCTTATCAGGGTAGAACCCGAGGACACGTACCTGAACTCTTGCTACGTTGCCGCGTGCAAGCGCATCGATGAGGTGGAACGTGGGATCACTTTCTACAACAACCTTCTGGGACTCTTTCCCGAGGCCAAGTCTATCTATGGCCGCATCAAGTCGCTTCACAAACATCTGGAGAGGAAACCTTGAGCCGACAAACGACAATTGGCGATCTTGTTGAAGTTCCCCTGGTCAAAACCGTCATCCGGTTGGAAGAAGGGCGGAAGGCATCCGAAGAAATCGCGAAGAGCTTCGTCTTCACCTCCCAGGTAACCGCCCATCTTGACGTAATAACCGAAGCTATTGCGGCCGACCGAGGCACGGGATACTTCCTGCAGGGCGATTTCGGCTCCGGAAAATCCCATCTGTTGGCGATGCTCTACACCTGGCTCTCCGGAAGCGTCGGCGCGGAGTATCTGCTGGCCGCTCACCCGGGAATGGGCGAAGCCGTCGGCGCCGGGCGGAAAATACTGCCCGTTGCAGTCTCTCTGATCGACTATCGCTCCTCAACGCCTTTGGAGCACATTCTTCTCGAGGCGGCCGAGAAAGCGCTGGCCGAAGAAGGTAGAGTCGCCGTCCTTTCGCTTCGTTCGATGCTTATCGCGCGGGTAAAGAGCATGCTCGAGCAGCCCAAAACGGCGGAAGCGTTTGTCGCACTCACCGGCGCTCCGGCCGACCCCCTGCACGAATGGATCTCCGAGAATCCGCGGCAAGCCTATTCAGGTGGTCTCGAGCTGCTGCACCGCATGGGCGCCGAAGCTCCGCAGACGATGGTCGAGGATCGAAAAGAGACATTCGAGCGATTGTTTTCCGAGGTCGAGGCGGCCGGTCTTGACGGGGTTTTCCTTCTCATCGACGAGCTTTCCGAGTTTTTTCGTTCCAAGCCGTCGGCGCCGCTGCTAAACGAAGACGCACGCACACTTCAACTCCTCGGTGAGATGACCGGCGCTCATCGGTTGTGGATCGTTGCGGCGGTCCAGGAGAGTATCGAGGCGACCGGGGACATCGCCAACTCGACCATGCGGAAGATTAAGGACCGTTTCCCCGTACGGCTTGCGCTCTCCACGGTTCACATCAGATCGCTCATATCGGAGCGGTTGGTGCGAAAAAAACCCGGCGCGAGAAAGGAAATACTCCGAATCTACGAGAACTACCGGAATCAGTTCCCAACATTCAGCTCTTCTTTCGATGAGTTTTACTCGGTTTACCCCGTACATCCGGCGACCATCTCACTTCTCGACGGATTGGGAAGCCTGTTCAGTCGACATCGGGGAATCGTAGATTTTGTGTTCTCCCGGATAGCCGGCGACGGCGGCCGTAACATCGCCTCCATCCTGCACCGCCCGAGCCACGAGCTGCTGGGTCCGGACAGCATCTACGATCATTTTTCGGAAAAACTTGCGGAGTTTTCTTCCTACAACATCTATCCCCGTCACATCGTACCCCACCTGGATGCGGAAATAGAAACGCTCCTTGAAACCGGAGAGGACCGCTATCTCGCGAAACGAATCGTACGTATCCTCGTGCTCTTTCGAATACATCCCACCGCGAAGACACCCACGGTGGCCGGATTGGCGGAGTTGGTCTCCTGCAGCCTCGATGCTCCGGAAATGAACGCCCTGTTTGTCTCCGAAGCCCTGCTCGATCCGATCGCCCGGTCGAGCCGTTTTCTTACCAAAAAGGAAGGCGACCGAGTAGAGAGTGGTGTGTATGAAATAACCACCGAGGAAGACCCCGGAAAAGCGCTCGATGCCCGGATTGACAGGATCGCCGGCTCCCTCGAACCAAATGATTCACGGCTGGTGTTCGAGCCCCTTTCCCAACTGCCGGAATCCGACTCGTGGCCGGGACCTGCGCTCAACCGTGGAAGCGTCACCAGAGAGATAAGCTGGCGCTCGAGTCTTCGGCAGGTCGTCATTACGTATCTCTACCCGAACGAAACAATCGAGAGCGTTAGGAAGCGTGTACGCAAAAGCAATCGGGGACGAGAAGAATGGGATTTTCTCCTCTTCATCGCGATAGGAGAGGTCGAGATCGACATCGAGCATTCCGCCGTCTGGCAAGTACCGACCGCTGATTCCGGAGAGAATCTCGAAGCCCTTGCGGAGTTTTTGGCCGCGCGTCTCGCTCTCGAAGAGCTTTCGCCGTCGGACCCTTCCCAGGCGCCGCTCATACCGGTTGCCGAGGAACGGCTGAATCGCCTCAAACCGGCGGCCTTGCAAGCGGCCCTGGATGTCGTTTATCGCGGTCGCTTTACCGATTCCCGGATCCGTCCGGACGCGGCGATTCGCCAGCTCAAGCGATTCGATCGCCTCCTGGAGACAGCCGGTACGGTCATCCTTGAGGACCGGTACCCCCGGTTTGCGGAGGTGGCGCCACGCGGGTTTTCCCCTTCACCGAGATTCTATCAGTATCTCCTCGAATCCCTCATCGTTCCCGGGAGCCTCTCGTTGAGCGAAGCCCGCAGGCGGTCGTTGAATCGACCGATAGAAGGGTTGGCGATCCCTCTCGGACTCGTGGAACTGAAGCGCCAAATGTACCTCTACTCCCCGGATGTTTCCGGACATCCGCTGCTCTCGCACCTGTTTGACCGGATAAGTCCTTCGGGATACGTTCCGGTTCCCGAGCTGCTTGAAACGCTCATGACCGGAGTCTTCGGCCTGCCCAGGGATACTGCGTTGTTTCTTCTCGCCTCCCTCGCCGCGGGAGGTCTCATCACGATACGGAAAGGCGGACGGGCATTGGCGCTTGATTTCTTGAATCTGCAGAACCTGGAGCGTGCCGATGAGGTAACATTGGGAGAGCTCGTCGGCGAGCACGATCGGCGAACTCTGATGAACGAGTGTCGATTTCTCCGAACTTCCGGGGATTGGGAATCGTTCGGACTTCGACAGCAGCGGGAGGCGTGGCAAGAGGTAATCCGGTTCCGAAACGTCGCTGAAAAACTGGCGGGGGAAACCCTCGGGAACTTGAGGCGGCGGCGGGAGTACTCCTCGTTCAAGACTTTCGGCTTTGTCGCCCTTGAAGAAAAACTCGCCGCCGTCGGGAGGATCGGCGGTGAGATTCGGATTTCTTACACCGCGAAGGAGGGTTTGGAGAAATTCTTGAGCGCCTTTCGGGCCGAGGGCCTGAGCGGGGACGACGTATCGTTCCTGATAAGGCTCGATCGGTTCCTGAAACGAGGCGCGGAGAAGTTCGTCTTTATTAACCATTATATACGTCACGACGCCTTCAAAGAGACTATCGGATTCGATGAAGAGGTCGCGTCTCGACGAAGGAGCATCACCGAGCTCCTGGAACGACCCGAAGAATCGGTAGTGCCCGACGAAGGAGTCGAGTTGGATCGCCGGTTCGAGGCGCTGCGGGAGCTCTATGTGCCGTTGTACGCACGTCTCCACGACGAGTATTACGACGCCTTGCGTCTGCCGGAACTGCCGAAAAACACGGCGCGGGCGTTGCAGACGATAGAGCGGCTGGCACGAATCGAAGCGTTGGACCGCCCCCCGGGGTTGGACCGCTTTTTGTCCGATCTTGCCGCCCGGCACACGACGCAGTGCCGTCGGCAGATTAGAGAAGAGCTCATGCGGGCGCCTCTGTGCGGCTGCGGCTTCCACCCGAAACGCGTTCAGGAAGAACCCGCCTTCGCCGACCCCGGGATGAAAATCGACCGCTATCTCGAAGAGTATCTGGCCATCCTGAACACTCCGGGCGTTCTTGAACCGCTTACTGCGCACGCATACGCGATAGAGGACGTGCGGCCGGAGGTTTCCCGGCATCTAAAAAGAATCGTTTCGAACCTCGAAGCCGGATCGATGCGTCCTTCGGCGCTCGTGGGCAGTATCGATGATTCCACGGCGCTCGAAGTATCCAGGGCGTTGAGCGGAGCGGTGACACTTCGAAAAATCGACCTCGACGAGCTCGTCACGCATCTTACCGGAAGAAGACTGCCGCCGGCGAGAATACTATCCTTGGTTTCCGAGTGGATGGGAGCATGCGAGGAGGACACCCTCGTTGCTGTGGTCGGAAGAGGCGCCTCGGCGCAGCCGGAGAAGAGAGAGGCCACGTCATGGTGGCTGCTGGGAAACTCCCGTTTCTTTTCTCCGGACGCGGGAACGGATGAAATCGAGAAGGTGGAATCCTTACTCGCGGAATCTTATCCCTCCTCCCAGTTGCTTGGGCCTTTGAAAGCGTTGAGTCAGAAGGATCTGCTCGCGTTTATTCGCCGCGAGCGCTTCCATACCGCATGCATACGAGACGCATGGGCGATCCTCGCGGAACGTGTGCTCAACGGCTCGGGGTTCCCCGAAACTCGGGAAGTCGAATGCGCTCACGCCGACGTGAAACGGGCAAAGGAGATAGAAGACCGTCTTCTTCTGCTGCAACGAACGAGCGAACGGCTCGGCGCCCTCTATCCGGACCGTCTGCGCGTCCGGCTGAATCTAGAAAGCCTCGTCTCGGACCCCTGGTGCGACGATTCTCTGAGAACCGCCGCGGAATCAACTCTGGAAAAAGTGGAAACACTCGGACAGACGTGGCTGAATGAGCTTCCCGCGGTGGATCCGATCCGGCTGGAAAACAATCCCCTGGTCCTGCTTATCGACGGTGTCTCGCCGGATATCTGGTTGAGCGTCCTCGACGGAATAACGACGCGAGGCGAGCGGCCCGCTATCGGCTGGTCACGCCTCACCTCGCGTCCCGAGACGGTGGCCGCAACCGCGGAGTTACTCGGTTTGAGCGGAGACCCCTCGGAAAAGCTCGCGGAAATCGGCGTGCCATATGTCACGATGAGCGGCAGAGAGGGCTTTCCCCTGTCCTCCCGTCTGGAAGGATTCTCCTCCCGTGGGCCTCTGATAGTCCGCCTCAACACCCTCGACAGGAATGCTCACAAGGGAACGTTCAAACTTTCGGAGATGGTCGGCGTGTTGGATGATATGATGGAAAAGAATCTTCCCGAACTCCTGAGATTCTGCGCCGGACAGCAACGGGATCTTATCGTAACGACCGATCACGGTATCTCTTTGGCGCCCGGGGGGATGAGCCACGGAGAAGGAGGGGCGTACGAACGAGCGATTTTCCGTGCGGTTTGGAAGTGCTGAACAGTAGACGCTGATGTCGGAAGAGATCGAAGGCACCGTCGAAAAACTGTTCTTCGTAAATGAAGAGAACGGTTACGCGGTTGTCCGCCTGGATAGGGACGGAGAATCGGTCGTGGCGGTTGGTACGATACTCTCGCCGGCAGTCGGTCAACGTCTTCGTCTCAAAGGCGCCTGGACGAAGCATCCTCGTTTCGGCCGACAATTCCGCTTTGATGAGTGCAGCGTGACTGCGCCGATTACCGTCGAAGGGATCGAAAGCTACCTCTCATCCGGCCTGATTCCCGGGATCGGCCCGCGTCTTGCGGGGAGCATGGTACAGACCTTCGGAATGCAAACCCTCGAGGTTCTCGACGTTCATCCGGAGCAGTTGGGCAGGATCCCCGGCATCGGTGCGAAACGTCTCGATACGATACGAAAGGCGTGGGCGGAGCAGAGGGGGACGCGTGAAACCATGGTGTTTCTTCAATCGTATGGAGTGGGCCTGGGTCTGGCGGCGCGCATATACAAGCAGTACGGGGCTCGGACCATCCGGATGGTCGAGGAGGATCCCTACCGCCTGGCCCGGGAGATACCGGGTATCGGTTTTCTCATCGCCGATCGCATTGCGGTTAACCTGGGTCTTCCGCGCGACTCGATTAGCCGCGCGCAGGCCGGTATTCTCCACACCCTCTCAGAGGCAAACGCCCAGGGTCACGTCTATCTTCCCAGGCTCAGGTTGATCCAGGACGCGCAGAAAACGCTTCAGATCGACAGAGAGATTATCGGCCGGGCGCTGGATGCTTTGCAGCAAGACGGACGGCTGGTGATTGAAACCTTCCCGGATTCGGCGACCCGACCGGTCTATTTGCCCTCTTTCCACCGGGCCGAGAAAGGAGTCGCCGAGTTACTCCGGCGGCTTCTCGAAGCTCGCCCTGCCACACCGACCGATCGAACACACACACGCCGAATCGATCCCGATAAGGCGCTGGAGTGGGTTCAAAGGCGGATGAACATCACTCTCGCGCCAAAACAGGAGGATGCGCTGCGGACGGCTCTCACGCATCGCGCAGCAATAATCACCGGGGGCCCCGGCACGGGGAAGACGACGATCATACGATCTCTCCTCGCCGTTCTCGAAAAAGAGGGTCGCGCCACGATACTGGCCGCCCCTACCGGGAGGGCCGCAAAAAGACTCAAGGAAACCAGCGGGCACGATGCGGCCACCATTCACAGGCTTCTCGAGTACAGTCCCGGGGAGAGAAGATTCCGGCGAAATCGGGAGTATCCTCTCGCATGCGACACTCTCATTCTCGACGAAACCTCGATGGTCGATATCCGCCTTATGTACCGGCTCCTGTTGTCTCTGCCCCGCGGAGTCTCATTGATTCTCGTCGGGGACGCCGATCAACTGCCGTCGGTGGGGCCGGGATGCGTGCTTAAAGACCTCATTCTTTCGGGGGTGATACCGGTCGTGGAGCTCACCGAGGTTCACCGTCAGGCCGAAGCCAGTCGAATCGTTGTCAACGCCCATCGCATCAATATCGGGCTGACGCCCCTCTCCGAACCGGAGGGGGATTTCTACTTTATCGAGCAAGAGGACCCGAATAGAATCTCGCAGATAATCGTCGAGCTCTGCCGAGATCGAATTCCCCGCCGGTTCAATCTGGATCCTGTAAACGATATCCAGGTTCTCTCTCCCATGCGCAGAGGCGAAGTCGGCGTGACGAATCTGAATCGCCTCCTTCAGCAGACGCTGAATCCTCCCGACCCCCGGATCGGAGAGGGAATATTCAAGGCAAGCGACAAGGTCATGCAGACACGGAACAACTACGATAAGGACGTGTACAATGGAGACATCGGCCGTGTGGAAAGAGTGGACCCGGGCAGCCGGTCGGCAAGCGTCCGGTTCGATGACCGCCGAGTTCGATATGAGGGTCATGAGGTGGACGAGCTCGTGTTGGCCTATGCAATTTCGGTCCACAAATCGCAGGGCTCCGAGTTTCCCGCGGTAGTTGTTCCGGTGGTCACTCAGCACTACATGCTCCTGCAGCGCAACCTGATTTATACCGCCGTGAGCCGGGGGAAAAAGCTGGTTGTTCTCATAGGTTCTACGAAGGCCCTGAGAATCGCGGTGGGCAACACCGACACGGGAGACCGGTTTAGCATGCTCAAGCACCGGCTTTCGCGATTGAAAATGATGTGAGGAGCGACCGAAAAAGAGCAATCGTGGCCGTCCCGCAACCCTGCAGCCGCACAGCTACACGATGTATATAGTGTTACCAGAGTTATGCACCCCTCACAGATAGCGTGATGGGCGGCGACGGTTTCGTCGGATCGGCGTTGCGGGAGTGCATACCTGTGGAATACGCTCGGCCGGAGCGTGTGCGAAGCGCCGAGGCCGCCGTCCCGTACCTGTGGCGCCGCCGGCATGGTATACTGCCGTTATGACCAAGGAGGAGACTCTTGCTTCATTGTTCCGTCACCGGCGACTTTTCCGACGGGCCTTTCTCTTCGGCTCGCTTGCGCGAAATGACGGAGATGCATACAGCGACGCAGACATCATTTTCGTCCGGGAGACGAAGAAGGATTTTTTTTCATCGAGTCACTGAGATCATGGACATCATGCTCGAGTTGCGCGACGTGGATGCACTGATCTACACACCGGAGGAGTTTGCGCGTGGCGATCGCGGTCCGGACCTCGAGAGCGGGCGGAGAGTAGCATGACGGTAAGGAGACCCATATGAGCTCGAATGCAGGAACGGTTCGTTACGGCGTCATCGGCGCGGGAACCCATGGTGAGAATCACATTAAGTGCGTGGCGGCCGCGCCGTCGGCCTCGTTGATCGCGATTGCCGACACCGACGGAGCGAGAGCGCAACAAATGGCCGCGCGTTACGGATCTCCGAGAACGGTCACCGACTACCGCGACCTTCTCGCCATCGACGAGATCGACGCGGTATCGATTGCTCTACCGGATCATCTGCATCGGGCCGCCTGTGAGGATGCGTTCGCGGCAGGCAAACACGTTCTCGTGGAGAAGCCGATGGCGACCAGTGTGGAGGATGCCGAATCGATTCTCCGGGCGCAGCGACAGTCGGGGAAAAAACTGATGGTGAATCTCTCCAATCGCTGGATGCACTCCTTTGCGCAGACGAAAGAAGCACTGGATTCCGGCAACCTTGGGGCGCCTCTCTACGTGTATGCACGGTTGAACAACACTCTCTACGTGCCTACGAAGATGCTCTCCTGGGCGGAGAACACCAGCTTGCCGTTCTGGTTGATCTCCCATCGCCTCGACATCGCCCGTTGGTATTTTAGTTCCGAGGTTACACGCGTCTCTGCGGTCAGTCGCAGCATAAAGCTCAAAAGCATGGGGATCGATACTCCGGATTTCTACCAGGCAACGGTGGAGTTCGAAAACGGATGCGTGGGCAACTTCGAGAGCTGCTGGATTATGCCGGAGTCGATGCCCTACCTGGTCGATTCGAAGTTCGAGCTCGTCTGCACCGAAGGTTACGTGAACATCGATCCGACGTTGCCGACCTTCGTGTACGCCGACGGATCAACCCAGACGAATAGGGGAACCCTCTACGGCGACGTATTCGGGCAACCTGTCGGTTTCGTGAGCGAGAGCATCAAACACTTCATCGCCTCGGTCCGCGACGACCGGGAACCTCTGGTTACGGGGGAGGACGGGCTAAACCTGACCCGCGCGCTGGTTGCGATGGTCGAATCGGCTCGGTCGGGCGAGCCGGTGGATCTGTAACGACCGGGGGACTCGGACCAAGCTTCCGGGCTGCAAGGTCGAGAGGCGTGGCGGATGCGACGGCCGCGTCCTTCTCCAACCGACCGTTTCGCGGCTGAGTGTTCGTGCGGGATCGGTGATTCCGGTTCAGCGCAATGCTTGCTCAATGGATGAACGATCGGAATAACGCTACACTGTGGCTCAATGAAAGACAGAAGCTGGATCGGAAATGCCCGGATCATCGAGCTTACCCATGGTTCGACGTACACCGACGATCAGTTCAAACGTAATCTGGAGCGGATGCGGCCGGACGCCATAATGGGAATAGGCTGTACCCACGACGGCGTCGTTAACTACGACAGCAGGATCGGTCCCAACCGCGGGCCCGAGGCGACGGAGCGGACGGTGCGGCGAATCGAGATCGCGCACTCCCTGGGCATCAAGGTCATTGCCACTCACTCGGGGGTGGGAAACCGGGCGGCCGGTGATGCACATCCCGAGTGGATTCGCATTATGGCGGACGGGAATCCTTCCCCCGTGAATCGCGCGGGATGGCAGATGGATCTTCTCTCCGACTACCCCGAGCGATGGTTTCTGGCTCAGGTCGAGGAGATGTTGCGAGACTACGACGCCGACGGCCTCTGGGTGGACGGCGACTGCTGGTATCTTCGCCCGAGCTACAGCAAGGCGACTATCGATGCGTTTGTCGAGCAGACCGGATACGAGCCGCCACAGATCGATGAGTCTGCGTGGGAAATGGCTGCGCCCACTTCCTCGACTTCATTTGCCCGGGACATCTTCGAGGGTTTTCCCGAGGTGAATCGCGACCAATGGCGCGAGTGGATGCGTTTCACACGCGAGGTTTTCTGGGACTTCCAGCGAAAAACGGGAGAACTTTGCCATCGATACGGTTGCATCTATGCATCCAACGGAACTCATTCAGTCGACTCAGGCCCGATGCCGGTACCGGAATGGATGGACCTGCTTTCGCATGATATTCCAGGGTACGAGTCGAGCGGCAGCTTCATGGCATCACTCAAAGCGAGATTCAACGGCACGCAGGGCGTCCCTCACGACGTCATGACCTGGGACTTCAATTCAAGAAACCCGTGGGCCCGCCCCGATCCGATTCAGGTGTATCCCAAGGGCGAGAAGCAGTATCTGGCCGAGGTATGCTCCGCGGTGGCAAACGGCGCTATGTGGGACCACTGGACGACGCGTGCGCACAACGGCGCGGCTTGGAAAGTGGCCGACTATCTGCGAAAGCGCGACTACCTGTTCGGTTCCGAATCTGCCGCCGACGTCGCCGTGTTGCACAGCGCCTCCTCGTTTTTCGAAAACAACGGCGGATTCCTCATCACTCGACCGGGTAATCATCCGGTCTGGGGAGCGGCGCAGGCCTTATGGGAGTCGGGGTACGCCTTCGATGTGGTGAGCGAGTACAATCTCGAGCGTTTGGTTCCGAAGTATCGTCTGATCGTGCTTGCCAATCAGACGGTGTTGAGCGAAGCGACTATCGCGCTGCTCGAGCGCTTTGTCGAGGAAGGCGGTCGGTTGCTCGTCGCAGGTCGTTCGGGGATATCCGGCGACAGGCAGGCGTTCGCCAAAGTCCTCGGAATCGAAGAGCGGGTCGAAACGGCTAAGGAGAGCATTGTTACGTTTCCCGCGGATCCGGAGATCATGCATCTCGAGGCGCCGGAGGACTCGGATGCGTTCGTTCTGTCGGTTCAGAGTGAGTGGCACAGCGTGTCTCCCGCCGGGTGCGTGGTAGAAATCGGTGCAATGAACGCGGTGTCGAGCGGTCCTCCCGACGCCCGAGGCCCCGTAGGGTGGCTGTGGCGCGGTCACGGCACGGTCGAAAACAAAGACGCTCCGGTACTCACCTCCAACAAGAGCGGGAAGGGTGTCGGCTGGTATCTCGCCGTGGATCTCTTCGGGCACTACTATCGCACGCAGTATTACGGCGTCCGCAATCTCATCTCGGATGTTGTCAATCGCGCGCTACCCTCGCCGGCGGCAATCGCCCGAGGGTCGCTCCCGGTAGAATGCGCGCTTCGCAGGAGAGGCGTCTACACGTTCTGCCATCTCGTGAATATCAACACGGTTTCACGAAACAACCGGATCGAGACGCAGGTAGAACACCTTCCTGTGGTCGAAGACGCGACCGTAGCGCTTCGCACGGCGGCCGGTCCGGCCGAAGCGATCGACGCGGACACCGGCGCAGCCCTCGATTTCGACTTTTCGGACGGAAAAACGGTAATCCGGGTCGGTCGTGTGGAGATTATGCGGTCGATTCGAATTGCGAGGTAATCTCACGGGGCGAACGTACATCAACGCCACGCGTGGTTTCCTGCGGACGCGATATCGGTAATGCCGACGCGATGGGCAGGTACACACAAACGGCGCTGAGGCGCGAAATGGCCGGTCCAGCCAAAGGATACGGTTTCGTGTTGGCGATCGAGCTTCTGACATCGGTACTCGGAGGACATCAGATGACTGACGGACCAGGCAGCCGCTATGTGTACAACGATTCAAGTTTCTTGCGAAGGTCCGCTTGATGTTTTTCCAACACCGACAAACCGCACTGTTCCATCGTTCCACCGGGGGGGCTTCGGCGCTCGTGAGCACCTGCTTCGACGGTCGTGCGCAGTGTGTAGAACCGCCTCTTCCCGAGCTTCCGAGTTGCGAATCGGAGGGCCTATTCGGTCGCGTCGCTCCTCGATTGCCCCTGGACTTGGGAGACTTTCCTGCTGTACTCCTCCGCGGCGGCCGCACGGCCGGAGCTTCCTTCGATTGCCTTGACCGCGATGTCCTGAACCTGCGCGTACGATTTTTCCAGCTGTGACGCAAGCCGAGCGATCTGGGCCTCCTGCTCCTTGACGGTCTGCTCGAGTGCGGAGATCTTTGTGGTGAGGACGTTGCGTTCACCGTCAAACTGCTTTTTGAGCAGGTCTTCGCGGGCCTTTGCGTCGGCAGCCGCTCGAGCCGCTACCGCCTTCGCCTGAGCGGCGACCGCCTGATCGATCTCAGCCTGAATGTTTTTCACCCGTTCTCTCAGCTCGGCCAACTCGGTTTCACGATCCTCCATCGCGCTTTCCCGTTCTTCGAGCTCTCGCCTTTTTTTCGCGATTTCGCGTTCGAGAGTCTCCTGTTCGTCGGCAAACCGATCTTTTGCGAGTTGTTTCTCTCGCGCAAACGTATATTCATACTCCTCGCGTTCCCGCTCCCTGCGCCTTTTCTCCTCCGCCTCGAGCTGCTTGACCCCTTCGTCATGTTTCTTCCGCTCCGCGTCCCATGCCTCCCGCGTGGCGCGGATTTCCGCTTCCAGCTCACGTTTCCTCGTCGTCAGCTCCTCATCGAACTCCCGACGCTTGTTCTGCTGAGACTCGATGAGCGCGGCGAGCGTCTCGGCGGTCGTGTCTATCTCGTACAGTTCCTTGATCTCTTCCTTCTTGATGTCCGCCGCGTGCGAGAGCTGGTGGTATTCGTTGAGCAACTCCGAGAACTTGTCCGGTAAGGTATTCAGGACGGCGGATATTTCGGTGCGAAGCGCCGCGATAGCCTTTTCGACGCCCTCCGAACTCAGTGAATCGGCCTTCGCGACGGCTTGCACGGCCTGCTTTTTCTGAAGCGCCTCATCCGGTCTGAGCTCGTTTTCTCGCTTTTCTTTCAGCGCTTCAACGACGCGTCTGTACTCTTCGAGCATTTCTCTTTTCGTGTTCGCCATCGACAGCTTTGCCGGCTTCTCTCCCTGTGCCATGTCTCGCCTCCATGAGGACTGTAGAGATCCCCGGCCGCCGAGTCAACCGAGTCCCCCCGGCCGCGTCTGTGTTTCGAGACGGAACCGGACATCGGCACAGCCGTCGATGAGACCGACGAGCACCTCCACACCACCCGACTCCCGGTTGGCGGCTGCATGCGGTTCCCCACCTTGTTCAACCTGCGACGTCGTCGATACCTTCTCCGGCAAACAGTCGCGAGGTCTCTGAAGTCGACCGCCTCTACCCGCCGGTAACATCGAACCGCTCAGCAAGTCAGGTGGAACGTGCCGACAACGCGCCGCCGCTTCGACAGGCGGTTGAACTCCTCCACGGCGCGATCCGTCTTGGCGACGACGACATCTATCCCTTCACAGCTCAGCGCTTCCATCACCGTCTCGTCCACCGCCATGATCCCGTACTTTCCCTGTCCGATGACGAGCACATCCGGATGAAAGCGGATCACCGCGTCCAGATCTTCCACCGAGAGGCGATGTCCCTCCTTTCGACGCCATCCATCCTGCACGGTGTCGGGAAAGACTATCACGTCGGAACGGTAAGTCCGACCTCCAACGACGATCCGACCGAATTGGTAGGCTTCTACTCGCATCACAACTTTATAGAAGATACTCTACCATTCGAACGAGGGCCAGGAACGTGGGCGAGGAAGACGGAAACGCGGAGAAGTCGACCCGCTGCACAAAGGGCCCCGCACCCGGTGTAACCGGCGTTATGGGTTGTCTCGAACGGAGGAGAAGCTCATCGATTGCGCTTTCGAAGCGACGGCCGCCGGCCTGAGGAGTAGTCGAAGGAAAAGCTTGTGGGCCGCGGCGTGAGATGCTAAGAATGTGTTCCGGAGAAGGTTGAGTTTGACGAACGATGAGCCGACCGGTCGAGGGGCCGCGTTTTTTCAGCCTGAATCCACTAGTCTTTGGAGGTTAAATGGCGGAGCGAAACAACATTGTCGTCATCAAGACCGACCAACAGCGTGCCGACACCGTCGCAGCGTGGGGGAATCCTCATATGCTTACTCCGAACATGGATCGCCTGGCGCGGGAAGGGGTGTCGTTTACGAATGCCTTCTGCTGCGGCGCTACCTGCATTTCATCACGCGCGGCCTTCTACAGCGGGATGTTCGCGCACAACACAGGGGTCTATACCTTCGACCGGTGGTCCCACATCCGCACGTGGCTGCACGATTTCAAGGAAGCCGGGTATCAACCTTTCGGCGATCGGGAAAGTGCACCACAACCCTCACAGAGCGATGATGGCTTTCGATGAAAGGATAACCGCGGAAAACTTCCCGTTCATGGAAGACTGGGACGATTTTTCCAACTATTTGAAGGCCGAAGGCCGGGAGTCTCCCTGCCGGCTACTCACCAAGGACGGCGACCGGCGGACCATGTGCATATCCGCCGAGTAACCCATTGGAGGAGAAATACCATATTGAGAACGATCCGTGGGAGTCCGAAAATCTCTACGGTAGTCCGGACCATCAACGTGAGATCGAGCTTCAGAAACTCGCCATGCTGGAGTGGTTGACCAGTTCCTCCTATCTGGGCTCCCCCCGGTCGGGTAAAGGCGGATCCGTCTTATAGAAGGACCTGGCCTGCCTATCTCCCCGAAGATCCTTATGTCCTTGCGGGTCGCCCAAATTCACATAGGGAAATAATACCTTAGAGAGACGATGAGTCGGCGGCCGAAAGGAGACCGCGGTCGGTCATGAATGTCACAAAAACGGTTCCTCACTCAAGGTATCCGGGAGCAGCCTGCTGCCGTTTCTGAGTGATACTCCCTTCTCTTCGAAGAAGCCACTATAGGCCAGAATGGTGTACTGATATTTTTTCTCCGGACTGCAGTCCCTTTCAGAGTTGGCTGCGACGTCGCAGATCTCGAGCAATCCGCCCTCTCCGTCGAAAAGGGCCACGTCGATGGAGACGTTCACATTCTTTATCGTCTTGGCAACAGAAGCCGGATAGGGAGTAGCCGAATACAGAACCGCTTTCCCGGCGACCCGCGGACGAACTCCCGCAAGGGTGGAATCAGGATTGCCCACTCGTATCTCTAGACTTATCTTTTCTCCATCAATATTGAGAATCTCAACGGACCCTTGCGGCAGATCAAGGATTGTCCGGGTAGCTCTATTGGGACGAAAAAGAAGAAGGGACAGAATCAGGACCGAGGTAGCCAGAAGAACGCCTGCAACTATCCTCTTTCCTATACTCCACTTATTGAAACCTATGCCTGTCATCAATCATTACCATCAACGCAATGCATTACTCTTACCGGCCTTCCCATTCTCTTCTGACTTCGTCTTTGGCTCTTTGCCATTCCTTTTCCAGTTTGTCGCCCATTTCCTGTTCCAGTTGCAGTCTCAGTTGTGCGGCTCTCTCCTTCTGCCATTCTTCTCGAATCGCCGCTACCGCTGCCTCCCACTTCCGATCCATATCTTTTTGCTCAGTTTGCTCTTCCTCGATCTTATCAAGCACGTCGGTATACATGCTTTTGCCTTCAACAGCTTCAATTGAACCTGGTTGTTTTTCAAACAAAGCATCCAGCGCTTCTTTGGCCTTGGCGTAGTCTTTTCCTTCGAAGGATGCCTTGGCATTGTCCAAAAGACGTCTCGCTCCGTATTGGCTTTCATCGAGTTCTTTTTGCAGTTCCTCGTTTTGCTTCTTGATACTACTAACCGTGGAAAGGTTCAGTACCAGGAAAACAAGAACCCCTCCGATCAAAAATGCGAAAACCCTATTGACCCAAATCCTTACTTTTTCGTTCTCAATCATGGATAGTCTTCCTCACGTTCCCTGCTGTTTACCGTTTCCAATTTAATAATCTTCTAGTTAAGATAAGACTCTTTGCAGAAAGAAGTCAAGCAATCCGGCGACGGGTTTTGTGGCATTCGGGTGACCGCGAAAAACGGTGTTCGTGCCTGCGGCCGTGTCCGGATACCGCCGTGACACTCAAAAAGCCGTTGCTGCACGGTCGGACGCGCTCGGTTCCGCCGAGCTTGACGGCGCCGGAATCGAGCGTCAAGATTCCACCGGGCCGTCCGGAAGGACAATCGCTTCACCGCCTTTCAGACTGATCACCCGTTCGCCTCCGGTGGCGTCGCGAAAAAGAAACTCCCGCTTCGATTTCGCGTGGTTGATGACAAACCACAGCAGTTCGTCCCCGTATTCACGGGAGATCACTTCCACCTCCCGTGGTGTCGAATGCCGCGGGGGTGTTATCCCCGACTCGCGACAGACGTGCGAGAGTACTTGTACCAGATCATTCCTGTCGAGTGTGGTCGACAGGTACCATCCCGCTCCCGCGCCGTAGAGATTCCGTGTGAGCGCGGGTCCGCCTTTCGCCGCTCCATCTGCGTATTCTAGGATCGGGACCGATCCGCATGGTTCGACGCATTCATACCAGCCGATTGCCGTCAGGCGATCATCCCTTGTTCCGCGAACACGGCCCGTGAGGGGAATGTGTTCGGAAGGCTCGATTATTCCGTAGTCACGAACCTTCAACCCCAATACTTCGGACAGCGGTCCGGGCGCCGGCTCGGCGAGCATCCGGTTGAACCGATCCCTACTTCCGGTTCTGAAGTCGCAAAAAAGGGCTCCTCCGTCGCGGACGTATTCTTCCAGCCTGCCGGCCCACGCACCGTCTATGACGGCCAGATTGGGCGCGATAATCAACCGGAACCCCGAGAAGTCCGCGTTCGGGCTTATGATGGTGACGTCGACGTGAAGGTCCCAGAGCGCCCGGTGATACCGTCGCAGGTTTTCCCGGTACGAATGTCCCTCGAAGTGCGGTTGGATTTGAAACACCCAGGCGTTTTCGTACGAAATAATCAACCCTACGCTCTTGTTTCCGCCGGCTTCCGAGGCTTCGGCAAGAGGGGGGTCACCGTATGCAGAAGTGAGTCCCCGCAGTAGTTCAATCGTTTCCTTCACTTCGTCCAGACGGCTGTTCGCCTCTCCGGAGTGGGGAAGAATTCCGTGCCAGTACTGCTCGACGCCGAACCTGCAGGTTCTCCAACGGAAATACAAAATCAAGTCCGCTCCGTAGGCAACCGATTGCAGCGTCCATCTGCGGATATCTCCTCTGCGCGGGGAGGGTTTCAGAACGGTGGAACCGGGGGTCCCGCTTTGATGTTCGAGCATCCAATACCGGCGGTTTTTCAGACCGAAAGCTATCCTGTGGTAAAAGGCGGTATCCGGAGCGCGGTTCTCCTCAACGGGATTGCAGTTGGGGTAGGCCCCCAGGGAAACGACGTCGAGCCGGGAAACCATTGTGAAGTAGTCGATGTCGAAGAAATCCGAAACGAGGTTCGTAGTAATAACGGCTTGCGGTATGATACGTCTAATGATTTCCGCCTGTCTGTGGATGAACCTTATGGCCGCATCCGAACAGAAACGTCTGAAATCGAGCTCCAGCCCCGGATTGTGAATATCTATAGCGCCGTACGAGGGAACAATGATTTCATCGAAGGATCCGTAAACCTGATTCGAAAAAACCGTCCCCCACGCTTCGTTCACTTCGTCGATCGACCGGTACCGCAGTTTGAGCCATTCGATAAAGGCCGACCGATCATACTCTCCGTACGATCGAATCGCCCCCGATCCGCCAAGCTCATTATCAATCTGCCATGCCAGGATCGAAGGTTCGTTCTTGAATCTTTCGGCCATCGCGGCCACCAAGTCGTCTACGTAGGAAAGGAGGTCCGGGCAATTGACGGTGAAATAGTTCCGGTGGCCGAATCCTCGTTTGCGCCCGAAACGGTCGACGGGGTAGATTCCGGGGTGCCGGTCCATTAGCCATTTCGGGGGCGCGGCGGTCGGAGTGCCGAGTATCGTTCGGATGCCTTCCCGACCGAGTACGGTCACGGCCTCCTCGAGCCAATCGAAGTCGTACACTCCCGGCTTTCGTTCCATAAGCGTCCAGGCGAACTCTCCGATTCGAACAACGTTGACGCCGATTTCTCTCATGAGACGAA
>JAJRYZ010000154.1 GCA_024275515.1 Spirochaetota bacterium
GAATGAGCCTCGCCGAGCTGTACAAGGAGGCGCATGCCGATCTCAGGCCCGTGACCGACGACCGCCCGTTTTTCTATCAGTTCGAAAAGCGTGTTCCGCCGTCGGTGGGCGGGGTGGCGACGGTGGCTTTGGCGCTACTGGTCGTGACGTTTCTGGTGGGGAGGAAGCGCCGAATCGCCGCATTGAGAAAAACAGAGCTTACCTTCGTCGCCGTTTTTCTCGCCACCGGAACCGGCTTCATGCTTTTCGAGGTCGCGATCATTCAAAAGCTCATTCTTTACCTCGGACAACCGGTTCTCTCTCTTTCGCTCGTTTTGACGTTCCTCATCGCCGGACTGGGAGTCGGGAGCCTGGCAAGCGGCGCGGTCTTTCGTCGCCTGTCGTGGCGAGCGGTGGGTTGGTCCCTCGCCGCGACGGCGGTTCTGGTCCTGACGTTCGGCTTGCTCGGTTTCAGGCTCCCCGCGGCTCTTATCGGACTTCCCTACGTGTGGCGAGTCGCGCCGACCGCGCTCCTCGTATTCCTGTTCGGGACGGTTGCGGGTGTCCCGTTTCCGACCGGCATGAGCCTGTTGAAGGTGGCGGGATTGGAACGTGAAATCCCCAGGATGTGGGCGCTCAACGCAGCCGCGTCGGTCTTCGGCTCGGCTCTTGCCGTGGCGATGGGTATTTCGCTGGGGTTCACCTACGCGTTTGTCGTGTCGGCGGCGTTGTACGGCGCCGGCGGTGTCGGAGCGGTGGCCGTCCTGCGCGGAGAACCCGGTTAGGATCACCCGACGGCGAGCCGCACGGCGTCTATCCGACCGAAGTTTGGCGCTCGTGATCGCTCTCATTCCTATCGACCAAGTGGGTCGACAACAAGTAGAGCAGATGAAACTGATTTATCAGCGCGCGCAGCAGGTCACGATTGCACGCGCTGCGATCGCCGATCGAGGCGCGAAATACGCAGGCGACGCCCACCTGCCGATAGTCGCTTGAAACGCAGACGGTTCCGCTCTCGGCTTCCGCAGCGTGCGCTCCGCGAACGATCTCGGCGTTCGATATCCGCGGGATCGGAGCGCCGCGGGCATGCGCCCATTCGAACTCGGTTATCGTCCGTCCGTCGTCCAGCGAGATGAGCCGAATCCTCGAAGCCGTCGCCCGGGCGACGCTGACCGCGATGGATCGATGAAGACGGTGAAGAATTCTGTCGGCTTCACGTTTGGTGCGCGCGGAGGAGAGCGCGGAGGAGAACTCCTCGGCGAGGGCGAGCGAAAGGTTGGCGCGACCGATGTACCGGAAGGAGCTGTCAAGCCTCGTCTCGAGGAGGTGTTTCTCGGCTTGCTCTCTTTTGACCTCGTTTCGGTGCAGACGCAAGAAAAGAAGGGCGACGGCGAGATTGAGACCCAACACGACCGTCTGCGTCGCGGGAGTCGACAGCGTGAACAGATGACCGTCGACCAGATGCGGCACCGCCAACGCGGAGGCGAGACTTGTGATGAGCAGGAACATGATTGCCGCTTTTACTTTCGGTCGGCGTCGTATCGGCCGCCGCGCCGAACTCGCGTCCCGCTCTATACCCATATGGGGTATAGTAATCACGTCCGGGGCTCCAGTCAATCGCCGGTCGATCATCCGCGCACGCGAATCCCACCTCCGAAGGCCGCAGGCGGGTCGTCGAAATCGGTGAAAGAGGCGCCGAAAGCAGCGCACCGGTCCGAATTGAGAATCGCTCTCCAAAAAGAACGTTGTCTACCCCTTGGGGGGTATTGTATACTCTGATCGAGCGGATCGGTTCGTTTCCGGTCCGATCGCCGCACATCGAGGCAGAATGAGGAGAAAAAAATGCATGAAATGAAAGAACATCAGCACCACGATATGGAACATCATGACATGGAGTCGCAGAAAAAGAGCGGGGAGCATCACGAGCACCATGAGCATCACGAGCAGCACGGCGGGGAGCCACACGACCATACCGCGCACCACCGGATGATGATCCGCGATTTTCGCCGGCGCTTCTACATCGCTTTGGTTCTTTCTATTCCGGTCCTGGCGCTTGCGCCGCTTATTCAGGACGTGCTCGGATACTCATTTACTTTCACCGGGTCGAACTATGTCGTTTTCGTCCTCGCCAGCGTCATCTTTTTCTACGGAGGCTGGCCGTTCCTGTCGGGGCTGGTAAAAGAGCTCAAACAAAAGAAACCGGGAATGATGACGCTGATCGCGCTGGCGATCACCGTCGCCTACGTTTACAGCGCCGCCGTTACCTTCGGACTCGGCGGGACCCCCTTCTACTGGGAGTTGGCTACCCTTATCGCGATCATGCTCGCGGGTCACTGGATAGAGATGCGGTCGGTGTTGAGCGCTTCCTCGGCGCTGGAAAAGCTCGCGCAGCTTATGCCGAGCGAGGCCCATAGACGGAAGGGCGACCAGATCGAAGACGTGCCGCTGTCGGAAGTCGGAAAAGGCGACATTCTTCTGATACGGCCGGGAGAGAAGATCCCGTCGGACGGTATCGTGGTGAGCGGGCACAGCTACGTCGATGAGTCGATGTTGACCGGCGAATCGCGACCGGTCGGCAAGGAGGAGGGTGACGAGCTAATCGGCGGATCGGTCAACGGAGACGGATCGCTGGAACTTCGGGTTGAGAGCTCCGGCGAAGACTCTTACTTGTCGAAAGTAATCACGCTGGTTCGGGAGGCCCAGGCCGCGAAATCGCGTACGCAGGCGCTTTCGGACCGGGCGGCATTCTGGTTGACGATAATAGCGATTACGGTCGGCGTCTCGACGCTTGTCGTGTGGCTCACCTCGGGGCAGGACCTTCAGTTTTCGATCGCGCGGATGGCGACGGTCATGATCATCACCTGCCCGCACGCCCTGGGTCTTGCGATACCTCTGGTGGTGGCGGTTTCCACCGCAAAGTCGGCTCAGAACGGTCTGCTTATCCGCAATCGAACGGCTTTCGAGAACGCACGGAAAATTACGACGGTCGTATTCGACAAGACCGGAACGTTGACGAAGGGAACCTTCGAAGTCAGCGCGGTGGATGTTTATGAAAAGCGTTTTGACGATTCGGACATCCTCACATACGCCGCGTCGCTGGAGCTGCATTCCGAACACCCGATCGCAAAAGGCGTCGTTTCCCACGCAAAATCCTCCGGCATCGAACTGAAAACCGTTGACGACTTCGAGGCGATAAAAGGGAGAGGCGTCGTCGGCGCCGTCGACGGCAGAAAGGTGCAGATCGTCAGCCCCGGGTACCTGGTGGAGCAGGGATTCACCCGGCCGGAGGGAACCGAAAACGAAGGAGGCGTCACGCGCGTTTTCGTCCTCATCGACGGGGTCGTCGCCGGTTCGGTCGCGCTCTCCGATACCATCAGGCCCGAGTCTTATCGCGCCATCGAGGAGCTTCATCGTCGCGGCATCAAGTGTTGGATGCTGACCGGAGACAATGAGGAAACCGCCGCGGCGGTCGCAAAAGAACTGGGGATGGACGGATTTTTTGCCGAGGTGCTTCCGGATCAGAAGCTGGACAAAATAAAAGAGCTTCAGAACGAAGGCGAATATGTCGCGATGACCGGCGACGGAGTAAACGACTCGCCGGCGCTCGCGCAGGCGCAGGTCGGAATCTCCGTGGGCTCCGGCACCGACATCGCTGCGGCGACCGCCGATATTATCCTCGTCAACTCGAATCCGCTCGACATTACAGCGCTTATTCTGTTCGGCCGTGCCACCTATCGCAAGATGGTCCAAAACCTCATATGGGCGACCGGCTACAACGTCGTCGCGATACCTCTTGCCGCAGGCGTCCTGTATAACGCCGGAATACTGCTCTCACCGGAAATCGCGGCGATATTCATGTCGCTTTCGACCGTTATCGTGTCGATAAACGCCCGACTGCTCCGGGTCAAGAAGGAAGAGCTGCAACCGGCCGTGGGATAAACGGGCGCCCGAAACCCGGGGTTCCCCACAAGGGAGAAATCGCTTTAGACGCCTTGACATACCTAAGGGGGGTGTGGTATATTGAGCGTAACGGTCGGCTGCGGATGTCGTGCTTCACGCGGCGGCCGATTCTGCGATCGAGAAGATCGTGTATTCAGGAGGCCGGCAATGGCGACAGATCCCGTATGCAAAATGGACGTCAACGAAGCGAGCGCCCATTTCAAAAGCGAGTATGAGGGGGAAACGTACTATTTCTGCGCCGCAGGGTGCAAAAAGGCGTTCGACGAGGACCCGAAAAAGTATCTACAAAAAAAATAGAAGGAGCGGACCGGCCGGGTCGGATACGTTTTGCAGTCGCCCGTTCACGCCGCCCCGCCGTTTTCGGCGCGGGAGGGTGTCGATGAACAGTCGAAGCAGGGGGTTCGCTCGAGCCGGTGCGCCGCGGCGTCGAAGGTTGATTCGTATATACCGTACCGGGGTTTGGTGCAATCGCAAACGGTGGAAGGAGGCACGAATGGCTCGTAAAACAAATCGCGGGTTCTGGGAAAAAATACGTATTTCTCTGCAGAATCTTCGAGACGAAATGTATAAGAACTCGGTCGCAAACGCCGGACCGTCCGATGCGGCGTGCTGCCACAAGCCGGTCGAAGAGCTGGAGCGCGAACGCGAGCGGTACCGCAGGATCGCAGCCGAACGTCGGATTCGTCACGATTCGTAGTCGACGATCAAACGAGACCGGAGTCGTCCTTGACATAACGCGCCCCTGACCCGTACGCTGGACGCGAAGCA
>JAJRYZ010000155.1 GCA_024275515.1 Spirochaetota bacterium
GACACGACCGAGGAACCAGGGAGCGAGACTGACCGCCTGGGAGCTCGGGATGCACGGTGTACCCCACTCGATCATCACCGACAACGCCGGAGGACATTTGATGCAACACGGGCTGGTCGACCTCGTCATAGTCGGCGCCGATCGGGTCACGCGAACCGGAGACGTGGCGAATAAGATCGGAACATATCTCAAGGCTCTCGCGGCGGCGGACAACGGCGTGCCCTTCTACGTCGCGCTACCGTCGTCGACTTTCGACTGGAGCATCGACGACGGCGTCTCCTCGATTCCGATCGAAGAACGCAGTCCGGATGAAGTGCGGTTCGTCGTCGGGGTCGACGACGAAGGACGTGAAAGCCGGGTTCGCATCTGTCCCGACGCGACGAGCGCGGCCAACTTCGCTTTCGACGTCACCCCGGCCCGCCTGGTGACCGCATTGATAACCGAACGAGGCGTCTGCGCGGCCGAAGAGTCGGCGATCGCGTCGCTCTTCCCGGCAAGAGGAGAAACGTCATGAGACGCGTGGGGATAATCGGCGGAAGCGGTCTCGACGACCCCGCCTTTGTCGAAGATGTGCGGGATCATTCGCCTACGACCGAGTACGGACCGCCGTCGGGCCCGATACGATGCGGCGTCATATCGGGCGTTGAGGTGGCGCTCCTCGGCCGCCACGGACCGGAACATACGCTCCCGCCGGGACGGGTACCCTACCGGGCCAACATCCGGGCGCTCGCCGGGCTCGGATGTGCGGCGATCCTCGCGACGACGGCGGTGGGATCGCTCCGCGACGAGATCCGGCGCGGCGATCTGGTCATCCTCGATCAGTTTATCGATTTCACCCGCAACCGAACCAACACCTTTCACGAGACCTTCGCCCCGGGTAATCCGGTCCATACGTCGATGGCCGACCCGTTCGACGCCCGGCTTCGCGGCATACTGTGCGATAACGCCGAACGGCTCGGATACCGGTTCCATCCACGCGGCACCGTCGTCACGATCGAAGGGCCGCGATTCTCCACCCGGGCCGAGTCTTTCCTGTTTCGGCAGTGGGGCGCCGATGTCATTAACATGTCGATCGCGACCGAGGCGGCGTTGGCCGCCGAGGCGGGAATACCGTACGCCGTCGTGGCGATGAGCACCGACTACGACTGCTGGAAAGCCGACGAGACGCCCGTAGGATGGGAAGAGATCCTTCGCGTATTCGCGGAGAACGCCGAACGTGTGACGAAGCTTCTCACCGAGAGCGTGAAGGAGGTCGCCCGAATTGCCGATCGATTCGACGAAGCCACGAACCGGTAACGACGCCGATTCGACGTGCGACGATTATTCCCTCCGGGTCGACGACGACGGTATACGGGATTCCGCGGACGCCGTAATCGAAAAAGACGCGATTGTCTCCGTCGAGCAGCACCGGGTAGGGGATTCCCTGTTCCGCGACGAAATCGCGGATCGCCTGAAACGAGCCTTCGCTCCGCGTTTGATTGACGCCCAGCACGACGATCCGTGAAGAATCGACCGAAGAGGCGAACCGGATCAGGACCGGCAGCTCGGCGCGACACGGCGGGCACCAGCCGGCCCAGAAGTTGAGCACGACGGCGCGCCCACGATAGTCCGACAGCGAGACGGTCCGACCGTCAAGATCGACGAGCGAAAACTCGGGCGCCGCCGGCGCTCCGCGCTTCATCGAGCCGGCCCCGACGCCCTGTTGCTTTTCCGCCGCGCGAGAGCCGGTAAGCTCGACGGGCGAGTCGCTCGGCGCGGCGGGCCACATGAGCGCGCCCGCGAAAACCACCGCGTACGCCGTCGTCGCCGCGACAAAGAACCAGATGAGACCGCGAATATGGTCGCTCCGCCCGCCTCGCCCCCACCATCGCCGCGTGGCAAAGCCCAGATATGCCGACGCGACGAAGGCTCCTATTCCGGCGGCCGCCGCGCCGCCCGACGCGTATACGAGATAGAGAGGGGCCTGCAGCACCGCCCTCGGACTCGACGCCGCCGGCGCAAGCTTCCACACGAGAAAACCGATGAGTATCGCGGCGGATACGCGGTCGGCGATTTCGCCGCGGATCTCACGGCGTCGCCGAAGCGCCGCCCGCAGCGCGATCAACCCGAAAAAGTAGCTTGCGAGGAAGGCGAGTGCCCACAACGGGACACGGATCGCACCGATTGAGACGATCGCCGCAAGAGGAGGATCAGTCACAGGACTCCTGTTCGACCTGGACCTTGATCACGTTGCGTTTCGCAACGGCGGTCTCCATCGCTTCCTGCATGCGCGAGAAGGGAAAGACCGAAGAGATGAGCGAGCCGATGTCGGCGACCGACGCCACGAGGTCGACGGCCGGTTTCATGACGTGGGCCGACCGAAACGAGCCGAGAAGCGTGAGTTCCTTGCCCATGACGAGGCCGATCGGGAGTTCGGCCGTGGCGGGCAGCGTTCCGACCTGTACGACGGTTCCTCCTCGCCGCACGAGCGTTATCGCCTGCGCGAGCGCCGCGGGAATGCCCGACGCTTCGATAACGACGTCTATCCCCTCTTCCTGCGCGAAATGCGGAAGCGCCTCGTCGGCGGGATGGAACGCGTAGTCGGCGCCGGAATTAACGGCGAAGGTCCGCGCGAACTCCTCTACGTCGCTCACCGCAACCACCGATGCGCCGTAAGCCCGCGCAACAACGAGCACGAGTTGTCCGATCGTTCCCGCGCCGGTAATTAGCACGTGTTTTCCGGCGACGCCGCCGGGAGCCGCCTCCGCCGCACCGACCCGCATAACCGCGTGAGTCGCCACGGTCAGGGGTTCGAGAAGCGCCGCGCGACCGTAGTCGAGAGTATCGGGCAGCGGGTAGCAATTCCGCGCCGGGACCGCTACATACTGCCCGAACCCGCCGTCTATGTGGGGATAACAGCTCGCGGAACCCAGAAAGCGCATGTCGGTGCACAAGTTGTATCTACCCGAAACGCAGTAGGCGCAGCTTCGACACGGGATCTGCGGGTCGACCGCGACTCTTGAACCCTTCGCGAACCGCTCGACGCGGCGCCCGGTCGCGGCGACCTCACCGGAGAACTCGTGACCGAGCGCGAAAGGTTCGCGGGGAACGAAATCGCCGATCCGGCCGTGCAGATAGTAATGGACGTCGGAACCGCAAATGCCGGTTCTTCGCACCCGTATGAGAACGTCTCCCTCGCCGATTTCGGCAACCGGCCGCTCCTCCAGCCGCATCTCGCCGGGACCATGGAGGACGTATGCCTGCATGACGTTCACTCTACAGCGTATTGTTGGCGGCGATCGCCCGGTCGACGAGCGCGTTGAACTTCTGAAGCATCGCTCGCCGCACCTGTTCGTCGTCGCAGTTCTCGAAATTGCAGTAGAGCTCCTGCTTTCCGATCTCGCAGAGGATCCCCCGTTCGTCGAAGAAATTCGATTGGATCGGATTTTCCCGTGCGTCGTTCGCGTCGAATCGACCCCAATCGAGCCACCCGACCGGAACGCGATACTCGGTTCCGACGTCGTCGACGTCGCGGTCGGTGATTCTGACGCGAACGTAGAATCTCATTCCCGAAAAAAGAAACGTCAGCTCGCCGCGCTCTTCATCGACTCCCTTCGAATGCAGATCGAGGCGCATCCCTGAGGCGAGACTCGTCAGACATGTCTCGAGCAACCGCAGCTTTTCGATTCCCTGTCTGAACTTACCTCCGATCGCCTTTAGTTCGTCCTGTTGCATCTTCGCCTCCACAACGAGATCTTCTCTTACATTACTCCGAGCCCGCCGCCTCGAAGAGCGCGGCGCCGCGACGCGCGGGAACCGGCCGTCGGTTCAAAACGAGTCGACCGATTCGCGAAGTTCGCGCCACGCCGTCTCGGTGTACGGCACCGCGTGCGCGAAGGGCGGCGACTCGATGCACATCGTCGTCTCGACTCCGTCGCGTTTGACAAGATCGAACACACCGCCGAAATCGACGCCGCCGTGCCCCGGGGCGAGATGCAGATCCCTGTCGCCCGGATTGTCCTGGAGGTGAAGGGCGACGAGCCTACCGGTCATCGCCTCGCCGATCTCGTGCTGCCGCTCCGGTCCCATCGAAATAAGCGCGTGACCGGTATCGAGACAGAAACCGACTGCGTCGTGGTCGCACCGTTCTCTGAAATCACGAATATGCTCCGGTCGGGAAAAAAACCTCAGTCGCTCCGGCCGCATCATATTCTCGAGTGCGATTCGAAGACCGAGTTCCTCGGCGGTTCCGGACAGACTCTCGATGCTTCGGACCAACTGCCGCAGATAGATCTCGGTACCCTCGGTGCGAACGTCGTTCGCGTTGGTGGACGGGTGAAGAACGACTGTATCGGCGCCGAAAAGCGACGCTCGACGCATCGATCGTTCGATCAACTCGACCGCTCTGCTCCTGTCGGTTTCGTAGTAGCTTGCGATATCGTGATCGGCGCCGAAGGGCAAATGGTACGATGTGAACGGGACGCCGGCGGAGACGGCGGCCGCGGCCAGCGACCGGATTTCGTCGTCGCGGGCGTTTGCGAGAATACCGTCGTTTCCTTCGATTCCGACAAACCCTGCGCGAGCGAGCATCCGCAGCGCCGGCTCGTAGTCGTCGAACGAAAGGACGTAACCGCATGCGCTGAATCGGTGAGTCATCGTGTTACCTCCGGCGCGGGAGAATCCCGTCTGTTGATGTAGCCGAGCATGACACCAGATGTCACTCGCCGTGTCTCCGCCGCCGGCGCGACCGCCCTGCCGGATCGTCCTCCTCCCGCTGCACGTATCCGTCGAGAAACGCGGCAAACCGATCGAGGGCTTCACGCAGTTGTTCGGCCGGCGGAAGAAAAACGATGCGGAGATGGTCCGGTTCGGTCCAGTTGAAGCCGGTACCCTGAACGAGCAGAACCTTCTCCTGCTTGAGAAAATCGAGAACGAGCCGTTCGTCGCTTTGAAGGCCGAACCGATCGACGTCGAGCTTCGGAAAGCAGTAGAGGGCAGCCTTCGGTCGGACGCAACTGACTCCGGGGATCGCGTTGAGCATCTCTACGCACAAGTCCCTCTGGACCCGGAGCCTTCCGCCCGAACCGACCAAATCGTCGATGCTCCGGCGCCCGTTGAGCGCGGTCTGGATCGCGTATTGCCCGGGCACGTTGCTGCACAGACGCATGTTGGCAAGCATATCGAGCCCGCGAATATAATCGACCGCCCGCTCCTTTTTCCCGCTGACAACCATCCAGCCGACGCGGAATCCTGCCGAACGATA
>JAJRYZ010000156.1 GCA_024275515.1 Spirochaetota bacterium
ACCGGGCGGTCAAAGCAAGCCGAACGGCCTCGGCGGTCCCACGCGGATAGACCGCGATTTTGGGTATTTCTCCGGGACGCTCGCGTAGCCGACAGAAAAGGCGGTCGAGACTGTCCGGCACACGCTCGAAATCATGGACCGAACGGATGATCCGCACGCCGCCGGCGACGACGTCGCGGCGGAGGCGTTCATTCAGAAAATCGGATTCGAAGTCGAAAAAGAGATACGCTTTGCCGGCGCCGCCGGAAGCGGCGGCCGCAAGACGGAAGAGCGCCGATCGCTCCGCCTCGTCGCTTTCAAAGCGTCCGCCGTCGCCGACGCGTCTGATCGTGCAAATGGTCGGGAATCTGCACAACGAAGGAAACCTGCGCACCGCGCCGCGTTCGGCCGGATCGAGGAGGTCGACGCGAAGCTCAACGAGATCGGTTTCGCTGTGGTACTTCTCCACGAGTGCGAGGTTCTCGGCGACCGACGCACCGGTCAGGACAAGACAGACCCGTGCCATTACTACTTTCCCTCCTCCTGCGAGAGCTTTTCGACTCTTCGCGCGAGCGCTTCGTCTTCAGGCCGGAGTTTGGACGCCTCGCGCAAGTACCACAGCGCCCGCTTCGTGTCGCCCGTCTCCTCGAAAAGCGCCGAATACGCGACGAGTGCGTCGAAGTTCTGCAGATTCAGCTGCAGAGCCTCTCTGAGCAGCTTGAACTTTTCGTCACGAGTGCCGGAGATCAGGCTCAAAAGATAGAAAAGATCGCTGCGGACGAATCGGTCGTCGGCGACCTCCACTGCCCTTCGAAGCACCTCTTCGGCGACATCGGTCCGGTCGAGCTCGATCAGAATCGTTGCGTACTGTTTGAGAATCGCAAAATCGTCCGGATTCTTCCGATAACGCCGCCCCGCGTACGTCGCCGCGGCGTCGTAGTCGTTGAGGCGCAACCGTATGTCGATCGCGGTGGCGAGATACTCGTCGCGCTCCTCGATCGCGAGCAACCGGTCGACGTATTCGGCCGCTTCGGTCCACCGCTCCGATTGCATCGCGTTGTCGAGAAGAACGCGCAGGTTCACGACGTTCGACGGTGAGATTTCGAGAGACGATTCGAGTATCCGTCGCCCCTCGTCGACGTTTCCCGCTCGCACGAGAAGCCTGCCGTAGGCGTCGTTGATTCGGGTGTCGTCGGGATAGAGCCCGCGCGCGCGTTTCATCACGGTCAGCGCCTCGCCGTACTCACCGCCGGCCGCGAGCAGCTCGGCCTTGAGCAGCATGACGTCCGCGTCGTCGGGGCGCCTCGGCTCGACGATCGTCAGCAGATTTCTCGCGCTCGAATAGTTGCCGGAAGCCGCAAGTATTTGCGCGCGAAGAAGCAGCAGCCCGATCGCGGCCTGATTGTCGCTTTCGCGCTTGATGGCCTCCTGAATCAACGAATCGGCCTGCGCATTGCGTCCGTCCAGATAGTACGCCCGCGCGGCGAGAGCGAGCACCTCCGCCGAAGCCGGCAGCTCCTCGCGAAGTCGATCGACCGCTTCGATCGCCGCGCCGACGTTTCCACGATCGAGTTCGATCCTGGCGAGACCGATGCGCGCGGGATACGCGCGTGAGCTCTCGGCGGCCGCAGACGCGTATCGCGCCGCCGCTTCTTCGATCTCGTTGTTGCGTTCGGCGATGAGCCCCAGGAGAAGGTCGGGAACGATCGAGTCGGAATTGAGCGCTTCGGCCTGAAGTAACGTCTCGCGGCTGCGCTCCTGGATCTGTTGTGAATCGGTAAAAAGGACCGAAAGAGGTGGGATGATCAGCGTCAGATAGCTCACCGATTGTTGCGGCACCTCCGGATACTCTCCCCGCCTGACCGATGCGAACATCTGCGGATAGATGCTCGCCGGAGAAAAAGGCGCCGGCGCCTCGCCGGGCGAGTCCAGAAGCGGATAGAGAATGTCGAACATTTCAATCGCGACGTTTTGCAGCTCGATACCGCGCGAGGTCTCGCCGGCTGCGGAGAGCGATAGGTCAAGCACGGCGAGCTCAAGGCTCTCCGGGGTGCCGATCGCGATTCGCGTGAGACTCTCCGATATGACCTGGGATGCTTCGTCGAGCGACACGTCCGGCGTCGGGTCTTCCGGTGCAACCTCCGGTTGCGAAGCGCAACCGGCAAAAACACTGAGGCAGAGAACTGCGATGCGCAGGTGCCGTGACATCACACATGGTCAACCCATGTTCGCGACGATCCGTTCGCCAAACTCGCCGGTGGAAACCTGTCGAGCATCGTCCATGAGACGCGCAAAATCATATGTAACGGTTTTTTCCGCGATCGCGCCTGAAAGACCGCGTTCGATAAGATCGGCTGCCTCGCGCCAACCGAAATACTCGAACATGAGTTTGCCCGACAGAACGACCGAGCTCGGATTGACCATATTCCTACCCGCGTATTTAGGTGCGGTGCCGTGGGTTGCCTCGAAAATAGCCAGACCGGTGTCGTAGTTGATATTCGCCCCTGGGGCGATACCGATTCCTCCGACTTGGGCGGCAAGCGCGTCGGAGAGGTAGTCGCCGTTCAGGTTCATCGTCGCGATAACGTCGTACTCGGCCGGCCGGGTGAGTATCTGCTGCAAAAAAGCGTCCGCGATAGCGTCCTTTATCAGAATCTTGTTTTCGGGAACATCACCGTCGAGTTCGTCCCACGTGACGACACGCTCGCGGAACTCGCTCCGGGCAAGTTCGTACCCCCACTCCCTGAAACCGCCCTCGGTAAACTTCATGATATTCCCTTTATGCACGAGGGTCACGCTCCTGCGGTTGTTTTTCAGGGCGTATTCGATCGCCGCACGCACCAAACGCCGCGTGCCTGTCGGGCTGATCGGTTTGATACCGACCGCCGAGTCGGGGCGAACCTTCCAGCCGAACTCGCGATCGAGATAGTCGATGAGCCGGGCGGTTTTTTCACCGCCCGACGGTGTTTCAAAACCGGCGTAGACGTCTTCGGTGTTCTCGCGAAAGACGACCATGTCGATTAGCTCGGGCTTTTTCACGGGAGACGGTATGCCGGCATAGTAGCGCACCGGTCTGAGGCAGACGTAGAGGTCGAGTCTTTGCCGAAGCGCGACGTTGAGGCTTCGTATACCCCCGCCGACGGGAGTCGTGAGAGGGCCCTTGATCCCTACGAGGTACTCTTTCAACGCTTCCTCGGTCTCGGCGGGAAGCCATTCGCCTGTGGCGTCGAACGCCTTCCGACCGGCCAATATTTCCTTCCACTCGATCGACCGTACCCCGCCGTAGGCGAGGCGTATCGCCGAATCAAACACCTTAACCGCCGCCGCCCAAATGTCGGGGCCCGTGCCGTCGCCTTCGATATACGGCACTATGGGCACGTCGGGAACACGCAGTCCCCCCGCGTCCTTCGTGATCTTTTCGCCCATTCGTCCTCCGTCGTTGATCGAGTGTAGCAGATGTATAGCGTACTATCAAGCATAAGACTATGCGCTGCAACGACATGCGGATTGCAACGCGAAACCGGGCGTGATACCATCGCGCAACAATGATCCGAGTGATCGCTCTCGCGTTCGTCGCCGCGATTATCCTTGCTTCGTGCAGCGACCCCGTCTCCGTGTATCTGACCGGCGAGAACCGCTCCGAGCTTCGCGCGCTTATCGCATCGATAGACGATACCGAGTCCTGGGAGGGAAGATTCGTTACCAACCAGCGAATCGTGGCGCTTTACCAATCCGACGACGTCGTCACCGAAAAGCTTCTCTATCTCACTTCGTACGTCGAGAACTATCCGGACGATCCTTTTAACGCCTACTATCTGCTCATCGTTGCCGAGCACTATCGGGCCTCCGGCGCCCTGCCGTTCGCCCGCTACTACTATGAACGGATCGTGAAGAACCATCCCGATTTGCTGATCGACGGCGATCGGTCGGTACATCGGATATGTTTGACGAATCTGATCGAGTTGGTTGATGAGCCTGAGATTCGCGTCGGATACTACAAAGAGCTCATTTCACGGTTCTACGATGAAATCGATCGAGGGAAAACCGCGTACGAATTGGCCGGAACGTACGAACAGCTTGGTGAGTGGGATCTGGCGATGCAGTTCTACAAGGAATACCTCAACT
>JAJRYZ010000157.1 GCA_024275515.1 Spirochaetota bacterium
ACGACCACGTCGTCGGAGGTGTCGAGCACCATCCCCACCCTGACCGCGCCGGATCGGTCGACGCATTCGACGAGTTCCTGGTATCCGACGTCGTGGGTGTTCCGAATAAAAACGAGCGGGCCGTCGATCCGGTCGACGCCAATATACTCCCGGCCGGCCAGGAGCCGTTTCGCGACGTCGGTGCTCGCCGCCTCAGACATAAATCGACTCCAGTTGCCCTATCGAACGCTCCAGTCGCGCCGAGATACGTTCGATGGAACGGGTATCCTCGTTGGCGATTCGCGTCTTCATCCGTACGATATCCTGAAGCGCCTTCATCCTGCGAAGCTTGATCAGCGTCACTCCTTTTCGGATGGCGGCCGAACCGCGGCGCCAGTAGGCGAGAATCACCTCGAGCATCGCCCGTTGCTTGGCCGCGGTGGTGTATCGGTCGACCTCGTCGAAAGCGTTTTGTTGAAGGAAGGCGTTTTTGAACAACGTGCACACTTCGATAACGAATCGCTGACTGTCGGGCAGTGCGTCGGGACCGACGAGCTTAACCACCTGTTGCAGTCTCACTTCCCTTTGAAGCAGATCGAGTATTTCCGCCCGGCTCGTGCTCCACCCGGCGCCGGTCTCGCTCTCCCACCACGGCGAGATGTCGTCGAGGTACTCGGAGTAACTGTCGAGCCACGAAATGGCCGGATAGTGACGGGCGTTTGCGAGTTGTCTGTCGAGCGCCCAGAAGCAGCGAACGAACCGCTTGGTGTGCTGAGTGACCGGCTCGGAGAAATCACCCCCGGGCGGCGAAACCGCGCCGATAATCGATACCGAACCGGAATCGCCCGACAGAGTCCGCATCGAACCGGCGCGTTCGTAGAACTCCGCGACGCGCGTCGGCAGATAAGCGGGGAAGCCCTCCTCGGCGGGCATTTCCTCCATCCGGCCTGAAAGCTCGCGCAGCGCTTCGGCCCAGCGCGAGGTGGAGTCGGCCATGACCGCCACGTCGTATCCCTGATCGCGATAGTATTCGGCCATCGTCACTCCGGTATAGATGCTCGCTTCACGCGCCGAGACGGGCATGTTCGAGGTATTCGCGATAAGAATCGTACGTTCCATCAGGCTCAACCCCGTTCGCGGGTCGACAAGGTCGGGAAACTCGGTCAGTACGCTGGTCATTTCGTTGCCGCGTTCACCGCAGCCGATATAGACGATGATGTCCGCGTCGCACCATTTGGCGATGGCGTGTTGCGTCATCGTTTTGCCGGTTCCGAATCCTCCCGGTATCGCCACCGTCCCGCCCTTGGCGAGAGGAAAGAGAGTGTCGATAACTCTCTGCCCGGTGACCAGCGGCGCCGAAAGAGCGTTTCGTTCCGCCGCGGGTCGTGGTTTTCGAATCGGCCACTCCTGCATCATCCGCAGATCGCGTTCTCCCGTATCGGCGCGAACCGTCGCGATCGTTTCGTCCACGCGATACTCGCCCGTATCGGCGACCGCGGCGAGCTTTCCGGCTACCTCCGGCGGAACGAGCACACGATGGACGACCTGCTCCGACTCCCGGACGACGCCGAGAACCTCGCCTCCCGACACCTCCGTTCCCACAGTCGCTTGGGGTTCGAACCGCCAGGTGCGGGATCGGTCGAGACCCGGTGTCCGCACCCCGCGCTCGATAAAGCTCCCCGACATATCGTAGAGCCTTTCGAGCGGTCGCTGAATCCCGTCGTAGATGGTCCCGATGAGACCGGGACCGAGTTCGACCGACAGCGGGCTTCCGGATCCGAATACGTTTTCGTTGGGGGTGATTCCGGTCGTGTCTTCATACACCTGGACGACGGCTCGATTCCCGTCGAGCTTGATCACTTCCCCCACCAATCGCGCTTCTCCCACGTAGACGAGCTCAAGCATCATCGCGTCGGTGACCCCTTTGACTTCGATCACCGGTCCGTTGACCCGGCGTATCCGACCGATTACACGCTCGCTCATGACGCAAAAAGCCTCTGATGTATCATCCGTTGTATCTGGTTGCGATACCGCATGAGTCTCGTTCCGACGCGGTTGTCGAAGGCGCGGGAGGCGTCCTTATCGTTGATCAGCACACCACCCGAACCTCCGTGCGGTCGCTCGGCGAGAGAAAGCGAAACCGACCGGCCCGTTATCTCTTTTGCACGCCGTGCCGCTTCGGCGAAAACGGCCCGGGCAAGTTCACCTTCCTCGGGAGCCGCGGCGACCGTCACGTTGTCGGCGCCCAGTCCGACGACCCCTTCGACGATCCAGTCGGTCAACGCTTCGCGGTACGCATCGCTTCCCCGAAGCTCCCGAAAACGTTCTTCCACCCGTCGGGTGATTTCGTTGATGACTGTGGACTTGACCGCGAGATCGCGCCTGCGGTGCGCCACCGATTCCGCCACGTGCGCTCGTTTTTCCAGTTGCGCAATCTGCTCCTCGGCGCGCCGCACCTCTTCCGCCTCGATTCGCTCGATCTGCGCGGAGTGACTCTGCACGAGCGCGGCGATCGCCCGTTCGGTGTCGACGCGAATCTTCTCCGCTTCCGCCTCGGCCTCGGCGCGGATGTTTTCGATAAGTCGCTTCTTGTCCTGATCGCTTTCGTTGATGGTCATATCTGTATCCCGATCGCTTTCCTCACCAATTCCCGGATTCCGGGCTTGTCTTCCAGAGGACCCGTTCGGTCGGGTATTTCGAGGACAAGCGGGAAGCGGTCCGAAAAGATGAGTTCGTCCACGCGCGGGCGAATAAGATCGGCGACCCGCTCGGTGATAACGAGAATACCGGTTTCAGGATCGTCGAGTACCCGGTCGAAAGCACGTTCGGCCTCTTCGGCCGACACGACCGGCGTTCCGGTAACGCCGGCGAGAGCGAAGCCGAGAACCGCGAACTCGTCGCCGATCACGTGATAGCGCATCCGGCCCGCGCCGCTAGAACTTGCCCAGAATCATAAGAGCGGTGATGAATCCGAAAACCACGAGCCCTTCGGCGAGCGCGATAAAGATAAGCGCCTGCGAGGCGATCTCCGGTTTCTCCCCGATGGCGCCCATTGCCGCGGCGCCGACGTGGGCGATGGCGATGCCCGCTCCGATGGCGCCGAGCCCGAAGGCGAGAGCCGCGGCGATGAGACCGAACTCGGCCACGCCCGCCTCCGCTTCGGTCATGGTCGTGGTCGCCTCCGCCGTTTGGCCGAAAACGTTCGTCACCGATACCAGACCGAACATCCCCATGAACGCGAGCACAAAGACAACGCTCATCGCCGCTCGTTTCCTAAACAGCTGTTGATCCCTTTTCATCCCATCTCCTTAAGAAGCCTGCGAGGTGCGGAGCGATACCGGGCTGTACGCCCGACCCGCGCCGACGAAGTATTTCGAAAAGAACTCGTAGTAGTTGAGTCTGAGCGATTGAATGCCGGCTGAAAGCCCTTCGAGCACGATTACCAGCAGATTCCCGAAGACCAGAATCGTGATACCGAGTGCGCCGGAAGGGCCGCCGCTCGTCATGCGTGCGATATCGAAAAAGGCGATCATAAGCGCCTCGTGGGCGATCCCGAGGCCCGCCACCCGCATGAACGAGAGGGTATTCGCCAGGTACCCCGAAAAGATCTCGAGAAGCTCGACGATCCACTCCATAGCGAAGTCGACGAACGAGAGCGGGTGCAGCGGTCTTGCGGCGCCTTCCCGTTTGAGCCGGAGATACTCGACCGGCGCTTTGAAACCGAATATGAGCGACGGCACACCGAGGATGATCCCAAGGAGTCGCGGGTCGGGAAGCTGTCGATACTCGTGAGCGACGAAATAGGCAGCCGCCCACACGCCGCCGGCGAAAATGATTCCACCGAACACTCCGGCTTTGTCGAACATCAACTCGAACCAACGCCTCCGCTCGATGAGGTTGATCCAGTTGAGAACGAGGCCCAACCCGATGACCGATACACCGAAATAGACGGTAATCGCAAGCACGTCATAGATATTCCCGACCAGCCTACCTCCCTCGTGTCCGGCGACGACGGCATGATAGTCGAACCAGAGCGGGGGGAACCACTGCATACCGAAGTACGAGCCGAACAGCACTCCGGCGACGACGGCGGCCGCTCCGCACCACACGAGCAGCGTGAGCAAATCCCGCACGTTGCCTTTCCCCCGGTGGAGCGCCCTGCCGACGATGCCGCACAGCATGAGCACCACTCCCTGCCCGACGTCGCCGAACATAAGTCCGAACATCGTAAGGTAGGAGATCGCGACGAGCGGAGTGGGATCGATCGACCCGTACGCGGGCATCGAGTAGTTGCGCACCAGGAGTTCGAACGGCGCGAGGAAACGCGGATTGTCGAGCTGAACGGGAACGCCGACCTGCTCGGAACGTAGAGGTCTGCGCCATTCGATATAGCATCGTTCGCTACAGGCTCTCTCGATTCGCGCTTCGATCTCTTTGCGTTTGCCTTCCGGCAACCAGCCGGAAAAAAGCACCGTTCTTCGCGTCCGCGAGAAACTCGATTGAACGCGCGCGTAGAGCTCGAGCAGCCGGAGTTTCGACCAAAGCGCGACCAGTTGCTCCGCCCGGTCGGTCACCGTCGTACGGAGAGCTTCGCCGAGTTCGGATAGCCGATGCTCCGCTTCGGAGATACGCTGTTCGAAGTCCCCCGACACGCGCTCGGCAAGACCGTCCGCGTCGTCGGAAAGATGGACGTCGTGCCATTCGAACCGTTCGAGTATCTCGTCGAGGGCCGGTTGATCGCGTTTGAGCGTGACGACCACAAGGAACGCCCTTTCCGCTTCGGCGCTCGTCTCGACCAGCACCGAAGGCATCGCATGAAGCGCGTCGGAGAGCTCGGCGACGCGTTGGGCGTCTATGCTCCCGGTCCGGAGCGAAAGATAGGAGAACCGAGACGCGTTCCCGATTCCGCCGCCGACGCTTCCAAAGAGCGCAAGCTGTTTGCGCATGTCCTCCAACCGTCTCAGCTTCCGTCGCGTGTCGCGTTGCTCCTCCTGCAGAGTCCGCACGCGCTCGACGATTCGATCCACGACGCCGGTGGCCTTATCGACGTCGACTTGGTCGAGTTTGAAGATGTCGAGCGTCGAAGCGAGAGCCGGGTCGATTCCCGCTTCGCCGAGAATCCCCTCGATTCGCCCGCGAAGATCCTGAACGGCGTGAATCGGGACGGCCTGATCGAACGGTTTGAGACTGGAGGCCGCGTTGCCGGCGATGTCGCGAACATCGATGAAATCGATGACTCCTGCGTCGAGCAACGTTTTCGTCACCGTATCCACGTCGGGGTCGAGGACGACCGCCGAGAGCTGAATCATCGGTTTCGGGTGCATCATGACATGCGCTCCCGGCTTCGGAAACCGTACCGCCGTCGATTGAGCATTCCGACGATGCGGCGGACTTCACGAGCCTTCAGCACAAAATAGGAGAGAATGATTCCGACTGTAAAGGGGTCTCCGCCGAGGATCTTTCGTACTTCCGACTCGAGCACGTGCTCCAGCGCCGACTCGATCAAATCGAGACGCCGGAGCATCGGCGAGCGGTCGTCTTCAACAAAAACCGCCAGCTCGGGAAAGCGCTCGCTCACTACTTGATCAAGCGGCGGCATCGGTTCCGACGTCGGATGAATACGCGCGCCGGGAATTTCGATGAGCGCCTCCGAGATCACTTCGGGGCTCAGCTCGTAGAAAGAACCGAGC
>JAJRYZ010000158.1 GCA_024275515.1 Spirochaetota bacterium
AAGGCGCTTGGTCCATCCCACCGGAGCAATTCGAAATCTGGTGTGCCTGATTTCGAATTGCCGCCTGCAGCAACCGAAAGGACGCCGTTTTCGTGGCGATTCGGCGGTTCCTCCGGCTAAACGTCAGAAACGGCGCAGCGTCCGGCGTTCCCAGGGTCACATTTCGAATTGCCGATCCCACCCAGACGGCGCCGTGTACGTCGGTCGACGCCGTCGGCTTGTCGGCTACACGAAACTCGACGCGCTTTGCTTTATGTTCGGTCTCTCGCGGAAGAGCGAGTATCGGTCGATAGCGACGAAGACTTCGCGCCCAACGAGCGCGAGGAGGGTCGGGAGGAATGCCGCGAATCGCGTGGATTGCGCCGGCCGGCGCCGCCGCCGCGGCGCATCGAACGCGGCGGCGGCGGCGGATGCCGTGAATGCGGCGGTTATGGTGTGATTCGAGTGACTCGCAGCCCCGATTCGGCCGCCGAGAGAGCGCCTACCGCTGCGCCTCGTCGGTCGAACTCCGCGCCGACAGAACAGTCTTTACCTGTTCGAGCTCGATCGAGAGCCGCTTGAGCTTTCGCCCCAAGTGTACCGTGTAGCCCCAAATGCCTATCCAGATGATCAGATAGGCGGAAAAGAGAAACCACAGACTATTCATATTCGTCTCCTTCCGGATGCTCGCTAAACAGACGCGCGCGAGCTTCTTCCATGACCGCCTCCTGCATCCCCGTTCTCACCCTCCGAAGCAACAGAAAAGCGTAGAGAATCGTAAACGATCCCAGAGACACGAAAAGCGCGGTCAGCATGGCCGGATTGATTTCCGTTCCACTTTGCTTGAACACCACCGGATGCATCGACCTCCACAGCCGGATCGACAGAAAAACGAGCGGCACATTGACGAATCCGACGATGCCGACGACCGCGGAAACCCTGGCTCGCCTCGCCTCCCCTTCCACCGACTTGCGCACGAGGAGATACCCCAGATAGATCAGCCACAGAATGAGCATCGTCGTCAGCCGGGGCTCCCATGTCCACCAGGTATTCCACGCCTTCCTCGCCCAGATCGAACCGGTGACCAGCACCAGCGTACTGAATACCACGCCGATCTCCGCCGAGGAAATCCCGACGATGTCCCAGATGAAGGAACGGGTTATCAGGTACAGAAGACCGCTTACGAACACCACGAAAAACGCCAAGAATCCGATCCAGGCAAGAGGCAGATGAAAATAGAAAATCCGTTGCACCTGTCCCATGACTCTCTCGGTGGGCGCGAAAATCAGCGCCATGTACAGCGCCGCCCCGAGCGCGGGAAGCGAAAGAGCGCCCAGAAGACCGTCTGCAAACTCAAGCTTACGCATCTCTATCCTTGCTCCTCCAGAATGAATTCGAAGGTGAGAATTCCCACCACGATAATGATTATGTCATACGCGGCGAGGAGCCTCAGCCAGTCGGAAACGGCGGACAAAGTTTCTCCGCGCAGAATCTCCTGAAGAGCCTTCACCGAGGCGATCAGCGGCGCCACGGTCGCCGGGAACAGAAGAATCGGAAGGAGTATCTCACGGAGCCGCAGATTCGCGGTGAGCGCGGCGTGCAACGTCCCCGCGGCTACGAATCCGGGTAGCGTCAAGGCGAGCACGAACACGACGCGATGAAGATTGCGGATCAGGTCGAGTCCGAAAAAAAAGCCGAGCGCGGCCAGACTCACTACGAGAATCACGCCGAGAAAAACGAGATTGCTGAGCAGCTTGCCCACGTAGACCGCGCTCCGGTCGATCGGCGCAAGCAAGAGCCCTCGCACCGCGTCGAGCTCCCGCTCGGCGGCAAAGGAGCGCGCCAGTCCCAACATTCCGGCGAAAGTGAAGGCCACCAGCAGTACGCCCGGAGCGAATGATTCGGTGTTTCCAACGCCCGGATCGAAGGCGAAATTGAACACAACGATAACGAGGAGGGAAAAAACAAGCATCGGCGGGAGAACGTCCCGGGTTCTGTATTCCAGACGAAGGTCCTTACCGGCAATCGCAAACACCGTGCGGAAAAACACCATCTCAGCTTCCTACGTTTCGACCACGACGGCAGAACGCCGAAAAATCGGCTTCGGTGAGCTCGTCCCGACCGCCGCTGCGAACGATCCGCCCCCGATCGAGTAGCGCAACGTGAGAACACAGTTCGAGCCCCAGCCTGACGTCGTGCGTTGCAAGAACGAAAGTCTTGCGCCGCTCGTGCATGTCGTTCAGCAGAGACCGGAATCTGCCCCGCGCTTGCTGGTCCAGACCGGAGAATGGCTCATCGAGCAACAGAATATGGGGATCGGGCAGGAGCGCTCTGGCGATAGCCAGCCGCTGATGCATGCCGCGCGAAAAGGTGCGCAGGCGTCTGTCGGCGCATAGATCCAGACCGACCTCCCCGAGTGCGCGTTCGACCGCCTCGGCCGGTGACCGAAGACCGTAGAGACGGCCGTAGAAGAGCAGATTCTCCCGCGCGGTAAGATCGGCGTAGAGAAAACTCTGGTGCGATACGAGTCCGATTTTCCGACGCAAATCGGCGCCGGGCCTGGCCGCCGAAACACCCTCGATCGTCAAACGTCCGCCCTGCGGCTTGATCAGCGTCGCGAGCACTCCCATGAGAGTGCTCTTACCGGCGCCGTTCGGCCCGAAAATCATCCAGAACTCACCGCGCTTTACCTTCAGATCGACGCTTCGTAAGACCCGGACGTAACCGTAGGAGACCTGGAGTCCGTCGGCGACGATGACCTCGTCGCCTTCGGCGTCGTCGTGATTCGAATCGACGAACGCTCGATTCACATCTCGTCCTCCGGCCTCTGCAAGCGTTTGGAGAGAACCACCAGGCGAGTCTTCTTTTCCTCGCGCGTCCGCCGGTACGACGCCTCTTCCAGCCGGCCGGC
>JAJRYZ010000159.1 GCA_024275515.1 Spirochaetota bacterium
CTCAAACGTGAGGGAAGTTCACATTCACTTTGGATGAATCCGGCGACCGGTGTGGTCGAAACGATTCCGCGTGACCGCGAAATGTCGAACGCCTGAACTCGAAAGATTTGCAGATCGCTCTCAATACCTGAAATCGGAAAACCGCTCTCATTTTTTGGCCCGTTTTGGCATTGGTTGCTCCAGAAGGACACGTTGGTGGGGACCTGAGGAGGATTGTTCGCTTGTTTTGGGATTCGGCACCGCACTACGGAAAATGAGGAAAGGCGAGTAACAAGCGGATGATCGTTCTCAGCGCGATCGACTTGCATAGTGTTAGCTTATTTGCTAACTTCCTTTTGTGAGCCGTGCAGTCGAATTCTATCGAACTTCATCCGGTAGGTGTCCAATCGAAGACTTTCTTGACCAACTACCGGCTGCAGTTGGAAGGAAAATCACCTGGGTGCTGCGAATAGTAGAAGAGGAAAATCTGATTCCGGCACAGTATTTCAAGAAGCTAAGGGATACGGAGGATATCTGGGAAGCCCGTATGAATTACCGCTCGAATATATATAGGATTCTATGTTTCTTTGCGGTCGGCAACCGACTTATCCTCACTCATGGGTTTATGAAGCAAACGCAGAAAACACCGCCACGGGAGATAAGACGCGCGGAGAGTTATCGGAAAGACTATTTGTCACGGAGGCACGACAATGAGTGATCTTCAACGATATATTGAAAAACGCAAAAAAAGTGATCCTGACTTTGCCGCCAATTATGAATATGCATACGAACAATTCAAAATCGGCGTCATTCTCAGAGAACTTCGGTTGAATGAAGGGATGACGCAAGAGGAGCTTGCACAAAAGCTACAGACAAAAAAGAGCGTAATATCCCGAATGGAAAACCATGCAGAGGATGTCCGACTTTCTACTCTTGAAAAGGTTGCCCGAGCTTTCGGGAAAAAAGTCCACATCACCATAGAATAATCACCAAATCTCCTGTGCAAAACAGGACGTTTTCCGGCACCTTCCCCCTTACGGGCCCCAAGGCGGGCCGCGGAAGAGGAACGTACGGTACGTAAGAGCGGGAAGCGGCTTAAGGTCTCGCTTCACCGTCATGCTAGCGGTCGACTACCATGAAAAACCGTTACTATCTTCGCAGTGTTGCCGCATGTCTGGCACACGACGCGGTAATTCCGGTAGAGGATTTCACGTATGTTCGGATCGTCAAACTCAGGAGCGATCCTGCCGAAAAAGCTGTTATTTTTCACTTGTATTCACCCACCCGTTTTCAAAAGCATTCACCCAGGTAGGGCGAATTCGCTCTACCCATATAACTGAGGATCTACATAGTTTGCAATCCCCCTCGAACGATCGGTTTGTAGATCATTCGGCCGAGTTTTGGCACAGGACGGGGTCACAACTTCCCTTATCTTTGCCATCCGGTTATCTCCTGTAGATGATCTCTCCGGTACTGATGACCGTGCTAACAAAACCGCTGGGATCATCACCTGCTTCCAATAGTATCGGTTCGATGCGATCATCGATTTCTCTTCGGGTTCGATACAGACCCGCTTCCTGTTCGAGGAAATCACCGTCGACGTGGTCTACGATCACCGCGACGTCGATATCGCTGGACGGCGTTTGTGTCCCGCGTGCATAGGACCCGTATATCACCACCATAATCGGGTTATAGGAGACGCGTATGGACTCGCTGAAACGCGTTACCAATTTGAAAGCTTCGTCTTTATCCATTCGTACAATTCCTTCGTTTGATCCAGGATCTGTTGCGATCGTTCATGCGTCAAAGACCGCATCAGTTTCTCTTTGTGAGTGGGATATCGAGCTTGAACGTTTAGGGGCTCCAACACATCAATAAGGTCCGAAAGCTTGTCGGGTATTTCACCGGCTAATTCCGCGCTCCGGAGTAGACGTGTCAGTGCGTGAGTGTATTCCGGTTCTGCTCCTGTGAAGGCCCAGATACTCCCCTTCAGTGCCTTCTCTATTGCTTGGTGACACATGAGCCCCACGTAGAGGTAGCGCTTCCCGTTCAGCATTACCTCGGCTGTATCGAGGTCGTACTGTGCGAGATCAAGCCAATAGTCTCGTTTCTGCACTGTATCTTCATTCACAGTTTTCCTCCCATTTGCTGTTTCACATCCTTGCCCTTCGCAGTTATCCGGTAGCGCTGCTTGCTGCTGCGCGGTTTACCGAGGATAGTCATTTCGATCAGTCCGGCCTCGATTGCTGGAAGAAGATAGGTGGTGCGGAAGTGCTTCTCGTCCTTCAATGCGAGGTGTTTCTGGATCTGCTCCCGACTCATTTCTCCTTTCGGGACGGAGAGTAGCCGGACTTCGGGGGTGATTGTTTCTTGGGCCTCATCTTGGGCTCTTTGTCCCTCTTGGACCTTCCTCCTTACGAACTGCACTTGGAAGGCAAGGGCAGCTTCCTGAAGAACCAGCTCCATCTCGGGATAGGCCTCCAGTTCCGCCCGCATTCGTCGTATGCCCGTACCCCAAGCCTCGATGAGTCCAAGGTCCTTGAAGACAGGCGCGAGGACGCGGTTGCGAATCTCCGACCGACCGGTTCCGAGGGCTTCAGGTGCCGGCGTATCCGGGAGCGGCCTCGGACTGGTGACCTCGAGCATGTCGTCGAAAATCGCGACCTTGACGTCGCTCCCGGTGACGGCGTAATCGCGATGTACCACCGCGTTGGTCACAGCTTCGCGGATCGCCTCCAGGGGATATTCCCAGCGGTCCTCGCGGTACACTTCTCCCACCCGGGCGCCCAGGGCGATGTTGCGCTTGATGAAAGCGATACATGGCTCAGTGCTCTCGTGAACCGGACCGTTGAAGGTCGCCTGGTCGAGAAAAACCTTCGTGTCCGTACCCTTGAATCGGGCGCACTCAATCTTGGCATAGGGAAATACCCGCCGCTTCACAGAATCGTCGGACAGCAGGACGGCAGCGGCGGTAGGATGTTGCCCGTCCCGATCCTCGCCGATAAGGTCCGGATTCCGATACGCCGCATCATCGAGTGTCCTTCCGGTCGCCGTGCGAAAGGCCTCTTCGAATCCGCTTAGGTCCAGCTGCTCCCGCGTAATCTCGTACTGGGGCTCCTCGTCGAAACTCACCTTTCGGCGCGCTCGCTCGAGCGACGCGATCACTTCCTGTGACGCTTTCCGGTTAACCGAACCGATTCTGACATGGGTTCCTTCGGTTCGTCCGGCCGCCTTGAGGTGGTACGACTTCTGCGGCCCGGGATAGATATCAACGACCAACAAAGCCCTGCCTTGGGCGTCCTGGATAAAAACCTCCGGAAAGATCGCGGATGCGCACGTATCGCAGATGTGATTCGAGACGCGTTCTTCCAGATCAAAGAGTTCTTTGTCGGGAAGATCGATGATGTTCCTCGGCGGGTTTCGTACTCCGAAGACGAAGCGCCCTCCGGCGTCGTTCGCGAAGGCTATGGCCGTGCGGGCGATCTTGTCACCTCCGGGCCAAACTTCCTTGAATTCGAGACGGCGGGATTCGGGTTGGAGCCGGAAATAGAAATGCCGGAGAAATTCGAGCTCGTCTTCCTTCACGTAGAAGTTCCTGTAAACACAAAGTACCCCAACGCGTTCTCCCGAGTAGTTGGCAAGCTTGTTCTCAGTATCAATCAAGAACTCGAGAAGGTGGCTGCGAGCACAACTGATCCAGTTGCAGTACATCGGGTTCGCTTGAAGCGTGTCAGCCGAAAAGTGTTCGACCGGTATTGGGGTGTGCTTCGTCTGCGGATTCGTTGTCTTGAATTCGACCAGATAGCGCGTCGTGCCTTTCGAGAACCGCAAGTCAACGCTCTTCCCCTGCCGAACATCGCCGATAGGTTCGTACTCGAAGCCATGCCGTGACTCGTCGCTCAAAAGGTTCGAGATAGCCTTCAGTTCGAATAGGAGTGCGTCAAGCTCAACGTAGATGGTTCCTGGATGCGGACCACCGGAACTCTCGACAGTGAAGATGCGATCACAAAGCTCCTTGATACGGCCGTGCCGCCAACCGATTCGCGGAAGGCCGATTGCCTGACGCATCGCCGAGTTTGCGCTTTGCACGTATTCCTGAGGAAACATCGAGGGGCGTTTCAGTTCGTCAA
>JAJRYZ010000160.1 GCA_024275515.1 Spirochaetota bacterium
GGCAGATTAATGTATTGACCATGGTGACACGAGGCAGCCTGCGCGTAGACAGTCGTCATCCCGGATTGATCGAGCGAGTCGAACCTCTGCAGATAGCGCCAGAGAAACTCCATCGTCGTAAGGCCGTGCATGGTTTCGGCGTTTGGCGGAAAGTCGAATCCAGCGTTTTCGAGCTCGCAACACAACTCGGGCACTTTCGCTTGAAATCCCGGCGAGATCTTCCCAATGTCGTGGGACGCCGCGATTACGCAGAGCGTGCTTGTTCCGGCATCACGATCCGCAAACGGCGAGACGAGATACGATCCAACCTCGGGCCAAATCTCGTTCGTAAGCACTTGGAAGGACGTACCCACGTCGCGCATATGGTCGAGTACGGTTTGTATCGTCTTCCATGTTACGGCGATATCGCCATCGGCAGGAGTCTTGGCCCAGAAGTTCATCTCAAGGCTCTCCGGGAATCGATGAGCTCATCAGCAAGGTCTGATGTGAATGACGTTCGAACGGTCGTTGTACGCTGAAAACCAAAAACCATTCGGCGGAAGATTTCCGCGGTTAATTGGACATCCAAATCGCTTCGGTGAAGTGATGATGAATCAAACCGAATGTCGTAATACGATGCGGTCTCGGATAGAGAAGGAAATCGATACGAATCGTTTTTCCGTTTACGACGTAAGCGTGATACGTTTGACCGCATGGTGCAGAAAAAGTCAATCTGTTCGTGCTTGGCGATGTGTGCGCCGTCGAATACAGCGTTATGGGAAACGACGAGATCCGCCCAGTGAAGCTGTTCCGTGATCTCTGTGTCGTCGACGAATTGATCGGGATAGTTAATTTCCGATCGAAGGGAGCGTAGAACTCTCTCGCTCAATCCGTGGATGCGACATGCGCGCGGATCGACCGGCTCTCGCGGAAGATAATACCGCGTTGCCTGATACCTCAGGATCCAGGACGTGGGCGAGCATAGAAAAGAAAGGATGCCACAGGACACGACGCTTCGATCGTAATCCAGACCATTGGTTTCAAAATCGACAACGGCAATGGACATTTCGCCTTGATTGAGTCGTCTCTTTACATCGTGAAGTGAAACGATTTTTATTTGAGGCACCGTCAAGGTATTTTTGTCAGTTTTTTCCATTACCAATAAACATGTATCATCCGACTGTTCCCGTGAACACTACAAAAACAAAAATAACTCATCCGAGACGACGTCTTCATTTTAAATACACGGAATCCGTGCTTGTCAAGGAAGCTGCCGCGCGTCGAGAAAAAAAACAATCTCGGAACCATTCGCATAGTCCGGATCGCTGCGTAAGGGGAGTAGGAACATCGTCGTCGATCCGTTAGTGTCGTTTGCATGGATTTCGATCAGGTAGAGTTGCTGCGCAGTCGGGTCGTCGCTGTGGGCTCCGGCAATGGAGGAGTGGGAAAATCGACGACGGCGGTGAACCTCGCGATCGTCGCGGCCAAGCAGAAAAAACGCGTGGCGTTGGTCGACCTCGATCCGCTATCCAATATGGCGACCATTCTCGACGTTCGAGCCGATCGGGTCGAACGGGTCGCCGAGCGGGTCGCTCGCGGCGACGGACGACTGAGTGCCTGGACCGTCCCGCTCTTCCCGCGGATCGATCTGCTTTTCCCGCGTCCCAAACTCGAAGCCGGCGAGAGCGCGAGGCTTCGGTCGGCGCTGTTTCGTCGGTCGGCGGCAGAGCTGATAGACAAGTACGACCTGATTGTCTGCGACATGCCCGCAGGAATCGGTCATGAGGAGAATCTTGCTTTTCTGCCGTACGTCGGCCTGCTGCTCGTCGTGACCAACCCGGAGCCGACCTCCCACGTCTCCGCCGGCGGCTACGTTCGCGTCGCACTCGAAATCCAAGACGACCTGCGTATCCTCTTCTGGCACAACAGGTTCAAGCAGGTCCTGCCCGGCGGATTTGGGCCCACCGCGGTCGTCGACAACTACAACCGCTACGTGGACGATGATCTTCGCATCCCCGAGGAGGCGAAGGCGCGGATCGGCACCGTCGCCCGAGTGCCGGAGGATCCTTCGCTTGATCTGCTGCGACAGTCGCTGTCGTCGGAGGTCCAGGTTCTCGGCAAGCTTCTCGACACAACCAACATGCTTCATCGCGTGATTATCGCGGCTTTGGACTTTTCAGCCGCGATCGACCGCCGTCTTCGTGAAGAGTTGCGGTATTTTCTCAGCTCGTGTCGCCTCGACCGCGTCTCGGGGTTGGACGACGAGGCGGTGGTCGAACGGTTGCTCGCCGACGCCGGCGACTATCTGACGGTCGAAACCGACACGCCCGAGATAAGAAAAACGTTTCGCGGGTATGTCGAGCATCCTCTCGTGCCTCCGATTCATGCCGCGGTCGAGGCTCTCGCTGAAGCGATCGAAGCGATGACGAGCCGCGACCGGATGTTCGCGCACTCGGGCGAGGAGGCGGGCAAGCTGCGGCGCGCCCGGAGAGATCTTACCGCGCTGATCGACTCGGTAAACGCGGACGGGCGAGGCGCTTTTGCGAGAAACCTGGGAGGCATGCTCATCTGCTATCTTTCGCTGCTAATGATAATGGAATCGCGACGCGTTCGGACCCTTCTCGCCGACCTTGTGCCGATTCGGGCTCGTGAAAAGGGACGACCGGTGAAGGATCGCCGAATGCTGATTCGCAACCTCGTTGTACGGAATGCCGAATACCACAAACGATACTTCGAGCTGGTAAAAACACTCTTTCCGGTGGTGTTGAAGCAGGTGAACAGGCTCGTCGATCGCGGCGGATGGAGTCGACTGTTGTTGAGGAGCTCCGACGGAGCGGTCAATCGCAACGCCTATCTCAAAATACTGACGCAGACGCTCCATGACGTGCTCCATGCCGGGCTCGGTGTCTACGTCGGATTCCGCTACAATACCGCCGGGCGGGCGATCGAAGAGGGAGCGAAGCGTCTGATAGGCATCGTCGAATCCATATCGCCACCGACCGCGGCGCCGCGCCACGACTCCGAATCGACCGACGCGTGAGCACGGTCCGAGGCGCCCGTGCGCCGCTATCCATCGTGATCGACGCCGACCTTCATCCCCATCGTGTGTGCGGCGCCCGGATCGAGCGATACCGCGTCCGTCAAGGCGTTGGCGGTTTCAACGCAGAGCATCCCGGTCCACTCATCATCACCGAAATCTTCCATTCGCCGCGCCTTGGCGATCCAGGGATTCCAAACGACCGTCGACCGCGAACCCGATTTCTCGATCCGTATCGTTCTGCCCCATCCGGCGTCTTCTATCGTGCACGCGTCGGGCATGTCCAGATAGGGGCGGTCGGTTTCCGCGGTGAACCGGACGGCGCCTCTCTGTCGAAGCCGCCGATCACTCTCGAAAAGCTTGTCGACGTATTCGGCGCCGTCCAGACCGTGGAGAGTCACCATGCGGATGTCGGAAACCGCGAAATAGGCGTGGAGCGCTTCGGTCATCGTGAAAGGCGAGGCGCCGGCGTTTCGTATCTCAAGAGACACGGCGAGATCGTTCGAAAGAGTAAGAAGCAGTGAAGCCTCGAACTCATGCGGCCAGAGTCGCAGCGTCTCGGAATCCGAGGCGGTCGACAGCTTCGCGGTCAGCGCGCCCGACTCGGTGCGCTCTACAGACGCCACGTTCCACATCTTGAGCCGCACGAATCCGTGATTCGGCAGATTTCGATCGGTCGGATGAACGCCGAACCACGGAAAACACACCGGTATTCCACCACGGATCGGTTTGCCGAACGAGCCGTCCCCCGATGCGTCGCAGGACGGGCCGACGAAGCGGCTTGCACGGCTCATCCACAGCACCGGTCGGCCGGCGACCGGTTGGTACGACCGCACATGAGCTCCGTACAGGTAGACTTCGGCGGTCGCTCCGCCGGTGCGAAGCGACAGCAGTGTCAGTCCCCCGCGGTCTTCGGAGAAACGCGCGGCCCCCTCGATTCCAAACTCGCTGTTCAAGGTGTCGATGTTCATTCTCACTCCCCTATCGGCCCCTCCGCAACCGTTTCCCACTATCCCGGCCGGTGGACGAGATGTCAACCGAAGCGACTCGTTTCGGAATGGCGAATCGAACGGGATGCGTGTAGAATGGGACGATGAACGCCAGTCGAGAGCGACCGAATGTCCTGCTTTTTACTACGGATCAGCACCGGGGTGATTGTATCGGCCTTGCCGGAGGCGTCGTCGAGACGCCCAACCTCGACGGAATTGCCGACGCCTATTTTCCGAACGCCTACACCGAGATTCCTTCGACCACGGGCGCCCGACGGGTGTTGCTGACCGGACGGGGGAGTCACGCGTGCGGGGCTATCGGGTACTCGATGGGCGAATGGGACGAACGGTTCTCGCTCGCCCACGTGCTTGCGACCCACGGCTATCATTGCATCAACGTCGGTTGGCGCAATCTGCACCCGCGCAGAAAACTCTACGGTTTTCACGAGGTCGTGCCGCACGACCTTCAATCCGACGCCGATGAGTACTGGGAGTGGCTCACCTCCGAGCTTGGGCGGTACGCGCATGAGCGCGCCGGCGGGATCGACGCCAACGGCTGGCTTGCGCGGCCGTGGAACCTCGATGAACGTTTTCATTCGACCAACTGGACGGTCGCCGAATCGCTGCGCCGGCTCGAGCGGAGGGATCCTACCAAGCCGTTTTTTCTCTGGTGTTCACACCTCAAACCGCATTCGCCCTACGATCCGCCGGAGTTCTTCTGGGATTTGTATATCGATCGAGCGCTTCCTCAGATTCCCGTCGGCGATTGGGCCGAACCTTTCGCCGAGCCTTCCGTACGTATCGGGCGCACCGCGTGGCGCGGACGGCTCGGCGACGAGCGGAATCAACGTCAACGGGCGGGCTACTACGGTTCGATTACTCATATCGACTATCAATTCGGCTATCTGATCGAAATGCTCAGGTCGAACGGGCTGTGGGAGAACACGCTTGTGGTTTTCACTTCCGACCACGGCGATATGCTCGGCGATCACCATCTTCACCGAAAGTGTTTCGCCTACGAAGGCTCAGCGCGGATTCCGCTGGTGTTGCGCTACCCGGACGGGCTCGACCTCCCGACCGGAACATTTGATCAGGTCGTCGGACTCCAGGACGTCATGCCGACGGTGCTCGATGCGGCGGGCATCGAGGCGCCCGGATGGATGACGGGGCGGAGCGTGTTCGACGCGGTCCGGGGAGCGAGGACGCGCGACTTTTTCCACGGCGAACACTCACCGTGTTACGATCTCACGTTGGGAATGCACTATCTCACCGACGGCCGAACGAAGTACATCTGGTACCCGGTTACCGGCGCCGAGCAGCTTTTCGACCTGACCGCCGATCGCGGGGAGCGTCACGATCTTGCAGCCGTTCCCGATCGGGCCGGCGAGCTCGCCACGTGGCGTGAACGGCTAATCGACATACTCGCCGGTCGTGACGATCCGCTGACCGACGGGAAGAGACTTCTGCGCACCGACCACTGGTACGGGCCGGAGGCGTAGCATGGTTCGGATGGGAATGATCGGCTGTGGGACAATGTCGGGGGCTTATCTGCGGCAGATGGAGTCTCTTTCGAAGCGGCTCACTTTTACCGGACTGGTTGACATCGATCTCGCCCGGGCGAAAGCCGCCGCACGGTCGTCTCCGGTCACCGCCGGCGCGGCGACCTCCACCGACGCTCGGGAGATTATCGATGCGGTCGACGCCGTCGTCCTCGCCGTGCCGCACGATCTGCACCGTGACCTCGCGGTGATGTTTCTCGAGGCCGGCAAACACGTGTTGGTGGAAAAGCCGCTCGCGAATACCGAACGCGAGTGCTTCGATATTATCGAAGCGGCGGATCGTTCCGGACGCGTGGCGATGCACGGCTATGTCATGCGCTATACGCCCGTTGTTCGCGAATACTCCAGGCTCATCCGGGAGCGGGTCTGCGGCGAGTGTTTCCAGCTGTCGATCTGGACCGAACAGTACACCGATCTGAGCCGCGGCGACTGGATCGGCACGTCCGCGAGGGTCGGAGGCGGGCAACTATTCAGTCACGGGTGCCACTATATCGATCTGATTCTGCATTTGCTCGGCGCGCCGAGCCGGGGGACGCATATCGGAACGAATCTGGGAACACCGTGGATGGAGTTGGAGGGTACCAGCAACGTTTCGATGAAGTTTGAAAGCGGCGCGACCGCGTATCATTTCGGGACGTGGGGGGCACGAGGAACCAAACTGCGTTACAGTATGCACGCGCATTGCACCGACGGCATGATCGAGCTCGACTATCGAAACGGCGACATCGTTCTCTGGCTCGATCCCTCCCACGGCGACCTCGGTGGGATGAGTCGCGAAGAGCTCGCCGACCCCGACAACGCTCCCGAAAGTCGGGTCCTTTTCCACGCCGAGCCCGGCGCCAAACACACGAGCAGTGAAATGACCCACTTTCTCGACTGCGTCGACTCGGGCGCCCGCCCCGAGACCGACCTTCGATCGGCGCTCCAAAGCCTGCGAACTATTTGGCGTCTGTATGAAGCCGAGCGTCGCGGGGTCGTGGCCGATCTGTCGGGGCTGTCGCTCGACGAGTACTCGGCGGAACCGGATCCTTTTCTCGACGAAACGAAGAAGTTCGGATACACCTGCGAGGCGCGCGCCCTCGGCAACACGAATTCGGCCGAAGAAGTCGAATAGGCCGACCATGCACCTGCGCATACCTGCGCGCAACCCGGCTACAGCGGCTGCGGTGGTGGCGGTGGCGGAGCGAGCCGACACAGTTCGGGTCGCTAAGGGAGAGCCATTCCCCCGACTTTTCTCCATTCCATGCGTTCAAGCGGGTCCGCCGGCGGGGCGACGGTCGCGGGTCGTATGTATCGGCGCGGGACTATCGGTATGCCGCGCCGCGCCGATTCGATCGCGGCGAGGCAAACGGACGTCGTATTCGCACCCTCCCACGCGTCCACGACGAGAGGAGCCCCTCGAAGCGCCGCGTCGACGAGGTTCGCGACTTCGGCGTCGACGTCGTGGCTCGACGAGCGGGTTGTGATTTCGGATAACTTCGCGCCGTGTCCCCCCGGCGGCGCGGTAGCGACCCGCCACGTTGCTCCGGCGTTGTCGCCTTCGTAGTAGCCGGAAGTGCCGTTCATGATCAGTTTCAGCAGATAAAGACGGCGAGTCGCGATCGACACCACGACGGTGGCGACGCACCCCGAATCGAAACGAAGCATCACGGTAATGCAGTCGGGAAGCGGTGTCGGGTCGGGGTTCTCATGAGTTTCCCATGCAAAGACTTCGGCGACCTCGCCGAGAAGTGAGCGAAGGAGATCTATCGGGTGACATCCTCCGCCGAGAACTCCGTGCACCGCGAAATCACGGTTTCCTCTCCACTGATCTCCGGTGCATAACTGCTCACAATTGTGGATGTAACACGACTCCGCCTGGTAGACCGTTCCGAGGATCCCCGCACGAAGCAGCCTGCGGGCATCGAGAAACGCGGGGACGAGCCTCGTCTCCTGGCCGACATACAGCGACCTTCCGGTACGCTCCACAGCGGCGAGCATCGCGTCGATGTTCTCAAGCGAGTTCGTCATCGCCTTCTCGACGATGACGTTCGCGCCCGACTCCAGCGCGAGAATCGACTGCTCGGCGTGGAAAAAATCAGGCGCCGCGATCGATACCAGGTCGGGGCGCGCCTCTTCGAGCATCCGGTCGAAGCTTTCGTACGTCGTCGCGCACGGGTACTCGGCCGCTCGTTCGTTCAGCCTCTCTTCGTTCGGATCGTACAGCCCGACGAGATCGCACTCGGGGTGGTTTCGGTACGCATCGCAGTGCGCCCTTCCGAATCTCAGGCCGCTTACGGCGGCTCTCAGTCCTGCCATTATCAGTCCTTCCGCTACCGTGTCTCGCCCCGCCGCGAGGTCGTCGGTATCGCGGCAACGTCGCGCCGAGGCGGCTGCAACAAAAAGGGCCGCCCACGAGGGGCGACCCCGACTCTCATTATTCGTCGAGAGTTGCGTAGACGGCTAATCCGCGAGCCAGAACGCGCAGGTGTAGATGGACTCAGGATCGAAATACTCCGGCGGTGCGTTTCGCAGCTTGAGCGATCGTACGCCGAACCGACCCGCTTCGGGTTCGGCGATGATGCCGAGCATATACGCGTTCTCCGCGTGAATCCGCAGCATTTCCTTCTGCAGATTGATTCGCTCCTGCGCGTCCAGGACGCCCGGAAGCTTCTTGTAAATCTCATAGATCCGCTTTACCGGCTCCGGCGGTTCCTCGCCCTCGGCGCCGCCCGTTTGGTTGTACAGCGCCCACTGAGGCGCCCAGTGAGACCCGCTTTCCGAGAAAGCAAATCCACCACGTTGATACGGTGGGCTCGAAAGGAATCCGAGATTCTCACCATAGCTCGCCATATCGAAATCGAGCCCGTGAACCGCGGAGACCCACAGCGCCCGATCGGTCGGCTTGACGAGCATTTCGATGCCGACTTTCGCGAAGTCGGCCTTCACCATCTCCATCATCTGGACATTATCCGGCGGCCAGGGGGTAAAGACGAGATTGACCAGCGAAATGCGCTTTCCGTCGGGGCGGAGCCGGTATCCGTCGGAGTCTTTCGCCGTCAGCCCTATCTCGTCGAGCATGCGATTCGCGAGATCCGGGTCGTACTCGGTATACATCAACCGATACTTTTCTTCATACCACGGCGTTCCGATTGCGGCCGTCGGATTCCCGATCGCACCGAGACCTTTCCAGACCAGATCGTTGATTTCGTTCCGATCGATGGCATGAGAGAGCGCGATACGGAAGTTGCGCTCGTTGAACAGCTGCCGGTAGAACGGATCGGAGTGCGAATAGTTGAAGTAGATCGACCCGTAGGTCGTGCCCGGGCTTCGGTAGAAATAGACCTTGTAACCGCCCTTCGCCTCGCCTTCTTTGGCCACGGTGAAGTTGGCGAGCGAACCGACCCGCCTGTGCTGGAAATCGGTGTCTCCCGCGATCGCTTTCAGAAAGAGCGTCTCGCCGTTGGGAACGAGGGTTCTCTGGACGTCGTCGAGGTAGGGGAGCTGGCTGCCTTGTTGATCGACCTTCCAGTAGTACGGGTTGCGTGCGAGGACCTGCACCGGTTCATCCAGCGAGTTCTGCACTATCCACGCCATGATGTCGGGAGTCCCCGGGTTGTTGAAATCCATCGTTTGCGCGCCGTAGAAATCGGTCCAGCTGTCGTAATCCGCTTCGGCCATCTTCTTTTCGATTTCGGCCATGTCGGTATACTTCGGATGGAACTGCTTCATATAGTGCGCCGGCTGCCACGGACGGATCTTGGCGAGATGCTCTTCGAACAGACCGTACGGATCGTCCCACTCGAAACTGAATGTTGTTTCGTCCACAATGGTCAGCTTCGCCAGCTTGTCGTTGCGTTTGAATTGAGCGGGTTTCGCCGGAGTGAGGTCGTCGTTGAGGATGACGTCTTCCCACCAATAACGAACGTCTTCGGTCGTAAACGGCTCACCGTCGCTCCATTTCATCCCCTTTCGGAGATAGATGGTGATCTTGCGACCGCCGTTGGAAAACTCCCACCCCTTGGCGACGTTCGGGACGACGCCGGTAAAATCCGGCTTGAACTTCCCGACGTACTCGAACATCAGGTAGGAATTCTGCCAGCGATCGGAGCTGCCGATGTGCAATTGCCGCCATGTGCCGCCGTATTTGCCGACTTCATCGACGGTGAGCACCAACGGCTCTTCGGGTATCCGTTCTTCGACCGGCGGCAGTTCTCCGCTCGCGACCAATTCGGCGAGCATCGGCGCCTCTTCGAGTGTCGACGACGCGGCCTCCGTCGTCGTCTCGGTGGCGCCGGCTTCCTTTTCTCCGCCGGCGAACGCGACGGCGGGAAGCAACAAACCCACGAGTGCGATGAGGACCATCCATTTCGGGACACGTAACATAGAAAACCTCCTGTAAAGTTCGACCGCCGCGTACCACGGTACGCTGCGTCATCCGACCGGAACGTCGGCGGCGAGTCGGACGGACAACCGCCTGGACAGTCTGCAGATATCGTAGTGCATCAGTTGGAAATGAACAAGGGAATCCGGCGTTTTCAGGAACCCCTGGCAGGTTCCGGCCGTCAGGCGACGCGGATAGGTCGCCGGTGGCGCCGTCGCCTACGCGGAGGGTTTGACAGCGTACCGCCGGCACCATACACTGGCCGAAAACATCGAGCGCCGGTCGGCGCCGAGTCTCGTGGAGCTCGTTAACATGTTTCGTTTTATCGCGCGTCGCGTCGTTCTCATGATCCCGACGCTCATTGCAATCTCCATTCTCGCGTTCGTTATCATACAGCTTCCGCCGGGTGATTTTCTTACCTCGTATATCGCTCAGCTTGCCTCGCAGGGCGAGATCGCCAACGACGACGAAATCGCGTCTCTTCGCGCACGCTATGGTCTTGACGAGCCGTTCTTCTCGCAGTACTTCCGCTGGATTACCGGATTCATCCAGGGCGATATGGGCCGCTCGCTCCAGTGGTCGAAGCCCGTGAGCACGCTCATTCGCGACCGACTTCCGTGGAGTATTCTCATATCGTTGGTTTCCTTTGTCTTCGTTTGGGCGGTGGGGTTGCCGATCGGAGTCTACTCGGCGACCCACAAATACTCCCTCGGCGATTATCTGTTTACGCTCATCGGTTTTTTCGGTTTGGCCACGCCGAACTTTCTTTTCGCTCTCATTATGCTGTGGGTCTATTTCAACGCGACGGGAAACGTCATGGTCGGACTGTTCAGCCCTGAGTTCATCATGGCGCAATGGAGCTTCGCGAGATTCATCGATCTTCTCAAACACCTCTGGATCCCCGCCATCATCGTGGGGACCGCCGGCACCGCGGGGCTCATTCGCGTAATGCGCGCGAATCTGCTCGACGAGCTCGAAAAGCCTTACGTGATGGTCGCCCGATCGAAGGGACTGTCGGAACGAAAGATTCTGTTCAAGTACCCGTTTCGGATCGCCATCAATCCGGCGATCTCGACCATCGGATGGGTGCTTCCCGGACTGGTCTCGGGAGAGCTTCTCACCTCGATCGTTCTCGGAACGCCCACGGTGGCGCCGCTTTTCGTCAGCGCGCTGTTGAATCAGGACATGTTTCTCGCCGGAAGCGTCGTGATGATCCTCAGTACGCTCACGGTGATCGGTACGTTAATCTCGGATATTCTCCTCGCGTGGGTCGACCCGAGGATCCGAGGATCGGTGTAGGAGGCGGGTGTGTCGACTGAAATCGAATACGATACCAAGGGAGGCGCGCTGCCTCCTTCCGATGGTTTCCCGGCCAAAGAAGAGCAGAAGGAGAAGCTCTTCATGGCCACACAGTGGCAGCTCATCCGATGGAAGTTCTTCCGGCACAAGCTTGCGGTGAGCGCGCTTGTCATACTCGGCATCTTTTACTTCGGCGTTCTTTTCGCCGAGTTCATAGCGCCGTACGATCCGCACGCGACCGACAAGGATTTCATTCACGTGCCTCCGCAGCGCATCCGCTTCTTCGATTCGGAGGGACGGTTTCATCTTCGACCCTTCGTATACGGTCTGACGACCGAGATGGACAAGGTGACGCTTCGGATCAATCACGTTCCCGACCCCGAGCGCGTGTACCGCGTTAAGCTCTTCGCCGCGGGGGATGAGTACAGGCTGTGGGGTCTGTTCAAAGGCAATATTCATCTCATCGGGACCGAGGAGGGAGGGCGGCTTTTCATTTTCGGGACCGACCGACTCGGGCGGGATCTTTTCTCGATGATCGTTCACGGGAGCAGAATCTCGCTGTCTATCGGCCTGATGGGAATCGCCGTCAGTTTTTTTCTCGGAATCACGATCGGCGGGATGTCGGGGTACTACGGTGGAGCGCTGGATACCGCAATACAGCGAACCATTGAGTTTCTCCGATCGATTCCGACGCTGCCGCTCTGGATGGGGTTGAGCGCGGCGCTGCCGCCTCACTGGTCGGTGATCAAGGTCTATTTCGGAATCGTCATCATTCTTTCGCTGATCGGCTGGACGTCACTGGCCCGCGTGGTGCGCGGCAAGTTCATGGCGCTTCGCGAGGAAGATTTCATCATGGCCGCGAAGTTCGACGGGGCCGGTGACGGGCGGATGATATTCCGGTATCTGCTTCCTTCGTTCTACAGCCATATCATCGCTTCGCTCACCCTCTCGATTCCCGGAATGATCCTCGGAGAGACGGCGCTGAGTTTTATCGGATTGGGATTGCAGCCGCCGGCGATCAGCTGGGGCGTCTTGTTGCGCGAGTCGCAGGCGATCCGGGTGCTTGCGAACGCGCCGTGGCTTCTGATTCCCGGTCTGTTCGTGATCGTGGTGATTTTGGCATTTAACTTCGTGGGCGACGGCCTTCGCGACGCGGCCGACCCGTATGCGAGCGTGTAGTGGTGACGAACACAGACGTTCTGATTGAAATCAAGGGATTGAGAACTCATTTTTTCTCCCGGGAGGGAACGCTCAAGGCGCTGGAGGACGTAAACTTCCGCGTGCATCGACGAGAGATTCTCGGCGTCATCGGCGAGAGCGGGTGCGGGAAGAGCGTAACCGCGCAATCGATCATGCGTATCGTCCCCGCAAACGGGAGGATCGTCGCCGGTGAGATTCTGCTTCATCGCGACGACGGGGTTCTCGATCTCGCCAAGCTCGACCCCAGAGGTCGAGAAATACGGGCCATTCGCGGCGCCGAGATATCGATGGTATTCCAGGAACCGATGACTTCCTTCAGCCCGGTCTATTCGGTCGGGAACCAGATCATGGAGGTCGTACAGCTTCATCAAGAATGCGGAAAAGAAGAGGCGAGGGCGCGAACCATTGAAATGCTCAGGCGCGTCGGAATGCCCAAAGCCGAGCAGCAGGTCGACGCCTATCCGTTTACTCTGAGCGGCGGAATGCGGCAGCGGGCGATGATCGCCATGGCGTTGAGCTGCCAACCCAATCTGCTGATCGCGGACGAGCCGACTTCGGCGGTCGACGTGACGATCCAGGCCCAAATCCTCGAGTTGCTCGCCGATCTTCAACGAGAAATGCATATGTCGATCATGATGATTACCCACGATCTGGGCGTCGTCGCCGAATCGTCGGATAACCTGCTCATCATGTATCTCGGGCGAAACGTGGAATACGGACCGACCGAAACACTCTTCTACGAACCCAAACATCCCTACACGCAGGGGCTGCTTTCCTCGATTCCCAAACTTGGAATGCTCGGCAATCGAGATCTCGAACCGATTACCGGCGCCGTGCCGAGTCTCTACGAAATCCCCGACGGATGCGCCTTTCACCCGAGATGCCCTCATTTCATGAAGGGAGTGTGCGACGCGAAAGTTCCTCCGCTGACCGACCTCGACGCGACGCACACCGTCCGATGCTGGCTCTACACCGACGAGTCGACACGCGGAGGCGCCGAATGAATAACCCGATTCTCCAGGTCGAGCATCTTCATACCGTTTTCGACATTACGCGTGGATTCTTCCGGCGAAAAGCCGGGTCGGTTCCCGCCGTGAGCGATGTGAGCTTTCAGATATTCCCGGGAGAAATTCTCGGGCTGGTCGGAGAGAGCGGCTGTGGAAAAACGACGACGGGGAGGACCATCCTTCGCGGCGTCGAGCCTCGGTCGGGGAGAATCCTCTATTCTCCGGACGGCGGGAATCCCATCGACATCGTTCTCGCCGAGTCGAACGAGCTGAAAGCTATTCGGCGGGATATCCGAATGATATTCCAGGATCCCTACTCGTCGCTCAATCCGCGGATGAACGTGATGGAGATCGTCTCGGAGGCGTTGGTGATCAACCGGCTTGTGGGGAACCGAGCGGAGATCGAGGAGCGAGTGGCCGACATACTCACCCACGTCGGGCTCGACCCGATGTACATGAGGAGGTTCCCGCACGCGTTCTCGGGAGGACAGCGTCAGCGTATCGCCATCGCCCGCGCGCTCATCGTCGAGCCCAAAATCGTCATCGCCGATGAGCCGGTGTCGGCGCTCGACGTGTCGATCCAGGCTCAGATTCTCAATCTGCTGCGTCGACTGAAAAACGAAATGCAGCTTACCTATCTGTTCGTCGCGCACAACCTCGCCGTGGTCGAACATATGTGCGACCGCGTGGCGGTCATGTACCTCGGCAAGATCGTCGAAATCTCCACCACGCAGCGCATTTTCCATGTCCCGAAGCACCCCTACACCGAAGCTCTCCTCGGCGCGGTGCCGATTCCCGATCCGAAACACAAGCGTAAACGAATCATCCTTAAGGGCGAGGTGGCCGACATCATGAATCTTCCCGACGGATGCCATTTCCATCCACGGTGCGAATATGCGAAGGAGATATGCCGGGAAAAGGTCCCCGAGCTCCTGCCGGTCGAAGATGCCGGCGGCACGGTCCACTTCGCTTCATGCCATTTCGCAAACTAGCACTCGCTCCGCGGCGTGGGTGAATAGTGGTGATTCGAACGGTCGGCGACGATTCAGGCGCCGAATTCGCGGCGTCTTATCGCTGGAGTCCGTTCAACCCGAGCACCCGCCGGAGCACCGGTTCGAGCGCGTCGGCCATGCGGATCGCGCCAAGATCGCTTGCGTGCGAACCGTCGTTGGTGCCGTCGCCGTCGGCGCCGAGCAGGCCGTCGCCTTCGATATAGTGTAGTCGGGCTTCGGCGCCGAACTCCCCGAGCAACGTCGCAAACACACGTTTGAACTCGCGCCGACGAGAGCTGTTCTCACGTTCCAGATCCGGAGTAAGCCACGCCGCCGGATAGGTCCGATCTTCGACGAGAACGATCGGAGTGGTGGGGTGTACGGCGCGTAGTCGGTGGATGAACGGCGCCGCGTACTCGCCGATGCGGGCGGCATTCATGTTCGGGATCGCATCGAGTACGTAGACCGACGGGTCGAGCTCCGCCAGTAGGTCGGCGACTTCCGGTTCCATAACGGCGTTTCCGGAGAATCCCATGTTGAGGATGGGATAGTCCAATCGTCTTCCGAGAACGGCGACGTGCGTCATGCCCGGTCGCGAGGCGCCGGCGCCGTGAACGATCGACGTGCCGTAGTAGACGACGGGGCGCTCCTTCCTGCGAGGGACGCTCCGGATCTCGGCGCCGGCGGGAACGCCTATTTCGAGCCGTTTGACTGAATTGTACAGCGGCAGATACGCGCGAAACTCGTGTTCGTCTCCGTCGAGAGCGCCCCAAAAAGTCATCGTACATTCGGCGTCGACGCCGGCGATTTCATTCGTCAGCCCTATCCATCGCCACCGACCGGTCGGTGTACGGGCGTAGAGATCGATTCCGCTGTAGGCGTAGATCGGAGTGTGGTTTGCCCACAGCGTGGGATTCCCCAGCCTCCAGCGAGCGCGGATGGCGGTCGCGTTCGTTGCGAATGTCACCGTAACTCCCGTCGTCGTGCAGCCCAAATCCCAGACGACCTCGCGAACCGTGCCTTCGGCGTACGCCGGCAACCGGTGGAAAGTCTCCTTGGTGTCGATCCATCCGATCCCCTCTATGCAAAGCTCGACCGCGTCGGTCCATTTCCAGTTTTCCATACCGGCTCCTTAGTCCTTGAGTGTTTCGATTTCTGTGGATTACCCTGCATCGGACGTCCCCGACGCATCAAGACGCCGGACGGCGTGCGCGGCTAGTTGGGGCGTACCGGGCGACTGCGGTAGCGTTTCGGGCCGGGCGAGGATCGACGTCGTCGCGAGTCCGACCCTCCCGGTCTGCGCGGCGTTTGGTATCCGCGGCGGTCACCTCGACCGAACTGCGCTTCGGGATTAAACCCGGCGTAGTCGAAGCCTTCGAGCCGCCTTCGTTCGATCGGAGACGCAAGTACTTTTTCGATTTCGCGGACCATAGACGCGTCGTCGCCCACCGCCAACGTATACGCCTGCCCGGCTTTTCCCACGCGACCGGTCCTGCCGATCCGGTGAATGTAGGCGTCGACCGTGTCGGGAACGTCGAAGTTGATTACGTGCGAGATCTGGATAACGTCGATTCCCCGGGAAGCGATATCGGTGGCGACAAGCAGGTCGTATCTACCCGAGCGGAATCCGCTGATCGACCGTTGTCGGGCGTTCTGCGACATGTTTCCTTGGAGCGCGGCGACACGGTATCCTTTTTTTTCGAGCGAAACCGCGAGGCTGCGGGCCCGGTGCTTGGTGCGGGTGAAAATAAGCGCTCGATCCGACTCGGTGCTGTTAAGCAGCGAGTAGAGCAGTTCCTTCTTACGATCCGTCGATACCGGGTAAAGCGCATGAGAGACCGTCTCGGCGGGGGCTATCAACCCGATTTGCACCGACGCGGCGTTGTGCAGCGTGTGATCGGCAAGATCGCGGATTTTGTCGGGCATCGTGGCCGAAAAGAAGAGGTTTTGACGTTGTCGCGGTAATCCGGCGATGATTCGTCGGACGTCGGGTAGAAATCCCATATCGAACATACGATCGGCTTCATCGAGCACGAGTACCTCGACTCGCGAAAGGTCGATCGCCCTTTCGCCGAGGTGGTCGAGCAGCCTGCCCGGACAGGCGATAATGATCTCCGTCCCCTTCCGAAAAGCGGCGATCTGATTCCTTTTGCTTACTCCTCCGTAGACGGCGGCGCTCCTGATTCCCGTTCTCCCCGACAGTTTGATCGTCTCCTCGTGAATCTGCTCGGCCAATTCCCTGGTGGGAGCCAGGATAAGCGCTCGAGTCCGTCGCCGTGGACCGTCGGTCAGGCGTTGCAGGATGGGCAAAAGAAAAGCCGCGGTTTTTCCGGTCCCGGTCTGCGCAAGGCCCAGCACATCCGTGCCCTCGAGGGCGATCGGAATAGTCTTGTCTTGAATGGGAGTGGGCGTCGAATAGCCGGCTTGTGCGACCGCCTCTGCTAGACGCGAGTCCATGTTGAATTGTGAAAACGTCATTGAGAATGCTCCTTGGGCTCATTGGAGCCAAGTCACACTCTCAGCTCGATTGGATTGACAATAGTATACTGCTTCACCGGGGGTTTGACCAGAAGGTCGCGCGAGGTCGGCGGCTTCCACCTTAGCGAGTGCACGGCGGTAAACCGATAAGGGGCGGACCTGTTTCGGCGCCGACGAAGCGACCGACTCGAGTGCAGAGGAATCCGGCGGATTGACAGAACAACGCGCATCTGGGGTAATTGAAGGGCGTCTACACGCAGACGTACTCTCGCGGCGGAGCCTGCCGCATTTGCCGTGCGCGAACCTCGACGCTCGACATACGCAGAGTGGCGGTTCGTGGCTGCGACCATGGTTGGCGCTTGTCGCGGTGGGAAAGGGAGGAGATGTGGAGATAACGCCTGAAGAACGAACGCGGCTGAGATCGCTTGCCGCGGAGGTTGCCGAGATCGCGCAGCTTCCCGTCCACGAACAGACGCGTCGGCTCTGGAAAGCGCTCAATCGTTTGGATCAACAACGCCCCATGGTGATGATCGATCAGATCCCGTGGCACGAAATGAACGTGGATGACGAGTTGACGCTCGTGTGTCGAGGCGAGTTCGCTCGGTTTCTTGAACGGTCGCTCGGCGTCATTCTGTATCGGTGGCGGCATATGCGGGCCGACATGGTGGTCGAATCGTTCATCGACGTTCCCAAGGTAATTCGGAATACCGGTTTCGGTCTTTCGGCGAATGAAGAAGTGGCGTCCTCGGATCCGGACAATCCGGTCAAAGGACATCGGTACTTCGATCAACTCGCCACCGATGAGGATCTTGAAAAGATCAAAACGCCGCGGATCTGTATCGACGTCGAGGCGACCGAGGCCCGTCGGGCGGCGGCCGAGGACGTTTTCGAGGGTATTCTCGGCGTTCGGATGACCGGTGTAACCCCGACCTTCGCGTTGTGGGATCGGTTGGTCGAATGGCACGGAGTCGAGAACTCGATCATCGATCTGGTGGATCGACCTGATTTTGTGCACAGGATGGTGCGGAAGCTGCGCGATGCGCATCTGGGAATGCTCGATCGGCTCGAAGAGCAAGGCTTGCTTGCCTACGACATTCCGATCATTCACTGCTCGGGCGCCTACACCGACGAGCTCCCGGCGGCGGGGTTCGACCCCGAGCGACCACGTGCCGGCGACACGTGGTCGTGCGGAATGGCGCAGATCTTCGCCACCGTGTCTCCGGCGATGCATCTCGAGTTCGAAATCGATTACGCGGCGCCGTGGTACGATCGCTTCGGACTCAACTACTATGGCTGTTGCGAACCGCTTCACGACAAAATCGACATCATCGATCGTTTGCCTCGGGTTCGGAAGATCTCGATCAGTCCGTGGGCCGACGTGAGCAAAGCGGCCGAGCGTATGGGCGGTCGGTACGTTATGTCGCGCAAGCCCAGCCCGGCCTTCCTCGCCGGCGGGAGCTGGGATCCGGAAGCCGTTCGCCGCGACCTGCAGCAGACCTATGATACGGCCGCGGCCGCCGGGTGCGCGGTGGAGTTCATCCTGAAAGATATCAGCACCGTGCGATACGACCCGAGAAGGCTATGGGAGTGGGAGGACGTCGCGCGAAGCGTGGCGGGCTCCGGCGGGTGATCGGAGCGCACGGGTTCACCGGCGATTGTGAAAAGAGCCCCGACCATCCGCCGGAGCCCGCCGCCGTCCCCGCCGAAACGCGCCTGCTCCTCACATTTCGAGTCGCTACCCGGGGGCGGCGCCAAGAGCCTGTTCGAGGTCTTCGATGATGTCGTCGACGTGCTCGATGCCGACCGACAGACGGACGAGTCCCGGGTCGATGCCGGCCTCGATCTGCTGTTCATCCGACAGCTGCGAGTGAGTCGTGCTTGCCGGATGAATCGCAAGACTCTTCGCGTCCCCCACATTCGCGACGTGCGAATGGAGCTTGAGCGAGTTGATAAACGCGGTCCCGGCGGTTCTACCGCCTTTGAGCCCGAACACGACGACGCCCCCGTACCCGTTGTGGTCGAACAATCGTTTCGCCGTCTCATGCGACTTGTGCGAGCTCAAGCCTGGATAGCGCACCCACGCGACGGCCTCATGACCGGAGAGGAACTGCGCCACGTGGTGTGCATTGCTGCAGTGCCGTTCCATTCGAAGCGCAAGCGTTTCGATTCCTTGGAGAAACATCCATGCATTGTCGGGCGAAATGCACGCACCGAGATTACGCAGCGGTACGGTACGCATTCGAAGCAGATAGGCGATCGGCGAAAGGTCGCCGAGATCACGACCCCAGACCAGTCCATGATAGCTTTCGTCCGGTTCGGTGTATAGCGGGAATCTGGGGCTGTCCCAGTTGAATTTCCCCGCGTCGACGACAATTCCGCCGATACCCGTTCCGTGGCCGCCGATCCATTTTGTGAGGGAATGCACGACGATATCGGCGCCGTGTTCGATGGGGCGCAGCAGGTAGGGCGTCGTGAATGTCGAGTCGACGACGAGCGGTATTCCCGCTTCGTGCGCGATCGCAGCCACTTCGTCGAGATCGACGACTTCGAGCCCGGGATTTCCGATCGTCTCTACGAATAGTGCCCTCGTTCTGTCGTTGATCGCGTCCGCGATCGCGGTGAGATCGAGTGGATCGACCATGCGGACGTTGATACCGAATTGAGGCAGAATGTTGTCGAACATCGTGTAGGTTCCGCCGTACAGATTGCGCACCGACACGATTTCGTCTCCCGCGCCGGCAAGATTGACGACCGAATAGAAAACCGCCGAGGTGCCCGACGCCAGCGCAAGGGCCGCCGCTCCTCCGTCGAGTGCGGCCATGCGTTGCTCGAGGATATCGTGGGTGGGGTTCATGATTCGCGTGTAGATGTTGCCGAGCTCTTTGAGCGCGAAAAGGTTCGCCGCGTGATCGGTGTCTTCGAATTGGTAGGCGGTCGTTCGATAGATCGGCACGGCGCGAGCACCCGTCGCCGTGTCGGGCGCCTGCCCGGCATGAAGGGCGAGCGTTTCGAAGCGATAGTTTTCAGCCATGATCTCTCCTTGTCCGGCGTATCATAAGTTATGGAATATAGATGGTCAAGAATCACGACGATCCGACGCAACATTCGTCTTCACAAAGCCGAACGCCGCTCGTCGTGCCCACTCACACGATTCGCGTTGTGCCGAGGATCACAGCAGTGCAAATCCGCCAAGCGCTACGAATCCGCAGACAAGCAGAATCGTTGCGGTGTCCAACGAGGTGCGCCTCCGACGGATCCGTCGAAGGAACGCGGTCACGCGGGGTTTTTCCGTTATGAAATAGAGTACGAGACCGAGTAGTGCGATCGCCGCCGCTTCGACAATCGACGACCGTTCATACACGCCGCGCGGAACGATGTCCGGTGAAGCATAACCCATCAACCGGTAGAGAAATGTCTGCGAAAAACGTGGCGCGACGCCGGTGACGACGCTCAGACCGGCCAATATCGACGGTCCCACGACGATCAAAACGGGCATTCGCCGCCGGGAGGCGGCCGGCGGGGTGTGGCCGGCGTCGTCGGTCGTTTTTCGCAGGAAAACGGCCGAGAGCTTCGCCATCGACGCGACGGTTCCGACGCCCGCGAGCCGGAGCAAAACCCACGCGACGTAATAGTCGTCGGTCGCCGTCGCGGCGAGCACGAGCTTTTTCGCCGCGAAACCACCGAACGGGGGAATCCCGGAAAGAGAAAGCGCTCCCACGAGAAAAAGGGCGAATAGATACGGCGAACGTCGGAAGAATCCCCCCGCGCGATGAAGGTTTCGTTTTCCACCGTAGAGTAACGTCGTTCCGACCACAAGGAAGAGGAGCGCCTTGACGGTCCCGTGGGAAACAATGTAGTAGCCTGCGGCCGCGCGGGAGAGTGGAGTGCCGACACCGTAGGCGGCGATGACGTAGCCCATTTGCGATATCGTGCTCCAGGCGAGAAGCTTCTTCGCGTCGGATTGGGCGAGCGCCTGGAATGCCGCCGCGAGAGCGGTCGCGGCGCCGATCCAGACGAATATCTGCGAATACGCCGCATCGCCGAAAAGATCGATGAGTCTCCACAACGCCAGAAACGAGACTTTGACCACCGCTCCGGAGAGCATCGCCGACACGCCGTGGGGGGCGTTCGCGTGCGCGTCGGGGAGCCACGCGTGAAACGGGACAACGGCAGCTCGAGTCGCAACGCCGGTGACAAGAGCGGCCAAAACCAATCGCGAGGTCCGTCGATCCAGCGAAGCTATGCCGGCGACGCCCGGCCCGGAGACGGAAAGCCTGTGGAGCGACAGCGCACCGGTCTTTTGATAGATCACGAAAACTCCAAACAGGTAAAGCGCCATGGCCACCGAGGTGAGAATCAGGTATCTGAGTGAAGCGAGCACCGCCTCAGGTTTGCGGCCGTAGGCTATGAGCGCGTAGGCGGCGATCCCTACGAGTTCAAACATGATGAACATGGTGAAAATATCGTCGGTGACCGACACTCCGATCATTCCGGCGAACATGACGAGAAACAACGCGAAATAGTACGGGTCGCGGGTTCCCTGTCCGATCGAGAACGCCGTTGCGGCGACTGCTACGATCGCCGAAACGGCCGCCCCGAGCCGGCCGATCCCGTCGAGTCGCAGCTCGATAGCAAACGGCGCGTCGAACCCACCGATTCGGTATGAGAGTACCGTTTCCGCCGATCCGCGGGGGAGCAGTGCGACAAGTACTCCGAGCACGGCTAAGACTGCGACGCAGGTGACCGCGCGAGAAATGCGTAGCGCCGGCAGCCCCTTCTCCGCCATGCACAACGTTGCCCCCGCCAGAGGAATAATGATCAAGGCGACGACGCCGTTATGCATCATCGGCCGCCGCTTTTTCGATTTTCTCGATGTCGAGAGTTCCGTATCTGACATAGAGCCGATAGACGAGCCCGAGAGCGAGGGCGGTAAGGCTAACGCCGATCACGATCGCGGTGAGCATGAGCGCCTGAGGAAGCGGGTCCGCGATCACACCCGACGCTGAGTCGGTAAGGATAGGGGCGGTGTCCGCGCCTTTCGACGCCGTATACACGAACAGGAGCACGACGGCGGAGTTGATGATGTTCAACCCGATAATCTTCTTGGCCAGGTTGCGCTTCCACATAACGGCCCACAACCCGGAGAGAAAGAACAACACAATGAGCGCCGGTTCCAACATCCGGAAACCTCCGTTACTCGGTCAACCGCAGGATTCGAGTCACCACGCAAGGATCACCACGCCTCCGGGTCCGGCCGCTCCTCGAAAAGCCGATAGCAGATCACCGTCATGCCGGCCCCGACCTTCAGGCCGATTACGAGATTCAGACCGAAAACAAAAAGCGCGTCCCGGATCCTTCCTTCGGTCCCTACACGAAACAAGACGCGCAGAAAGGCGCCTCCGGCGAACATGCCCGCGACGCCCACCGCGAGAAACGTCAGAAGAGACGCCGCCTCGGCCAAACCAAAGAGCCGTACGTGAACGACCTGATCGACGCGGTCGGCGTCCTGCCCGAGCATAATGAGGACGAGCCCGGAGGCGATAATTACCCCTCCCTGGAATCCGCCACCCGGAGTCAGGTGGCCGTACGAGACGAGGTAAAACCCGAAAAGAAGAACAAACGGGGCAAGTTTGCGTGATATTACCGAGACGATCGTCGTCTTATTCATCGTTCTTTACGAACAGAAGGTTCACTCCCATCACCGCAAGAATGAGCACAATCGTTTCACCGAGGGTATCGAAAGCCCGATAGCCGAGGTAAATCGCGGTTACCAAATTGAGAGCGCCGGTCTCGGCGGTGCCGCGATTCACCAGATACGCTTTGAGCGGCCCCGGGTCGCCCGGAACCACGGCCAGCAGGTAGCACACCGCTCCGGCGCCGAGGAGAAGCCCGAGGATAAGCGTCCGTTTCACGACCGATCGCTCCGTTCGGTTTTTCGCACGAACCATATGAAAAGATACGAGGTTATGCCCGCTCCGACCGCCGCCTCGGTGAGCGCCACGTCGGGCGCGTCGAGAAAAAAGAACAAGAGGGCGCTCATGAGACTGATCGTCGCGAGTCCTATTACCGAAACGAGCAGGTCTCTTGTCTGAAGAATGAACACGCCCAACACGACATGAAGCGCTTCTGTATGAATGGCATCAACCATAGA
>JAJRYZ010000161.1 GCA_024275515.1 Spirochaetota bacterium
ACTACGGAACGCCGCCGCTCCCGACGGCGTTGAGCGAAGATCTGTGCGACGGTTTCGTCGTCGGGGGAGGCGCTTCGCAAGTAACGCGCGTCGGCGCCGCGCTCGCGGAGGCGGAAAAGATCTTCTGGCTGCAGTTGGTGGGTACCGACATCACCGCGGCATGGAGCGTCCAGCTCGCGGCGGTTCTCAGCCACGCACGGTGGCCCGCGGTAAACTGTCACCAACTCTACGCCGTTTCGACGGTCCGTTCCGCGATGACCGTGACCCGCGGCATGACGGCCGTTCCCGACTCACCCGGGCTCGGCATCGAGCTCGACGGGGACCTCATCGACCGATACCGAATCGAGCCGAAAGAGAAGCCGTATCCCCACCCCAATCTTCTCATCGCCGTCCGTTGGCCCTCGGGGGGTAGCAGCTACTACGCGCACACCCAACAGTACTGGAACGACTTCGAGGCGGGACGGATTCCGCCGTTCGTCCCCGGCGTGTACCTCGAGGAGATAATCGACGACGGAAGCGCCGAATGGCGCGATCTTGCGGCGCGGGCCGCCTCCGGCGGCGTCCATTCGGGAACGCTCGACGGGACGACGAAATGAAAATACTTCTTTCCGATATGACGTGGAGCGAGATCCGCGGAATTGCCGCGGCGGGCGCAACGGCGGTCCTACCGACCGGTTCTACCGAGCAGCACGGCCCCCATCTCCCCGCCAAAACCGATTCACTTCTGGTCGAATCGGTCGCCATGGCGGCCGCCTCTCGCTTCCAGGGCGACTCGTCGACACCGCGAGTCGCCGTTGCGCCCACTCTGCGAATCGGCGCTTCGGATCATCACAGACCGTTTTTCGCGCTTTCGATCTCAGAGGAGACCTACATCGCCGTCGTCACGCAGCTGGCAGGATCGCTCGCGGAGGCGGGTTTCGAAAAACTCCTTATCGTAAACGGCCACGGCGGAAATACCGCGCCGCTTCGCGTGGCGCTATCAAAGCTGAAGCGAGTCGCCCCGCGCATCGCCGTCGCGACCGCCGACTACTGGGCGCTTGCCGCGAAAAAGTTCAGGAGGCTTCGAACATCGCCGCCCGGAGGCGCGGCGCACGCCGGAGAAATCGAAACGTCGCTTATGTTCCATCTCGCCCCCGATGCGGTGCGGTCGCAACTGCTCTCCGCATCGGTCCCGTCGACGCCGCCCGGTTTTGAGATCGATCTGATCGACGGAGGCGGCGTGACCGTCAACGTCGAATGGCGTCTGATATCGAAGGACGGACACCTCGGCGATCCGACGGTCGCCGACGCCGGGAAGGGACGGCTCTTCTTCGAATCGGCGGTCGAAGCCGTCGCCGACGCGCTCGGGAGGTTCTCCGAGTATCGGCCCCGTCTTCTACAGTGAGAATTTATAACTTCTTTCCTTATAGAATAGATAATTACGTGAAAACGGTTCTTGGCGCTACAAATCCCGGAGCCGGCAGATTGCGCACCTATAACGGCTATTTCCTGATCCGTCTCCTATGGAAACAATGACCATGAAAACAAAATCCGGTTGGATTTGCTCATAATTGGCAATGTAGACACCGTTTCGTTCCCTTGAAGATATTGGCTTGAGGGAGTGCCGCCGCCTTTGTAACGCAGGAACTCCCCTTCTGAGTTGGCGCCTACACTCACGACGCCGCTTGTTCCAATAACGCTACTATTGATTTCGGCAGATCGGGAGTCCTGAGAATCTTCTGGCGCTTCGGACTTTTGTGTGGGTCAGCACCTTATTGCTCCCGAGGGCAGCATGGATAGACCGCCTTTGTGGAATAGGATTGCAGTCTTGAACCGAGTTCGGTTCCTGAAACCGCAGGCCCTCGCCTTGATCTTCTGAATCGTCGCATTAATGGATTCGGCGATCGCGTTCGTTACGCGGTGCATGATGGCGTTGAGGATTCCCCACTGGTAACGGCGTATCATCCTGCCGACCTTGATCATCGGATCGAGCCGACATCGGGCCATCCAACCCAGGAGAGCCTTCCAGTTCCGTTCGGCAACTTTTCGGTACGAATACGACCACAGGCCATTGGCGGCTTCCTTGATTCGCCATGCCCTGGCCGTCTTGAGGTTCATCCGCGTCAGTCGTAGAAATGACCGCTTGTCCTTGTAGCCACCGTTGGCCTTGGTCCGCAACCAGTCGTGCTTCGTCCTCGTCAGCGGGCTGTCTCCCCCACGGCGCAGAGCCCGATGCTCGGCGGCACGAACCTTGTCCAGCGCCTTGCCGAAGTGGGACGCAACATGGAATCGGTCGAAACAGATCTTCTCCTCCGCTCCCTCGACGACTTCCCGTACGGCATTGATGAATGGCTGCCACATGTCCATGGAGATCGAGCGAACCTCCGAAAGCTGGTCCTTATTGCTTTTCAGCCAATCTTTCAGTGTTTTCTTCTTACGATCATCCAGAACATCAACCACCACCCCGCGCTTGCGATCCACCAACACCGTCACGTACTCGTGGCGTTTCTGAAATGAAGTTTCGTCTATCGCCAGTTCCTCGATCGGCATCGATTCACGTCGCTGAACTCCCCGGCGCACCGCCCGCTCCATGATGCCCCACGCTTCGTCCCAGCTGATCTTCATCCGCTCGGAGACCGCATTGATCGAAGCAACCCTCAGCCACGATATCGCCAGAGCTTCAAACAAAGCCGTGAATCCGCTCCAGGCTTCGGCCCAGGGTACCGAAGTTTGGTGAACTCCGTGCTCCGGACACCGTACCCGCGGCACATCAGCTTCGATCATGGTAACAAACTCACAGGTATCCAGATGCCGCCATTGCCGGTGACGATGATCATACACCCGGCACTCTATCCCACATTTAGGACACGGGAATCGAGCCGGTGACTCATGCTTCAATACTACCGTCACCCTGGTTTCTTCCATCTCCAGATCTACCTTCTCGACCTTCCACGGGGCCGTCACCCCAAGCAATTTCTCGTAAAGCTCTTTGTCCTGCATGAAGACAGAATGCCACAGTTCCGGAGTCTGACTCCACCACCCACCCAAAAGTCCGAAGCCCCCTTCTCTTTTCGTTTCTCCTCACTCCACCCAATGTGCCAGTCACGCGGCGCGACTCTC
>JAJRYZ010000162.1 GCA_024275515.1 Spirochaetota bacterium
ACTGGTATCGCGTACTTACCGCCGAAGGAGTTCAGGGCTATACTTTCGACGAATACTTGGCGGTGGGAACGCTTGCCGATATCACGCGCGGAGAAGGGCTCGCGGAGTCCGACGAGTTTCTCGACGGTTTTTTTTCGACGAATTATCGCCCGGACTACTACCGCGACATGGTCAAAACGGGGCGCTACGATCTCGATCGTTTCCTCCCCGAGTACGGGATATTCCCCAATCGAGCCGACGGTCGGATCACGATCGTCAACGAGGACCACACCGCGACCATCGAGTTCGACTCGGTTTCGCGGCCCACCCGCGACTCTTACGCGTTTGAGCCTTCCACCCTGATTCTGACCCGTGTTACCCAGACATGGATCAACCTTCTCTACACCGACGGAGGCACAGCGTACAGCGAAGACTATGTCTATTTCCCCGACGACGTCGAGATGCTTATCATCCGCGAACTGGAACGACGCGAAAAGCTGCTGGAGGACTTTCTGGCGCACGGGCGTGTATTGGAGAGCACCGCATACGGCACGATCGAGCTCGCCGAGAACGGTGCTTTCCGGTGGAGTGGATACGAACTCCTCGTTCCGGACATCGTCGCGCCACGGGCGACGGGAACCGGTACGATCGAGTTTCGGTTGTATATCGAGGAGTCGATACGCGACCGGTACGACGGTGCGGTCGTGTTTCAGTTCGACTCGAACGCAGACGATTCGCTCGAAGGCGTAAGCTTCGTTTTCACCTACGGCAACGATGGAGTCCGCCTTACCTACGTTCCTTCGGAAGCGCTCGACGAAAACCTCGTCTCGGGCGAGGCAGTGTCGTCGGTAATACTCTTTTTTACGTTTCATTAGCGAATGAGCTTCGTCAGATTGCACAAGATTTCGGTCGCCTACGGCGACCGAGACGTGTTGCGTGAAGTCACTCTCACGATCGACGGAAGAAGTCGCATCGCGCTCACCGGCGACAACGGGTCGGGCAAGACAACTCTCCTGCGAATAGCCGCGGGGCTCGCGTCTCCCGACTCGGGCGCAGTGGAGTCGCAACGCGGATGCGTCGTCTCGTATCTTCCGCAATCGGGACTGGTGTTCGAGGAACGGACCCTCGAGGCGGAGGCCGACGAAGCGTTCGCTCGTTTTCACGCACTCGAAAAGCGGAAACGGGAAATCGAGGCGCAACTCGCACAGGTCTCGGACGGAGACGATCGAATCGTACCTATGCTTCACGAGCATGACGTTCTTCAGCAAACGCTGCTGCAGGGCGAGTATTATGACAGGGACAAACGGATAACTCGCGTGCTGACCGGCCTGGGGTTCGAGAAATCGGATTTCGACCGCCCGACGGGCGAGTTCTCCGGAGGGCGGCAGATGCGAATCGGGCTTGCCAAGGTACTGCTCGCCGATCCGGACATCGTGCTGCTCGACGAGCCGACCAACTACCTCGATCTGGAGGCGCGAACGTGGCTCGAGACTTTTCTGTCCGATTTTCGCGGCGGTGTCGTGGTCGTGTCGCACGATAGGTACTTTCTCGACGTGACGGTGAACGTCGTCGCCGAGTTGTTTCGTGGATCGCTTACGCTGTACCGCGGCAACTACACCGCCTACCGCGAGAGAAGAGCCGCCGAGCTCGAGTCGCTCCGCTAAGCGCACAAACGGCAGGCGGCCGAAATCGAACGAATTCAAGCATTTATCCGCCGATTTCGCTCTACGGCATCGAAGGCCTCGCAGGTGCAAAGCAGAATAAAACAGCTCGAGAAGATGGAGCGCATCGAGATTCCCGAGAGCATGAAACGCATTCGGTTCCGATTCCCCGACGCGCCCCATTCCGGCCGGATCGTACTTAGCGTCGAGGAATTGGGGAAACGGTACGGCGAGAACGGCGTTCTGACCGGGGTGACTTTTCTGCTTGAGCGCGGCCGAAAGCTCGTCGTCGTCGGCAGGAACGGCGCCGGCAAATCGACGCTGATGCGGATTATCGCGGGCGTCGATGCCGACCATACCGGCGTCGTCCGGCTCGGCGCCGGCGTCCGAGTCGGATACTTTTCGCAGGATATCGACACGCTGCCCGCTTCGGGGAGCGTCCTCGACGCGGCCGCCGACGGCGCCGAAACCTCCGACTCACCGCGGCTCCGAGATCTCCTCGGCGCCTTCCTGTTCCGCGGCGACGACGTCTACAAGCCCGTCGCCGTTCTCTCCGGCGGCGAACGGAGCAGGCTGGCGCTGCTCAGACTTCTGTTGCGCCCGACGAATCTGCTGGTTCTCGACGAGCCGACGAATCATCTCGACATGACGTCGAAAAACGTTCTGTTGGACGCGCTCAAAGCCTATTCGGGAACGGTGGTGTTCGTTTCTCACGATCGTTACTTCATTGAGGAGATCGCGGACGGCGTTCTGGAGCTGGAGGGAGGGCGGTGGCGACTGTTTCCCGGCGACTATGCGTACTACCTCTGGAAAACCGCCGGCGACGCGTCCCCGAACGAGCCGAGCGGCGTTGAATCGAAGAATCGGGGGAACGCGGCTCCGAGGCGCGCCGGAGAGAACGCCGGTATCGAACGAGCCCTCGAAAAACGGCTTCGCAGTCGACTGCGAACGCTTCAACGACGCGAGGAGGCGCTTCTTGTCCGACTCGACGAGATCGAGACCGAGCGCGCCGACTGCGAGCAGGATCTCGCGAGGAAGGAGAACTACACCAACGGCTCCACGGTGCGCGATCTTACTCGGAAGCTCGATCGTCTGGATCGCGAGCGCGAAGATCTCAATCGCGGATGGGTCGGAATCGAGTCGGAAAGCGCCGAGATCCGCGCGCAGCTTGCCGTGGCCCGGCGTCGCGGCTGAGGCCGGGCCACGGGACGACGGGGCAACCCGACCCGTTCTCATTCGACGCTAATTGTGATATGAAGCGCACTGAGGATCGATGTAGACGTTTGCGCGGGAGACTGAAAAATGCGAATACGATACAACGCCCCGGTGACTCTCACGTATGCTTTTGTTGCGACACTCGTCCTCGCGGCGGACCAGTTGCTCGGCGCCGGGCTTATTCCCCGCCTCTTCACCGTTCCGTCGTCTTCCGCTTTTTCTTTTTCGAACGGCGGCGACTGGGTGCGCCTCTTCACGCACGTGATCGGTCACAGCGGTTGGAACCATCTGCTCGGCAATTTCGCGTTTATTCTTCTTCTCGGCCCGATTCTCGAGGAGAAACACGGCTCGTTTCCTATTCTGCTTATGATTACGGTGACCGCGCTCGTGACCGGGCTCATCAACGTCCTCTTTTCCAACTACGCGCTTCTCGGCGCGAGCGGAGTAGTGTTCATGATGATACTGCTCGTCTCTTTTACGAACTTCAAGAACGGTGAGATCCCGCTGACTTTCCTCCTCATTATTGCGCTGTATGTTGTTCGGGAAATCATCGCGTCCTTCGACCGGGACGGGATCGCCCAATTCGCTCACGTGGCGGGTGGCACCTGCGGAAGCCTTTTCGGCTTTTTTCGGGCCGGCAAGGGGAAGGGTTGATCGCATGTTCGAGCGGCTCGAAGCCATCGTCGAGCGGAATCGTGAAATCGAGAGGCTGATTTCAGACCCGGAGGTGATAAGAAACCGCGCGCGTTATACCGAGTTGCTGCAGGAGCACGCGAGTCTGCAGCAGCTTGTCGGCGAATACGCGAATTATCTCCGGCTGGCCTCCGAGATCGAAGACGCCGAATCGATGATCTCAGGCGAGACGGATCGCGAAATGTTGGAGCTTGCGGCCGAGGAGCTGCGGGAGTTGCGCGAGCGGAGAGACGAAGCGGTGCTCAGGTTGAAAGCCATGCTCGTTCCCCGGGATCCTCTGGACGCAAAAAACATCATCATGGAAATCCGGGCGGGCACCGGTGGAGACGAGGCCGCGCTGTTCGCGGCCGATCTTTTTCGCATGTACTTTCGATACGCCGAACGACGGGGGTGGAAGATCGAAGTCCTGTCCGCGCACGAGATCGGTATCGGCGGGTTCAAGGAAGTCGTCTTTTCAGTCGCGGGTCGAAACGTCTACGAAAACCTGCGTTACGAAAGCGGGACGCATCGGGTCCAACGGGTTCCCCAGACCGAATCCGCCGGAAGAATACACACCTCGGCCGTTACGGTGGCGGTGTTGCCCGAAGCGGAGGAGGCGGATGTTGAAATCCGCCAGGAGGATCTTCGAATCGATGTCTATCGATCGTCGGGGCCGGGAGGGCAAAGCGTCAACACGACCGACTCGGCGGTTCGGATTACTCACGTACCTACGGGAGTCGTCGTAACATGCCAGGACGAAAAATCGCAACATAAAAACAAGGCCAAGGCGCTCAGAGTGCTTCGTGCGCGATTGTACGAGGCGGAAGAGAGCAAGAGGCACAAGGAAAGAGCCGAGGCGCGAAAGAGCCAGATAGGATCGGGCGATCGTTCCGAGCGAATACGCACCTACAATTTCCCGCAGAACCGCGTTACCGATCATCGCATCAATCTGACCCTCTACCGACTCGACGCCGTTATCGAGGGAGATCTCGACGAACTAATCGATGCATTGAAGATCCACGACCGAGAGCGGCGAATGCAAAAGATCGAATGACCACCGTACGCGACGCGATCGCGACCGCCACCGACGGCTTGCGCCGCGTTTCCGACACGCCGTTTCTGGACGCCGTTCTGCTCTTCGCTTCCGCCGTCGGAATAGGCAAAGAGGGGGTTTTCGCCTCTTATCCGGAGTCGGTCGACGAGGCGGCGGTGTGTAGATTCGGCGAGCTCGTATCTCGCAGGCGCGCCGGCGAGCCGGTCGCCTACCTGACGGGGCGACGAGAGTTTTTCGGTCTTGAGTTTCTCGTAGATCGTCGGGTACTCGTGCCGCGCCCGGAAACCGAAGTTCTCGTCGAAGCGGTCCTCGGACGACTGTCCGCATCCGCAGACGAGGCGACGAAGCCTCGCGTGCTCGACCTCGGGACCGGGTGCGGGTGCATCGCCGTCTCCGTTGCCGCCGGCTTTCCACGGGCCGAGGTCGTCGCAACCGATATCAGCGGCGCGGCCCTTGAGATCTGCGCCGTGAACGCCGTCCGGCTACTCGGTCGTTTCTTACCGACGGTTCAAGCCGATCTCTGCGAGGGGATCGACGGAGATTTCGATTGCATCGTTTCGAATCCGCCCTATCTCACCGAGGTTGAGTGGCAAAAAACGTACGGCGCCGGATGGGCCGAACCCAAGGGCGCTCTTTCGGCCGGGCCGGACGGATTCGCAGTCATCCGCAGGCTGATCCCTGCGGCAGCCGGGATGCTCAGGCCGGGCGGGCGACTGTTGCTCGAAGCGTCGCCTCACCAGATGAGCGCAATCGGGAAAATGTGCGTGCAGGCCGGCCTCAACGGCATTACACTGTACCCCGATCTATCCGGACGTAACCGGGTAATCGAAGCGACACATGGAATCGAAGCTCAAACGGTTTGAAGATCGGCTCCGTCATTTCGATGAGGTCGAGCGGAAAAGAATCATGGAAGCAGCGCGCTGGGCGCAACGACTGCACGACGGGCAGTCCAGGGCCAGCGGAGAGCCCTACCTGGTCCATCCCCTCTCGGTCGCCGAAATTCTGCTCGATCTTGATCTCGACGCGGACACGATCATCTCGGCGCTGCTGCACGACATCATCGAGGACACCGAGACCTCCAGAGCCGCAATCGAGGGGGCTTTCGGCGCGCAGGTAGCCGAGCTTGTCGAGGGTGTCACTAAAATCAGCATCATCCAGGCGAAGCGAAAAAGCGTTCAAAAATCGGAGACGATCAGAAAAATGCTCCTCGCGATGACTCGCGATATTCGCGTCATCTTGATAAAACTCGCCGATAAGCTGCACAATATGCGGACCCTCGAGCACCAGCCGCTGCAGAAACGGAAAGACACCGCGACCGAATGTCTCGACATCTACGCGCCGCTCGCCGATCGTCTCGGTATGTTCTGGCTCAAGGCCGAGCTTGAGGATCTTTCGCTCAAGCATCTCCACCCGCAGGTGTATCAGCAGATTCGCGAGCATGTCGATTCGAGTCGTCACGCGCGCGCCGCGTACCTCGACCTTGTCGAAGACACCATCCGCCGCGAGGCCGAACAGGAGGGCATCGAAGTGACGGTTTCGACGCGGGCGAAGCACCTCTACTCGGTCTACCGCAAAATGAAGACACGCGACAAAGAGCTCGGCGAGATTTTTGATCTGGTCGGGGTCCGCGTGCTGTGCGACACGGTCAACGAGTGCTACACGCTGCTCGGCGTCATCCACAAACTGTGGCCGCCCATCGAGGGGCGTTTCAAGGACTATATCGCGATGCCGAAGGCCAACGGTTACCAGAGCCTGCACACGGTGGTAATGACGCCGGGCGGCCGCGTGGTGGAGATCCAGATTAGAACGCGTCTCATGCATGTCGAAGCCGAGTTCGGCGTCGCCGCCCACTGGCGCTACAAGAATCCCAACCCGCGCGAACGACTCAAGACGTCGGAGGTGGCACTGATCAACAAACTAAAAAGCTGGGACGGCCTCACCGACACTTCCGCCGAGTTTCTCAGCGAAATAAAGCGGGAAATCCTCAAGGACTCGATCTATGTGTTCACCCCCAACGGCGATATCGTGGAGCTTCCGCGTGGCGCTACGCCGATCGATTTCGCCTACCACATACACACGGAGGTGGGTAACCACTGCATCGGCGCCAAGGCCGACGGAAGCATCATTCCGCTGACCGCCGAACTCAGCAACACGCAGGTCGTCGAAATCATGACGTCGAATCAGGCGACGCCACACGTCAACTGGCTCCGGCACACGAGGACCTCCAGAGCCCGGCAGAAGATCCGCCATTGGTTGAACCATCACGACGACAGTCTCATCGTCGACCGGAGCATTATCGCCAAGCGTAAGCCGATAGACGCGCCGGCAAGGCGCGACGAGGAGCCTACCGACGGCGAGATCATAACGCAGGTGCTCGACAGATCGCGAATCGTCTTCAAGGTCGGCAGCGAGCGAAACATGATGATCCAGATCGCCCGATGCTGCAATCCGACCACCGGGGACGCGATTATCGGATATATTTCGCGGGGACGCGGGATTATCGTACACAAGAGAAGCTGCCCGAATTTGAAGCACATCAACGACATCACGAGCAGAAGCGTCGACGTTCAATGGGAAGCGGTCACCCCTCGTTCCACTCAACGCTTCAAAGTGAGCGCACGTATGACGTCGGATCTGTTTTCCGAAATCGAAGGCGCCGTACGAAAGTATAAGGGGCATCTGATCGAGGGGAAGCTCGACGAGGACGATCGCGGAAACCTCAACGGCGCCTTTACGCTTGAGATCGAAAACGAGGACGATTTCAAGAAGATTCTGAAAAACATACGAACGATCCCCTCGGTTCTCAACATTCAGACCCTTCCACGATAGGCCGGCGGGAAAACCGCACTCGATCGGGTATTCTTGACTTTCCCAGATCGCGGCGGTATACCCGAACCAATGACGCTGTTTTTACTTGCCTTGCTTCTTCCGGCCGGAGTGATCTGCCTCTGTCACTGCGCGATGTACGTCGGGCTCACCATCGCGAGACTGCGCGAACGGCGCATCCGGCTCGGCGTCTCATCCACTGAAAGCGGAATCGTAGCCGGGGGCGGGCGATGCGCCGGCAAGGTCTCGACGACGGTGGTGGTTCCCGCGCGAAACGAGGCGGTCCTGCTCCCGCGGTTGCTCGATTCACTTGAAGCGCAGTCCGACGACGCCTTCCAAATCGTGCTCGTCGACGACCGCTCTTCCGACGATACCGGTCTCATTATGGACCGATTCGCCGAGCGGCACTCGGGTCGCGTCCGGGTGGTACACAATCGGGAAAAACCGGCCATCGCGAATCACAAACTAAACGCGCTCATCGTGGGTGTGGATCTGGTGAACACCGACTGCATTCTGTTTACCGACGCCGATTGTACGGTTCCCGAACGGTGGGTCGTTGAGATGAGCGGCTCTTTCAGGGACGAACGGATCGGCTTGGTCCTCGGTCCGATCGAGACCCTTGCCGGCCGGAAACTTCTGTCGAGGTTCCACTCTTTCGATCATGTTTTCAAATACTCCTATACCGCCGCGTGCACCGGTATCGATCAGGCCACCGGTGGTTTCGGAAACAACCTCGCCCTTCGTCGCTCGGCGCTTGATGAGATCGGCGGTCTGCGCTCGATCGCGGTTTCGGTCACCGAAGACGCGGCTCTGGTCGCCGGGCTCCGGGAGCAGACCCGCTGGAAGATACGCGCGAGGTTCGACCGTGCGATTACGGTGCGAACCGAACCTCAGCCCGACCTGCGCAGTTTGACCGCGCAAGAAGTCCGCTGGCACACCGGAGGTTTGTTCGCCCCCGATCCGGTTTCGCGTTTTTCCTACCGATTCATCATGTTCTATCTGACCGCTTCGGTGCTCGCGCTGCCTGTATGCCTCTTTCTGCCGGTGCTTCTGGTGCTGCCGGCGGTTTCGTTCGTCACGATGGCCGGGATGGCCGTACTTTCGGGCGTCTATACCCGGCAACCGCTCGTTGGATACTGGGCGCTTCTCGCCCCGTTCGTGCTTGTATCGATGGTGTATAATTCTTTTCTCACGATAACGGCGATGTCGCGGCCGACGCTCGTGTGGAAGGGAGAAGTGCTTCCGCGCCGTTGAAGGACGTCGACGAATAGAAGAAAGGCATATATACTCGACCCACGTGAGGGCGCACATCGCGGCTCGGCCGCACAGGATTCTTTTGCTCTATTTGCGGACCGGCGGTGGGCACATGGCGGCGGCCGGCGCCGTCGCCGAACGTCTTCGTGATCGTTATCCTTCGGCGCGAACGTTTCTTCTCGACGGGATTCCCGCCGATTCGACGTTTCTCCGCGGAACGGTCGAGTCGGGATACCGGCTCGCCGGAATCCGGTATCCGGTGCTCTGGCCGGGCATCTACGAAGGTTCGAAACTGCGGGCAGTCCAGGATGTGGCCTCTTTTTTTAT
>JAJRYZ010000163.1 GCA_024275515.1 Spirochaetota bacterium
ATCCTGCGTCCGGGCGGAATCTACGGTCCGGGCGACTGGAAATGGAGCTACGAAATGGCGCTGCGAATCGAGCGGGGTAGTTGGCCGCTTGTCGACGGCGGTCGAGCGGTGTTTACGCCGGTTTACATCAACAATCTCACATCGGCGATCGAAGCCGCCATTCACCGAGGTAACCGTGCGGGCGTGTTCAACATCACCGACGGCGCCCGCGTCAGTTGGTTCGAGTTTTCCCTCTATTTCGCCGAGGCTCTCGGGAAAACCCTCGACGCGCGGTCGGTCCCGTTTTGCCTTGCCTATCCGGCGGCCGTGCTCGCCGAGTTCGTCTATCGAACGGCAGGCGCTGAGAAACCTCCGCCGATCACGCGTTACCGGGTCGTGAGAGCCGCGAAAGATTTCGACTATAGCACGGCGAAGGCGGTTGCGGAGTTGGAATACAGCCCCGACTCGGACATCGCCGCGCACGTGGCGGAAACGGTCGCGTGGTACCGTCGGGCATCCGCGCGTCGCTTCGACTCATCGTTGCGCGCGCGGTAGTCGCCCCCCGGCGCCGTCGTCCTCAAAAGTCGTCTTCGTCGCGCCGCTCCCCGGTAACCAGCGACCACGTCGCGTAGCCTCCCGAGAGATTCATTACATCGTCGAACCCGGAGTTCCTGAGGATACGCTCGGCAAAATAGGCGCGTTGTCCGACCAGGCAGAACACGACGATTCGCCGATCGGTCGGGATTTCCGCGAGTCGTCCGCGCAACTCGTCGACGGGAATATTGACCGCGCCGCGTATCGTCCCCTCCTCGTACTCTTCCCGTGTACGTACGTCGAGCAGATATCGATTTTTCGGATCCATATCGCGCAGTTCGCGCCACGATACGTGGACCGATAGGCCCGCGACGATGTTCTCGGCGATGTAGCCGGCGATGTTTACCGCATCTTTCGCCGACGAATACGGCGGCGCGTAGGCATGCTCGAGCGCCGCGAGATCGTATGCCCGTCGGCCGGCAACCAGATGCGCGGAAAGCATGTCGATCCGTTTGTCCACCCCGTCGAAGCCGACCGCCTGCGCTCCGAGCAATCGGCCGTCCTCCGGGTCGAAGACGATCTTTACCGTCAACGGTGTCGCACCCGGATAGTATTCGGCATGCGAAGAGGAATGAACGACGGCCGTCCGATAGCGAATGCCGAGCCGCTCGGCTTGCTTCTCCGAGAGCCCGGTGCTTCCGACGGTCATGTCGAACACCTTGGCAATCGCCGTGCCGAAAGTCCCACGATAGCTTTTCGTATTGCCGTCGACGATGTTGTCGGCGACGAGTCGCCCTTGAAAGTTCGCCGGCCACGCGAGTGGAATCGTTACAGATGCGCCCGAAATCGGATGGGGGAACTCGATCGCATCTCCGACGGCGTAGATGTCGGGATCGCTCGTATTGAGATGCCCGTCAACGACGATCCCGCCGCGCTCGCCGACCGAGAGCCCGGCATTCACCGCGAGATCGTTCTCAGGTCTGACACCGATACTCAACAGCACCAGATCGGCCGCGAGAACCCGGCCGGCGGCGAGGTTGACCGACACGCGCGAGCCGTCGGCCGCAAACGATGAGACCGCGTCGTTCAGATACAGCTCGATTCTGTGGTGTTTCAGATGACGGTGAATCTGGGCGGCCATCTCGAAGTCGAGGACGTTCATCACCTGCCGTTCGGCCTCGACGATCGACACCGACACGCCGCGGCGGTGAAGATTCTCGGCCGCCTCAAGCCCGATGAACCCCGCGCCGACGACGACCGCCCTCTTTGTCGCGGCGTCGCAAAGCAACGCATCGATCGCGTCGGCATCGGGGACATCCTTCAGCGTGTGGATTCCGGGCAAATCGATTCCTTCGATTCGAGGACGGATCGGTTCGGCGCCGGGAGACAGAACGAGCTTGTCGTACGACTCCTCATACGTCGCGCCGTCGCGCACACCTCGGATCCGGATCGACTTCGCCTCGCGGTCGATGCTCAGCACCTCCGATTCAACCCGCACATCGACGTTCAGCCGCTCCCTGAACCGTTGCGGAGTCTGGAGGAAAAGCTTGCCGCGTTTTTTTATCGTTCGGCCGAGGTAATAAGGCAAGCCGCAGTTCGCGTACGAAACGTAAGCTCCGCGCTCGAAGATGATGATTTCGGCATTCTCATCGCGCCGTCTGAGTCTTGCCGCAACCGTCGCTCCGCCGGCAACTCCGCCGACTATGCATACCTTCACGACAAGCCTCCCTCACGCACGTTCGGGCGGCTGCGCGCGGGTCACCACGTCGGGGGTCACTTTCGCCGCGGAGACCTCGTCGAGTCGATCAACTTCCTCGGTGGTGAGATCGATGTCCGCCGCGCCGATGTAGCCGAGCATCTGCTCGACGGTACGGGCGCCGCCCAGAACCGAAGAAACGGCTTTTCTGCTCAGAAGCCACGCGCAGGCGATCTGCGCCGGCGTCACATCGCGGCGTTCGGCGATTTCAACGAGAGCATCGACGATGGTCCAATCGGCATCGGTCAACGCTTCGAACTGCTTGTCGTACGGATGCCCGGCCCAGCGAGAACCCGGCTCCGGCTTCGACCCGCGTCGATATTTCCCGGTAAGCAGCCCTGCGGCAAGGGGACTCCACGGCAGGATACCCAACCCGTAGGTCTCACATACCGGCACGACGTCGAGCTCCGGACCACGATACATCAGGCTGTAGCGCGGTTGCACGGAGACAAAGCCGTTCCAGTCGTGCGCCTCGCTCAGCTTCACTCCTTCGACGATTTTCCATGCAGGATAGTTGCTGCAACCGATGTAGATGACTTTCCCTTCTCGAACGAGATCGTCCAGAGCGCGAAGAGTCTCCTCGTGCGGAACCTCGTAACTCACCGCGTGAACCTGGTACAGATCGATCCGATCGGTCCGCAGCCGCTTGAGGCTATCCTCGCACGCGCGCTTGATATGATACGCGCTTAAGCCCCGATCGTTCGGTCCGGGCCCCATCGGAGCGTTGACCTTGGTGGCGAGAACGACGCGGTCGCGAACGCCTTCGAGTGCTTCGCCGAGATACTCCTCGCTCGTCCCGCGTTGATAGAGATCCGCGGTGTCGATGAAGTTGACCCCTTCGTCGATCGCCGTTCTGGTGATCCTGATCGCCTCATCCTTGCAGGTTCCCTCCCCGATCCAGGCGCCGCCGGGATTGGGACCGAAGTTCATCGCACCCAGAGCAATAACCGACACCTTGACGCCGCTCGTTCCGAGTCTTCGATATTTCATTGCCGCCTCCTTGTAACGGAACACTCGAACACAGAGCGCCGCCCTGGTCAAGCGACGCGCGCAGATTCGAGCGATCCCCGAAACATCGGACCGGGTCGGGAACCGGCGCCGCCGTCGAACCCGCTTTTTCCCGGGTCGCCGCTGTGATACACTCCGGTGAATCGCCACAATCCGGAGCATCCCGTGCACTACATCAACATCTACAGAAACCGCATCGAGCAGTTCATCAAGCGTGTCTACGCCGCGCGCTATTCGCGCACGACCCCTTTTGCCGCAAAGTTTACCTACGATCAGGATCGCCCGATTCCGCTCTCCGAGTTGGACGACCGGTGTTTCACCCCCATCCGCGTCGGCGAACAGTGGGGGAAGCAGTGGGGAAGCGCGTGGTTCGTCTTCGAAGGTGTTGTCCCCGACTCTTTCGCCGGCGCCGAGGTCGTCGCGCTGATCGACGTCGGAGGCGAAGCGTGCGTCTTTGTCGACGGCGAACCGGAGCGTGGGCTGACTCACAAAAAACTCGAAGAAGGTCCGCATCTGAAGCGGCGAGTCCCGGTAAGCAACCCGGCGCGCGCGGGAGAATCGGTCTCGATCCTGGTGGAAGCCGCGGCGAACGGGCTTTTCGGCGCCGAGTCCGACGGCGTCTTCAGACTGATGCAGGCCGAGCTCGCGGTTTTTCGTCGCGACCTCTGGCAGCTCGCCCTCGATTTGCAGGTACTCCTCGACATCGCCGAGTCATTGCCGGAGGACTCGCCGAGAACGCAAAAGATCCTCTACGGTTTGAACCGCACCGCGAACCTCTGGCGCGACGGGCGGGGACTGGCCGAGTGCAAAGCGATTACCGAGGAACTGCTCGCCGTGCCCGCGCACGCGAGCGATATGACGATCTATAGCGTCGGACACGCTCATATCGATCTCGGATGGCTCTGGCCGGTGCGCGAAACGAAGCGCAAGGGCGGGAGGACGTTCGCGACGGCGCTCCGGATGATGGAGGAGTATCCGGACTACGTGTTCGGCGCGAGCCAACCGCAACTCTATCAGTGGATCAAAGAAGAGTACCCCCGACTCTACGCGCAGATCAAGCGCGCCGTCGCCGGCGGCAGATGGGAGTGTCAGGGGGCGATGTGGGTGGAGCCCGACATGAACATTACCGGCGGCGAATCGCTCGTGCGCCAATGCCTGTACGGGAAGACGTTCTACCGTCAAGAGTTCGGGAAGGAGGTTCGCAATCTGTGGCTGCCGGACGTTTTCGGGTATTCGGCCGCGCTGCCGCAGATCCTCAGGAAATCGGGCGTGGAGGTGTTTATGACGCAGAAGATCTCCTGGAATGAAACCAACGTCTTTCCGCACCACACATTCCTTTGGCAAGGTATCGACGGCACCGAAATACTCACCCACTTTCTGCCGACGAACAACTACAATCTGTCCAACACTCCTTCGGAGCTGATCGAGTCGCAGAAGCGATTCGCGCATCTCGATTCTCAAGACGCCTTTCTTAACCTGTACGGAACCGGCGACGGCGGCGGCGGACCGTCGCGGTTACACATCGAACGCGCCTTAAGACTGCAGAATACCGAAGGCGTCCCGATGGTAAAGCTCGCCTTCGCCGATGAGTTCTTCGCGCGCATCGCCTCGTACGATCGCGACTCGCTCCCACGCTGGGTTGGGGAACTCTACCTCGAGCTGCACCGCGGCACGCTGACCACGCAGGGCAGGATGAAGCGATACAACCGATTGCTCGAACGCGAGCTGCGCGACGTCGAGATACTCGGCGTTCTCGCCGAGGCCGAGAGTCGCGCCTCGTACCCGAAAAAGGAACTCGACGACGTTTGGAAGGAGACGCTGCTCAACCAGTTTCACGACATTCTGCCGGGCTCTTCGATTGCTCGGGTCTACGAAGAGGCGTACGCCGTGTCGGAACGGAATCTCGGTGTGCTCGCCGAACTCAGACGGCGCAGTGTGGACGCGCTCTTCGGAACGCAGACGGGGGAGGAGCGCCGAACGACGCCCGCGCGATTCGTCCTGCTCAACACGCTCAGCTGGGAACGCTCCTCCGTCGTCGCGCTTCCGCTCGACGACGGGGCGGCGGCGGTGGTGGTGCGCGACGCTTCCGGGAATCCGCTCCCGTCGGCCCGCACCGAGAAGGGGGTGCTCGTCGCGGTGACCTTGCCGTCTCTCGGCTATACGACGGTAACCGTGGAGAGCGGCGAAGACGCCGAGACGGGCGAGGAGGTCGTACGCGTTCGCGAGGCCGGCGGCGAAACGATGATAGAGAACGAGCTCGTCCGCGTAACGTTGGCCGCCGACGGATGCATCACTTCGATTCTCGACCGCGGTGGCGAGCGCGAGTACCTATCGGGGGCCGCGAACAGGTTGCTTCTGTGGGAAGACCTTCCGTACGCGTGGGACGCGTGGGACGTGAGCCACTACTACCGCGAGACCGAACCGGAGCAGGCGAGACTTGTCGAGCGGCGCGTGCACGAGGCGACGCCTCTCCGCGCCACCGTTTACCAGAAGCTCGTCGTGGGACGATCAACGATCGAGCAGTGGATCAGACTCTGCACGAACTCGATGCTCGTTGAAATCGAAAACCTGATCGAATGGAGCGAGGAGCAAAAGCTTCTCAAAGTGCACGCCCAAACCGCGGTCAAGACGACCGATGCGACGTACGAAATCCAGTACGGCACGCTTCGGCGGCCGACTCACCGGAACACCCACTGGGACCACGCCCGGTTCGAAGTGGCGGGACAGCGATTCGCCGATCTGTCGCAACCCGATTACGGTCTGGCTCTGCTTAACGACTGCAAATACGGCTACTCGGTGTATGACAACTCGGTCGAACTCTCGCTTCTGCGCGCGCCCACCAGCCCCGATCCCACCGCCGACCGCGGTGTGCACGAGATCACCTACGCGTATCTACCGCACCCCGACGATTTTCCGGCCTCACGCGTGTTCGAGACGGCTCACGAGCTGAACGATCCGGTGACGGTGGCGTCGGTCGTCTCGCTTCCGAACGTGCGCGAGCGAAGTTGGTTTGCCGTAGCCGGTGGACCGGTAAAAATCGAAGTCGTCAAGCGGGCGGAGTCGGGAAGCGGGACGGTCGTCAGGCTCTACGAGACCCGCGGAACCGATGCGCGAATCGAGCTTTCCACCGAGCTTTCTTTTAGTCATGTTTACGAAACCGACCTGCTCGAGCGATCGCGCACGCCGATCGGCGGGTCCGGCCCGATCGCGCTTGCTTTCGGACCGTTCGAAATCAAAACGATTCTATTCGAGTAAACTCCCGCGACCGTCAGGAGGAACCGATGAAAGCGATCATGATGATGTTCGACAGCCTCAATCGCCATATGCTCCCGCCGTACGGGTGTGATTGGGTCCATGCGCCGAACTTTGCTCGACTCGCCCGGCGGAGCGTCACCTTCGAGTGTAGCTTCGTCGGCAGCATGCCGTGTATGCCGGCCCGACGTGAGTTGCACACCGGGCGGTACAATTTCCTTCATCGCAGCTGGGGACCTCTGGAACCGTTCGACGATTCGACGCCTGAAATCCTCAAACAGGCGGGAGTTCACACGCACCTCGCGAGCGACCACTATCACTATTGGGAGGAGGGCGGCGGGACCTATCACACCAGATACGAAAACTGGCAGTTCAACCGCGGCCAGGAGGGCGATCCTTGGAAGGGAATGATCGGAAACCCCGGAATTCCGGAGCCGAATCCCGGAACGCGCGGTCGCTGGGGGCGCCAGGACTGGGTCAACAGGTCGTTCATGCCCCGCGAAGAGCTCATGCCGCAGGCTCTCACCGTCTCCTGCGGCATCGAGTACCTCGAGATGAACCACGCCGAGGACAATTGGTTTCTTCATATCGAGACCTTCGATCCGCACGAACCGTATTTCGTCCCGGATAAGTACAAGGCACTCTACGACCACGACTTCTCCTCACCGTTCGACTGGCCCGCCTACGATCGCGTCAAGGGGCGAGACGATCTTACCGAACAGTTCAAATTCACCAACGCCGCGCTGGTGAGCATGTGCGACGCGCAACTCGGGAGGGTGCTCGACGCGATGGATAGCCTCGATCTGTGGGACGATACGCTGCTGATAGTAAACACCGACCACGGCTTTCTTCTCGGAGAGCACGACTGGTGGGGAAAATGCAGCATGCCTTTCTACAACGAAATCGCCCGAACACCTCTCTTTGTGTGGGACCCCCGGTCGAAGATCGCCGGAGAACGCCGAAGCGCACTCGTGCAGACCATAGACCTGCCGGCCACTCTCCTCGATTTTTTCGGCGTGCAGCTCCCCCTCGACATGCAGGGGCGCCCGCTCGCCCGGACGATACGCGACGACTCTCCCGTGCGGGAAGCCGGGCTTTTCGGAATGTACGGCGGGCACGTGAACGTGACCGACGGAAGGTACGTCTACATGCGCGCGCCGGCCGACGCGGAGAATCGGCCGCTGTACAACTATACGCACATGCCGACCCACATGCGTCATACCTTCGAGGTCGCCGAAATGCGAACGGCAACGATGAGCGATCCGTTTTCGTTTACGAAAGGATGTCCGGTCATGCGAATCGAATCGAAATCGGGAATAAGAAGTCACGCGCATTCGTTCGGAACGCTGCTCTTCGATATCGAGGAAGATCCGCGGCAAGAACGGCCCCTCCGCGACAGGGACATCGAGAAGCGGATGCGGGAACTACTCGTTGGGGAAATGAGGAAAAACGACGCTCCCCGCGAACAGTACGAACGACTCGGTTTGCCGCTGTAGCGATCAGGTATACGGGTCGGCGGCGTCGCGGGCGCCGTCCCCCACGAAGTTGAACGCCAGGACCGCTATGATGACGAAAACTCCGGGCAGAAGCAACCACGGCTGGAGTACGACCGTACGAATGTTCTGCGCCTCCTTCAGAAGAACGCCCCAGCTGGTCACGGGCGGACGCAAACCGACACCGAGGAAACTCAGTGAAGTCTCGGCGAGAATCATATTCGGGATCGCGAGCGTAATGGATACGATAATGTGACTCATAAACGACGGCAGCAGGTGCCTGGTAATGACGGTAAGCTCGCGACAGCCGGAAATGATCGCGGCCGTCGCGAAATCTTCGTTTCTCAGCGAAAGCAGCTTGCCCCGAACGATTCGGGCGAGACCGGTCCATCCGATCAGTGAAAGAATTACCGTAATCCCGAAATAGACGCGGATCGGCGACCAGGTAAGCGGGAGAGCCGCGCTGAGGGCCATCCACAACGGAATAGAGGGGAACGATCTGAGCAGCTCGATAATGCGCTGGATAACGGTATCGATCGCGCCCCCGTAGTATCCGGATATTCCACCAAGAAGCAAACCGAGCACGAGACTCATGGTAATGCCGACAAGCCCGACCGAAAGCGAGATTCTCGACCCGATGATGATCCGCGAAAACATGTCGCGCCCGAGTCGGTCGGTGCCGAAGAGGAACAGTTTCGCGTTCTCCTCCTCGACGCCGATGAAGTGGAGATCCATCGTCCAGAGTCCCCACATCTTGTATTCGTCGCCGCGGACGAAGAACCGGATAAAGAACTTCTCGTCGCGGTTCTCGGTGGTGATTTTTCTGAGCGATTTCGGATCGATCGACCTGTTCATTCCGTAGACGAAAGGCCGGATGTAGAACTTACCCTTGTCGAAAAAGTGGATTCTCTGGGGCGGCGCAAAAACGTAGCCCGTGTGACGCAGCTGGTAGTCGTACGGAGCGAAAAACTCGGCGAAGATCGCGACCAGATAGAACAACGCGATAACGACCGTCGCCGCCATGGCCAACCGATGCTTTTTGAACTTCCGCCACATCAACCGCCATTGCGAAGCGACGAAGTATGATTCGTCCAGTTGTTTTTCGCGCCGCTCTCTGCCGAATCGCGGAACCAGAGCACCGAACCGTTCTCGCACGCCCGGCGCGTTTGCCTTGGGGAGTGCCACCGCTACGCTCCTCCCCGGGTAAACCGAATTCGTGGGTCGATCCAGGCGAGCAGAATGTCCGAGACGAGCGTCCCCACGACGGTAAGCGAGGCGAGAAACATGACGAAGGTGCCGGCGAGGTACATATCCTGACTCAAGAGCGCGCGCAACAGAAGCGGTCCGGTGGTGGGCAGACTCAAAACAACCGACGTGATGGTAGCGCCGGAAATAATGCGGGGCAGCAGCCACGCCACGCTCGAAACCAGCGGGTTGAGCGCCAACCGTGTCGGATACTTGAACAGCAGCGTTCGCTCGTTTACCCCTTTTGCACGTGCGGTGACCACGTACTGCTTGCGAAGCTCGTCGAGCAGATTCGCGCGCATAACACGGATAAGCCCGGCGGTACCCGCGGTGCCTACGACGACGACGGGTACCCACAAGTGCTTGAGAAGGTCCAGGAGTCTCGCCCACGACCACGGAGCGTTGATATACTGATCGGAAAACAACCCGCCCACGCTTGTCCCGAAGTATTTGTAACCGACATACATCAGAATCAAGGCAAGGAGAAAGTTGGGCGTGGCGAGCCCGACGAACCCGACGGTGGTCGCGGCGTAGTCGCCGATCGAGTATTGGTGTGTAGCCGAGTATATTCCGATGGGTATCGCGACCGCGTAGGTAAAAACGAGGGTAACGAGAGAGATCGCGATGGTAAACGCCAATCGGTCGCCGATCAGACGCTTGACCGGTTGATCCCACTCGAAGGACTGGCCGAAGTCGCCCCGTACGAACCCCCAGATCCATTTGAAGTACTGAACATAGATGGGCTGATCGAGACCGTAGCGCTTCTCGAGCGAGGCGATGAGCGATTGGTCGACCGACTCTCCGCTCGCGGCGAGCTGCGCGATATAGGAGGTAAGAAAATCTCCACGCGGCAACTGAATTATGATGAACGAGATGAGCGAGATGAGGATGAGCGTCGGGATCATAATGATGATGCGTTTAACGATAAACGAAAGCACATGCTGCTCCGGCGTTCACTGCGGTGTCCGGCGATGATAGCACACCCGGAATTCGTCTGTCAAACCGAAACCGGCAGGGCGCGCCATACGCCGCTGCGACAAAAAAGGTTGGACGCTTCTCATAGGAAGCGCCCAACCAGACAATGCCTTCAATCGGCGGCACTCAATCGATGCTCAATCCCTATCGAAGAAAAACTGCTCGGGGTTGAGATAGCCGGGCGTCATCAGACGATACGACTGGACGCCGTTGGTCGCCACGTTCTTGAAGTCGTTCTTGACGATCGCGATCGCCGGATACCTGGCGAGCCCGATGATCCACACATTCTCGGCATGCGACCGGATGATGTTCTTTCCTAGCTCCGTTCGTTTCGCTTCATCGACGGTAACTTTCATCTGCTCGTACCAGTCGATAAGCTGTCGGATCTCCGGTGCGGGTTCCTCGCCCGCGGCGCCCTGGCTTTCATTCCACTTCGCCGCAAGCGGCGCCCAACCGTTGTTCGTATTGGTGGGAACGAACCAGTTCGGATCGACGACCCAGTGAATACCCGCGGTCAGATAGGCGAGCGCCATAAACTCGCCTGCGGCGCGTCGGGCGGTCCAGAGGCTGCGATCGATGTTGGTGATGGTCGTCTTGATGCCCACGGCTTCCCAGTACTCTTTCAGGAGCTCCATTTCATCGGAAGCTCCACCGGCCTCCTCGGCGCCGTAGGTCTCTACTACCATCGTAAAGGGTTTTCCGTCGGGTCGCAGCCGATACCCGTCGCTGCCGCGGGAAGTCATCCCGGCCGCATCGAGGTACTCGTTGGCCCGCGCCACGTCGTAGCCGAGGTGTATCGGCGGAACGAAGTACGGATCTTCCTCGACCGGAAGCGCCTGCCACGGTTCGCCGACGCCGAGATAGACGATATCGGCGATTTCCTGACGGTTGATGGCGTAGGAAAGACCGAGGCGGAAATTGCGATCCATGAACATCGCGCGGATCACCGGGTCTTCATGCGTCAGGTTGATGTTGACAACGTCGGAAACGGGGTTCTTCCACAGAACGACGGTATAGTCTTCCTTCTCCGCATTCTCCTGGAACACCGTGTAATTGGCGAAAGACATGTAGCGCGAATGCATATCGATCTCGCCGGCCATCGCTTTGAAGTTGGCGATTTCGCCGCTCTCGACGATGTCGTATTGAACCTCGTCGATGTAGGGAAGTTGATTGCCCTGAGGATCTATTTTCCAGTAGTACGGGTTCCGCTCGGCGTACGCGATCGTTGCCGGCGGGCCGGTTGCAAGCTTCCAGGAGTTGATAACCGGAAGATCAGGATTGGTGCCCTTGTTGTTCCGGTTGCCGAAAAGCTGGTACCACGCCTCGAACTCTTCCTTCTCGGCGAGAGCCTGAAGATCACCTGCGTCGGTATAGCTTGGGTGGAATTGCTTGAGGTAGTGCTTGGGCGCGTAGATGTTCATGCCGCGGAAAGTCATCTGATCGAGGAATATCCCGTACGGCTTAACGAACTTGATCTTGAACGCGTAATCGTCGATCTTCTCGAAAACCATCGGCACACCGTCGACGAGCCCCCAGTTGGGAAAGCTCGGGGTAAGTTCTTTGTTGAGCGCAATGTCTTCATACCAGAACATAAAGTCGTCGGCCGTGAACGGTTCGCCGTCGGACCACTTCATCCCCTCGCGCAGATAGAAAACGTACGATTTTCCGCCGTCGACGATTTCCCAGCTTTTCGCGACGTTGGGTATGATCGAGGACGCGTCTCGCGCGCGGCGCACCAGAGGCTCGTACCCCATCCGGTCGGAAAGACGATTGTCGGTGAATCTGGTCGCTACGCGGCGCCAAGTGCCGCCGTACTTCCCGATCTTTTCGACCGGCTCGACGATCGCGGGCTCCAGCGGCAGCCTCTCTTCGACCGGCGGCAAATCGCCCGACGATACGAGAGCGTCGAGCATCGGCGCCTGATGGTAACCCGAAATGGCCGACCCGTACTCGTCACTCGTAGAATACTGTCCGAGTCCGGTAGATTCGACGCCGCCGGTAGATTCGGCGCCGCCTGAGTCGTCGGACTCCTGCCCGCCTCCGGCGAAAACAAGCCCGGAGGCGAAGAAAAGAACGACGCACGGCATGAAAAATCGCTTCATGTAGCTCCTCCTTATAGAACTATCGCTAACTGCGAAAGAGCCTAAGGCAGCCGGTGCGCGGTGTCAAGAAAAATCGGCTTCACATTGCCGCCCGCAGCGGTTAGCGGTAGGCGCGCGCGAGCTTGACTATGGCGGCTCCGGCGCGTTCGACCGCCTCGGCCGACGCGAGCAACAGGGTGTGCGGAAGCCAGACCGCCTCCCTGCACAGCCGTTCGGTCGCTTCGACCCCCCCGGCGTCGAACCGGCGGTCGGCGAACAACGGTTGCCGCGTGAGAGGTATCGGATACCCGGACGAACACGGCACGCCTTCGGCGTCGAGCGCGGCGACGAATTCGTCGCGATCGATCGTCCATCCCTCTCCGGTGAATCGGAACAGATAGATGTGATACGCGCGTCTGTCGACCGCGGAAGGCCGTGGCGGAATCGATACGCCGTCAAGGTCTGCGAGGACTCGATCGAGAATGCCTGCGTTCGCCTCACGCTTCGCCGTCTGCTCGGCGAGGCGACCGAGCTGCACCGAGAGTAGAGCCGCCTGGACTTCGGTCATCCGCAGATTATCCGCAAGAATGTAATGCTCGTACCAGGGAGCGCCGTCTCTGCGGCCGCAGTTGGAATAGCTGCGTGCGAACTCGGCAATCTTTGGATCGTCGGACAGCAGAATGCCGCCTTCGCCGGCGGTGATGTTCTTGCTCATCTGAAAGCTGAAAGCGCCGCATCGCCCGATCGCTCCGGTCCCTTTTCCGTTCCACTTGGACCCCCAGCTGTGGCAGGCGTCTTCCACTACCGAAATCCCGTGATCGGCGGCTAGTTTCCCGAAAGCCTCCATGTCGCACGGAAGCCCGGCGAAATGGACCGGAACGATCGCCTTCGTCCGCTCGGTCACCACACGCGACGCCGACTCTGGCGACAGATTCGCGGTCTCGATGTCGATGTCGGCGAAGACGGGTGTCGCGCCGAGAAGCATCGGCGCCAACGCGGTGGCGACGAACGTATAGGGAGGAACAATGACCTCGTCTCCAGGACCCACCCCGCAGGCGGCGAGTCCCATGCGGAGTGCGGCCGTACCGTTCGTACAGCTCACCGCGAAAGCCGCATCCTGAAAGGCGGCGAATTCGGTTTCGAACCGGGCGACCCGGTCTCCGTACCACCACTTGCCCGAGTCGACGACTTCGGCCGCCGCGCGTCGCTCCTCATCTCCGTACACCGGCCACTCGGGCCAGACAATCCCGTCGCATTCCGGCTTTCCGCCGTCCCGTGCCGTCCTCATCATCAATCCTCCGATGCCTTTATCATCAGCTCCGCCTTTTTTTCGAGCTCACGCGAAGCGGTCGGTACGAACGGTGCGCTCCGATAGAAAAAGGGCGCGAGGTGCGCCGCGTAACTCGATGCGAGGCGATAGTTATCCTCCGTCGGAATATATCCGATTACTCCGCCGGTGTATCCCGCGACGATCGTCTTCGAGCGCAGCCGCTTGATCGAAAGCCCGATGCCGGCGAAGACCTCCGCCCCGATACCGAGGAGCCGAAGATCCCCCAAGGCGAGAAGGTGCACCGGCAGGTCGATCGAGTCGCCGAGGTCCCCGCCCGACGCCCCAACCTCGACGTCGGCTATGAACCGCGAAAGCCGCTCCGCCCCCACTCCGGCATAGGCGCGCTTCAAGCGCTCGATATGGACCGACTGCGGAGTTGAGCGATCGAGCGCGACGGCGGCGTTGTCGACCGAACCGCGAACGCACGCCCCGCCGACCGGCCGGCATCGATCGAGAAGCGTCGAGACGCGCTCGGCGAGATGTCGCCCGTATCGCGCCGCGTCGAGCGTCGTACCTCCGCCCCACCGCGCGAGGTTGACGACCGGATCGATATCTCCGCAACACCCCTGGAGAAAGAGCGGTCGCACACCACGGGCAAGAAGGGCGGACGCGAACTGTCCCGGAAAATCCGCCGAGACGTGGTCGTTGACGCCGAGCGTAACCGGATGACACGCGTATGACGCGAGAACAATCGGTGCGGAAGACGAATCTCTCACCGCGCCGGAGCTCATGTCGACCGGTACCGCGGCGACGATCGACATCTCCGGATCGATAACCGAAAAGTCGCCGTAGACCCGGTTGTACCCGAACGGCTCGATCGGGAAGGCGCCCGAGACGAGTGTACAGGCGACCATCGTATTCGCCGCCTGCGTAACGGCCGCGACCGCTTCGGTCGCGATCGAATCGAGATAGGCCTCGTCGACGCGACCCATTCCCCGCAGAGGCGCCGTCGGCGGTCCGGAATGCGTGTGCGTACAGGCGACAAGAACAAGATCGGCCCGGGTCGACGCCGCGGAGGCGGCAAGCCGGCGTAACCGCGAGGCGAAGCGTGGAGAAAACCCGATTAGATCGAAGGAGAGCACGCACGCCCTCTCGCCGTCGGGCGCTTCGACCACCATCGATCGAACGTAGAGATCATCCCCGACCGACCGCGCGGTTCGGGCCGCGTATACCCCGTATCCGGACAGATCGACCGGGACGGACGGAGTAACGAGTTTCGATGCGTAGCCCGCTCTGCACTTCACGGACAGATCATGCCACGCCTGGACGTCGGGCTCAAGAGCGCGTCGGCCGCGTCAGGCGAATCGATGCACGAAAAGCCCGGAGAGCGGCTTCGGGGAAAACCAGGTAGATTTGGGAGGCATGATCTCTCCCGCGTCGGCGACCGCCATCAGCTCTTCGACCGACACCGGATGAAACGTAAACGCAACGCCCCCGTTCGAGTCGACCCGGCGGGCCAGCTCTTTCGCCGATCCGGGGCCGCCGACGAAGTCGAGCCGATCGTCTCGCCGCGGATCGTCGATCCCGGCGAGCGCGCGAAGCACCTCGCGGTCGAACAGACTCGGATCGAGTCGTTCGGCGGGTCCGGCCTCCGCCGCCGGCCGGAGCCGAAACGCGCGCCACCGGCGGTCGTAATAAAGACGAACCTCTCCGGGGCCCGGCGACGAGCCGTCCGGCGCCTCGGACAGGCCGAATCGGTCCTCGACAGCCGCGACCAACGCCTCCGCGTCCTTCTCGCCCAGCGCGAGATATCGGTTGTACGGCAGAATCCGGAGCCCGTCGTGAGGAAACAGAACACAGAGGAAGCGAGACGCCTCGGCGCTCGACGGCCGCGCGGCCGCAACCCGTGACGCGGCGGCCGCGCGGTGATGTCCGTCGGCAATGTAGAGAGCATCGACACCATCGAACGACGCGATTACGCGGTCGGTGTTTTCTATTCGCCAGCCGGTATGAAGTACTCCGTCGGCAGCAACGAACCGCCACAGTGGACGACCGTCGCTTGTCGCCCGTGCGGTCGCGGTCCGCAGTCGGGTCCGCACCCCGGCCGTGGAGCGGTATACCATCAGCACCGGACCCGTGTGCGCACCGAGACGTTCGATGTGCCGGGCTCTATCGTCCTCTTTGTCGTGCCGGGTCAGCTCGTGGCGCTTGATTCGTCCGTCGTTGTAGTCCTCTACCGAACAGCACGCGACGAGTCCCGTGTGCGAAATTCCGGCCGTCTCGAGCCGATAGAGATAGAACGCCGGCGACTCGCTTTCGACAAGAATACCCTCGCGCATAAACCGTTCGAAATTAACCCGGGCGGTGTCGTACACTCGATCGTCGTGTTCAGGCGTATCGTCGGGAAGATCGATCTCGGGACGAATGACGTGGAGAAAACTCGCAGGCGACGCCGAGCCGATTCTTCGCGCCTCAAAACGAGTAACAACATCGTACGGAACCGACGCTACCTTCCCGGCCAACCCCGGCGCCGGCATCAGTGCACGAAACGGATAAACCGCGATCACGCGCGCGAGCCTCCTCGGACTCTCGGATTGCAACGAGCATAGATGTTACCGTCGCTCTCGTCCACCGCTCCGCAGCGATTCTCGATATGGCAAGCCATATCGAGAATCGCCCGGCAGCGCCGAGTCGTTGACTACCGTATCGGCGGATCATAGTATGGCGTCTGCGAAAGGAGCGAAGCAGATGAATAGCGCGCGTTCAATGAGAGCAACACTTTTGTCGCGCTGGGCCGACCGGCGCGGCCGATTCGCCTATTTCGCGGAACGAATCGGCGCCGAGCTCGATTTCGCCGAATACCTGGCGTCCAACGCGCCGACCGACCGCGCCGGCGAGTGGCGCCGGCTGATCGTCCGGGCGATCCGGCTGATCGATGAAGTCCCGATGAGTCTCGATGAATGGGAGCGCGCGGTGGGCCGGGCCGAATCGTTGCTTCAAACGATGCATGTTCAGGCGAAAACGTACACCATCTACTGCGTCGGACACGCGCACATCGATATGAACTGGATGTGGTCGTGGCCCGAGACGGTGTCGGTGACGATCGATACCACGACTACCGTTCTCGCGCTCGCCGAACGGTATCCGGAGTTCAGATTCAGTCAGAGTCAGGCGAGCGTATACCGGATACTCGAGCGGTACCGTCCCGACCTACTCGATCGGATTCGAACTCTCGTTTCCGACGGACGCTGGGAGGTGACCGCGAGTCACTGGGTCGAATGCGACAAAAACATCGTGAGCGGCGAGAGTTTGTGTCGTCACCTGCTCTACACGCGGCGCTATATCCACGAGCTTTTCGGACTCACTCCCGAAGCGACGCCGATAGATTGGTCCCCCGACACTTTCGGTCATGCCGAGACCGTGCCGACATACCTTTCGCGGGGCGGCGTCAAATACCTCTACCTCCACCGCCCCGGCGCCCACGGCGTCCAACCGGTCCCGCGAGCGTTCAGATGGCTGGGGCCCGACGGATCGTCGGTGTTGGTGCGAAACGACATGCATCTCGGCTACAACGGAGTCGTCGGCCCGGAGATGGTCGAACGGTCGCTGATCCCCACGGCGGAGGAACTGGGCCTCCCCTACTCGCTTTTCGTGTACGGGGTCGGCGACCACGGCGGCGGACCGACGCTCAGGGATATCGAACGTATTCTCGACATGCGGTGTTGGCCGGTGTTTCCCGACATCCGGTTTTCGACCGCGCTCGAATACTTCAACCGACTCGAATGCGACGCAGCGTCGCTTCCGAAGCGCAGCGGAGAGCTCAATTTCGAGTTCACCGGCTGCTACACGACCGCCGGCCTCATCAAGCGCTCGAATCGTCTCGCCGAGGCGGCGTTGGTGCGGACCGAACAGTCGGCATGCTTCGCTTCCTACGCCACCGGACAGTTCTACCGCCACGACCTACTGGAGTCGGCGTGGAGGAACACGCTCTTCGGCCATTTTCACGACATACTCCCGGGAAGCGGCGTCCGCGCTACGCGCACCCACGCGCACGGTCTTTTTCAGGAAACCGCCGCCGCCACGCAGAGTCTTGAAACTCACGCGCTTCGGACGATCGCCGCCGCAGTCGACACCATGTTGGTGGCGGACTCCACCGAGCCGCTTGACCGAGGCCCCGGCTACGACCGATTCCGAGGATTCGGCGGAGGGGTGGGCATCGCGTCCGGCGAGGGAGCGGTGAGCGGATACGGGGCCGCGACCGGAACTCGCTATCCCTTCGTTCTTTTCAACAGAGCCGGCGCCGATTACTCTGGAACCGTCGAAGCGACGATCTGGGACCCGGGGAACGGATGGGACGACCGCACCCCGGAGGATTTCGAGTTTCTTTTCGACAACGGAGAGCGCGCGACCGCACAAATCATCGATCACGGCGACTACTGGGGTCACCGTTACGTTCGGCTCGGCTTTCCCGCTTCGATTCCCGCGTGGGGATACACGTGTTGCGTGATCACCGCCGTGGAACCGCGGAGGTCCGATGCGCGCGAGACGACGCCCGCCGGCGCGCGGCAGACCGGAGCGACGCACGTATGTTCGTACGCATCGTACGAACGGGGGCGCGAAGGGCTCGAGAACGAGATTCTTCTGATCGACATCGACCCCGCCCGCGGATATCCCGCACGTCTTTTCCACAAAGCGTCGGGGATCGTCGTCGACATGGAGGGCGACGGTCTGGAGTTCGCCGTCGAGCGCGCCGGCATTATGAGCGCGTGGAAGATTCATCATTTCCGTGAGCGGCAAAGGCCGCTTCCAACCGCGCTTCGTCGTGTCGCCGACGGCCCCTATCTCGCGGCGATCGAATGCGACTACGAGATTTCGGCCTCGAGTTTTACCGTTCGCTACGAGCTTCGCGCCGGTGACCCTCTCCTGCACATCTCTATTCGCGGCGCGTGGTACGAACGCGGAGATTCGCGCGTCGGAACTCCGACGCTTCGTTACGGGGTGCGTCCCGGCTCGACGCGCTTGTCCGCCACCTTCGAGGAACCTTTCGGGGCGATCGATCGCGACTATCCCGACGGCGAAGAAGTGCCCGCGTATCGGTGGGCGGCGGTCCGCGGCGAGTTCGAAGGCCGAAACGGTGCCTGCGTTCTCTATAACGATTCCAAGCACGGTCATGCGATCGAAAACGGCGCGCTCTATCTCACCCTCATTCGATCGAGCTACGAACCCGACCCGTTTCCGGAAATCGGAGAACACACGATACGCCTCGCGCTGGAAGTCGTTCCTCTCGGCGCCCAGGATCCGCCGGCGTGGGATGCGGTAATACGGCGCGCGGAGCTCTTTACGACTCCCGTGGCGGTAATCGGAACCGACGTGCATCGCGGTCGCCTGCCGCGAACCGGGCGGATGTTCACCATCGAGAGAATCGACGGAAAGCCCGCGCCGGTCGTAAGCGCGATCAAGCTCGCCGAGTCCGGCGATGCGATAATCATCCGCTGTTACAACCCGGACGGCCGACCGGCGGCCGCAAAGTTTACGATTTCCGAGTTGCTCGGCGCCGAACCCGAAGTCGTGGAAGTCGACCTGCTCGAGCGCGAACTATCCGACCGTCGGGTCGACGTCGACGGCGCCACGGTGACGCTGCGTCTCGGGCCGCGGGATATCAGAAGTTATCGCCTGAACCTGCGGTCGAACAGGTAG
>JAJRYZ010000164.1 GCA_024275515.1 Spirochaetota bacterium
ACCACTTCGGTTCCGCCGTACAGATAGAGGTAATCGTCGTCGCTCTCGACGATGACGAGCCTCCCGAAGCCTCTATTCGGAGCGTTCCACACGACAACTCCGCTTGCCACAGCATATACTAGATCACCGGGCTTTCCAATGATTTCCGTTCCAGGCAACTTCCCGTCGCGCAACACCCGCGTGCCGCCGTGCGGCCAGAACGGCACGCGTGCGTCCTCCGTATCGTGATCGGGAAGCGCCGCGCCGGTCTCGGTCGGCCGGTCGGCCGGCGGCGACGCTTTCTCCTCTTCGGGGGGAGCATCGGCACGGACCATTCCGGGCACGCTCAACAGGTCGTCGGTTTTGAGCACGTAATCTTCCGACAAGCCGTTCATTTCGCGTAGTTCCGCAACGCTGATCGAAAACGAGCGGGCTATTTTCCAAAGAGTATCGCCTTTGACGACGCGATAGGCTTGAGGGATGACGATTTTCGTCCCGACCGAGAGCGTGGTCGGATCTCCTATCCCGTTGGCGCTCATCAGCACGTCGAGGCCGACGCCGTACTCGTGCGCAATGCTGTAGAGTGTATCGCCCTTTTCTACGGTGTACTCGATCGCTTGTCCGAACAGCAATCCCGAGCACGTCAAGAACACGGCGGAAAGGTAAAGGTGCCTGATCATAGCGTCATTCTGATATTCGGCCGATAGACGATAAAACTTGAAAACGGCGACATGAGGCGACGCGCGCGGAGACCGGGCGACCTGCGCGCGAGACACGCGCAAATCGCCCGACGGCTATCATGGCTTGTGGTCGAACAGACTCGGGCTGGGCGGATTTGAACCGCCGACCTCACGGTCCCGAACCGTGCGCGCTAGCCCCTGCGCTACAGCCCGTCTTTCTCAAGGAAACCGAAAAAAAAGGTCCTCCTGAAAGGACCGCTACGGGAGCGACGGGACTTGAACCCGCGGCCTTCGGCTTGACAGGCCGACGCGATAACCACCTTCGCCACGCCCCCATTGAAAAGTGTGTGTACTATAGCCATATCGCGTCCGCATGTCAAGCGAATACCGGCCGCGCGACGATTCCGGGTCCTTCGGTCGCGGCACGACCGTGCCGGGCGAATTGACACTGCCATGGGCGCATGATATTTTTTCTCCGTTACTCACTCTACTCCTCAAGGACGTTCAATGCAGTCACGCGAAGCGCGAAGACTTAAGAAAAGCCTGGCCAAACCCGGGAAAAAAACGGAGGCCGATTCTCTCCGAAGGCACCCTTTTCTCTACATTTTCTCCTTGTCTATCCTCGTTATTATCGTAGTGACCTTTATCGGCGGGCCCGTCCTCCGCGGGCTCGGCAAATCGTCAAGCATGGTGTTCGGTTCGTGGGGCGGAGAGGAGATCAAGTTCACCCCGGGAAACTATCTCTCACGACAGCGAGACGTGTTGTACGACCAGCTTCGCGAGTCCGGTACGAATCAAAGCTACGAGTGGCAAGCGTATCGCGTGTGGAAAGGCGCCTACGACCGTACCGTGATTCACACGGCGATTCTCGTCATCGGAGAACGTTCCGGTTTGCGGGTCTCCGAAGATCGGGTCGATCAAGCGCTGCTTACCAGCGGGCCCTACATGGTCGACGGAGAGTTTAGCGAAGAGCGGTATCGGAATACGTCGAACGCCGACAGGTATCAGTACCGGAAGTTAGTCCGCGAAGATATGCTGCATCAGCAATTCCTCCAGGACCTCAATCACCACGGCATGTACAGTACGGCCGCGGCGGAGTTCTTCCGCAACATGGCCGCCGACGAACGAGCGTTTCGTTTCGTTCGAATGACCTACGCCGACTTTCCGGAATCGGAAGTCGTGCGCTTCGGGAAGGAAAACGAACGACTTTTTAGGAAGATCAAAGTCAGCCGCATAACGGTTCGCGCCGGCGAGGACGAGGCATCGACGATTCGCGGTCGAATCGTCGACGGCACCGCGACTTTTGAAGATCAGGCAAAGAACTATTCTACCGACGGATATGCCGACAAGGGCGGTGAAATGGGATGGCGCGCGTACTACGATTTGCGGTCGGAT
>JAJRYZ010000008.1 GCA_024275515.1 Spirochaetota bacterium
AGAACACCGTACATCGGCACGTAGTGAAAGATGAACAGCGCAGTGACCGGGAAGAGAGTGAAAAGATAGAGCAGTTTCATCTTCTTCGCCCGATTCCACTTTTCTATCCGTAGTTTTCTAACGATCGTTGCATCGATCTGCCCGGAATCCTGAAGAGCCTCCTGCGTGGCGCTCACCATATGTACCTCTGCGTTGTGGATTTGCACTGCCCGAGGCCGACCCCGGACGAACTGCCCCATGCTAAACGGTGCCGGCTCTCTTCGTCAACAAACAAAATAACTCGCCCGCACGCTTCGCGGCGCCAGGCGCCGTCACACAATTCTTGCCGCCATCAACTTATGCCCGGCCGAGTAGTAGAGTTCACCGTCAAGAATCGGCCCTGCCGAGGCATGCGCGGTGAGCGGTCGATCGAACCGGACGATTATGTGCGATCGGAGAGAGTCGGGATCGAGTCGAAAAATGAGCGTGCGCGTCAACCCGTACAGCGCGCCGTCGGGCCCCGGCCGGAGACCGTTTTCAACCAGCCCGCCCTCGGGCGCGGCGACCATCGCGGTAAAAACCCGCTCGACTCCGTCGAAAGCGAAAACGAACTCGCCCTTTTCACTCCGCAGCGTGCCGACGACCCGGCCCTCTCCCAACGCCACAAGCGAAGTGAATGCCGAGACGCGTTCATCGGGCGTTCCCTCCCACGTTTTCATTTCGTTTTCGTAGTCGAACAGGAAAAGCACGGCGCGATCGATTTTCGGAAGCGTGCCGCTGCCGCCCTGGATGGTAGTTCCCACCACGATCAGCTCTTGTTCCGCCAACCACGCGAGCGTACAGCAGCTTCCGTCGCCGCAAATTCGACGAAACGCTTTTTTCTCTCCCGAAGCGGGATCGTAGCAAGACAGCGGACCACCCCACATTCCATAGTCCGGAAGTGAAGCGAGCCATACCTTCCCGCCGGGACCGGCGAGCGTCGAGTGCGGTCGATACGAAATGTCGTCGATCCTGCCCAGCTCGCGCGGGTTGCTCTCCGGGTCGTGACCGTATCGATAGGGGCGAAGCGGATCATACTCGGAGACGCGCGCGCCGGGGTATGAGGAAATGTAGATCTTTCCGTCGAGGTTCGCCATCGAATACGCTTCGCCGACGGCCTCCGAACAGACGCCGAAATCGATCATCCCGCCGCTCTCAGGATCGTAGCGAAAGAAATGCTCAGGCAGCACGCTCGACCCATACACGCACCCGTCGGGTCCGCCGTGGAGACAGAAGATATCGGTGCCGGCGGCGTCGTAATCGAGAAAGAAGGTGCGACTCGATCCGTCCGGATAGGTTATCTCCAGGTTTCGGTGAACATGCTCGGCGGCGTCCGTATAGCGAAACGCCGTCCCGTCGGGCAACACGGATGGGTGGGTTTCCGCCGGAGGTACCGTCGCCCCGATCGGAACCGCCTCCGATTCGTCGATTCGAAAGTTGCCTTCGCTCGACTCGATATAAAGACGTCCGTCGACGGCGCGATAAAGCTCGACGGTTCCTTCGCCCTTGGCGACGACGGGTCCGACGATTCGGCGCTCTCGTGTCACCGGATCCAGGACGGCCACGTGCGGTCGTGTCTGTTTGATCAGACACGCGACCGAATCGTCGGTGTTGACGTAGCAGTACGCGTACATATCGACGTCGTCCATCCGACCATACCGGTCGAAACCGCCGGTTTCGGGGTCGAATCGCGTGAGGTCCGCGGCGCCGTAGCTCGATATCCAAATGTTGCCGCGGGAATCTTCGTCGATGCGACAGGGGTAGGTCGCCTTTCCCGGGTTAATCAAGCCGAGGTCGAGTAGCTCTTCGCACTCAGGGTCGTAACAGTAGAGTCGACCTGCGTAGGCGGCGCCGACGTAGAGACGGCCCGTTCGACTCATAAACACCGCGGTCGTATAGTTCGCCGTCGGGTCGTTTACGGAAAGCTGCCTGAACGACCCGTCGCGGGGATCGATTACCAACAGGAAGAAACTGTCGGCCTGTTGAGACATTGTTGCGAGAATGCGCGGAGCGCCGTCCGCGTCATACCCCGGATACAAATTGGCGCGGTTGACCGAACGAACGGGTATCCCAAGCTCTCTTATCGACGTTGCAGGCACGCTCCCACCCTTTTATCTACGAATGCCCCATGGTGCCCGATAATCCGACGATGTCAAGAGTTTGCACCGGCCGGATCGATTGAATCGTCGGGCGTCGGATGCGTGTAATGTCTGAATGATGGAACCTGAAGCAACACGATCATCCGGTCGAAACGACGTTTCCGATCCGCTTCTCGATGCGGCGCGTCGGTTGCTCGGCGTCGATTATCTGTTCCCCTACCAGCGTTTGGTGGTGTGCAACGTTCTGGAAAAACGCAACCAGATAGTCATACTACCGACCGGAGGGGGTAAGTCGCTATGCTTCCTGCTCCCCGCCGCGCTGTTGCACGGCCTCACCGTCGTCGTCTACCCGCTACGCTCTCTCATCGCGGACCAGGCTCGAAGACTCTCCGCGGGAACTATTCCCGCCGAGCCGCTTACCGGCGAGACTCCCCGGAACGAACGGGGCGAACTGTTCGACAGATGTCGTCGCGGTGCCACGAAAATTCTTCTCACCAATCCCGAGATGCTGATTCAACCCGCGGTCCGGAAGGCGCTTGCACGGTGCGAGATATCCCATCTGGTCGTTGACGAGGCCCACGTGCTTCCCGAGTGGGGCGGGAGTTTTCGCCCGGCGTATGTTGAATTCGCTCGCGGCGCCTCCGCCCTCGAGCCGACGATGACGAGTGCGTTCACCGCCACCGCCTCGGAGACGGTCATCGCCCGGCTGGTCGACCTGCTCTTCGGCGGCGTCCCTCCCCACCGAGTAGCGGGTGTTCCCGATCGTCCGAACATCCGCTACTCGGCCGTTCCAACGCTCTCGCGCAGGCACACGCTCAACGGTCTCATCGCGACCGCATCGCGCCCCGTGCTCCTCTTTTGCTCAAGTCGGGTGGGCGCCGAGCTCACCGCCCGAACGATCCGCGTGGACACCGGAGATGAACGAGTGCGTTTCTATCACGCGGGCCTCGAACCAGCCGAAAGGGCGAGTGTAGAATCGTGGTTCTTCGAATCGTCCGACGGTATTCTCGCCACGACCTGCGCCTACGGAATGGGGGTCGATAAGTCCGATATCCGTACAATCGTGCACGTCGACGTGCCGCTTTCGGTGGAAGCGTACCTTCAAGAAACGGGGAGGGCCGGGCGCGACGGCGCGACGGCGCAGGCCATCGCGCTGATTCCCCCGTCGATCCAGATAGTACACCGCCTTCGATCGGGCGGTTCGGTCGACTCGTCCCCCGAACGCGCGCCGCCGCGGGGCGCCGGCTCGTTCGGACGGCGGGCGATGCTCCGATATCTGCTCGATTCGAACGACTGCCGACGAAGAGCGCTGCTCGCCCATTTGGGAGCTCCCGAGGTCGACTGCACCGGTTGCGACGTCTGCGACGGCACGGTCGCCCGCGCCGTCGATCCGATACGGCGCGCGCTCCGGTTCTTTGCTGTTAACTCCGGCAGGTACGGCTCGCGCGAGGCGGCTCGCCGCCTCGCGCATCGGCTTTCGGTCTCCGACGGCGAATACTGGAGCGCCGCCGAGACCGCCGAAATCATCGACTGCTTCTCCTCGACGGGTCTGGTGGGGCTTCCGAAGCGCGCCTTTACGCGACTCTGGCGCGGCAACAGGCTCCTGTTGCGCAGCCGGGGATGGAGGTTTATCATGAGCGAATGAGCAGCATCGCTTTTCCGCGAACCGAGATCGAGGGGCTGTCGGTGTCGCGGCTGATCATCGGCACGAACTGGTTCCTCGGGTATTCGCACACCAGCAAGGCCAAGGACCGCTTTATCGTCGAACATCAGACGGTCGACCGGCTCGTTTCGGTTGTCGGCGCCTTCGTGGAATCGGGCGTCGACACAATCTACGGCGCGCGCCCCGAATCGCCTCAGCTTTAACGTGCGCTCGCCGAGGTGGAGCAGAAGACCGGGCGCCGAATCATCCGCATGGGCACTCCTCATTTTGATCTTAGCGGGAGCGCCGAAGCGGAAGATGAGATCGAGCGGACGCTAGACGATTTCGCGCAGATCGGATGCAGCGTGTGTCTGCCGCATCAGGCGACTACCGACGCGCTGGTAAACAGAGCAACGCACACGATCGATCGGATGGATCGGTACGCGGCGAAGATCCGCGAGCGCGGGATGATCCCCGGGTTGTCGACGCATATGCCCGAGTCGATTCCCTACGCCGATCGGTCGGACCTCGATGTAGGTACCTACATACAAATCTACAACGCGGCGGGCTTCCTCATGCAAGTAGAGGTGGACTGGGTCCACCGGATCATCTGGAAGGCGAGACGCCCGGTGATCACCATAAAACCGCTTGCCGCCGGCAGACTACTCCCCCTGGTCGGGTTGGCCTTCAGTTGGGCGACGCTGCGTCGGCGGGATATGATCTGCATCGGCTGTCTCACCGCCGATGAAGCCAAAGAGGTAGTCGATATCTCGCTGTCCCAGCTCGAACGTACGGCCTCGGAGATACCGCTGCAAACCACGCGGTCGAAAGGAAGCCTGATTCCGAGTCGGGCCGATAGGCGAGCGGAGCATCTAACATAGTCGCGCGAAACGCGCGCCCGGGAGCACGATCAGTTCCTGTTGCCGACCGCCGCGAATGTGCGGTACGCCCACTCGTCCCACTCGAGCTCGACGCCGATTCCGTGAAGGTCTCCGTAGTCCTTGGCGATCAACCCGCCGCGAAAAGTGTCGACAAGCCGTTTCGTTTCGGTCTCGATAAGTTCACGGTCGCCGGTCGGGAGCACTTTCTGAATGTCGCACGGCGAGTAGAGTCCCACTCCGTGCGAGGCGAGCTTTGCGGCCAGCGCCGGCATGTCGTAGATCGCCGGTTGGTCGAACTGAAGACAATCGATTCCCGCTTCGCACAGGTCGTCGACCAACTGCCAATTGTAGCCGCAGGAGTGCTGAATGACCTTCATACCGTGAGCGTGAGCGCGGGCGGTGAGTCGTTCGTAGAGCGGACGAAAAATGTCGCGCCACATATCCGGGCTCATCAGCAGCCGGTCCTGAACCCCGAGATCCTCGCAGAAAAAGATGCCGTCCATTCCGGCCTCACCGAATCGGTCGATAACGCCTTCAAACAGCGTAGTGACGCGGTCATGGAGCTCGTCGATTCGCCCGCGTTCGGCTATGAGATCAACGAAATAAACGTCCATCTTGCGCATGTACCTGCAGGTCGCGAAGGGCCAGCCGGGCATGAAACCGCTCTTGAACTTGTCGGCGACCGTTGCGCCGACCTCTCTCGCGTGACGGTAATAGTCGGGGTTGTCGAGATCGGGAAGCTCAAGAGCGTCGAGCGCTTCCCACGATTCGAGCACGGGCTTAAAAACTTCGCCGGATTTCGACATGCCTTTGACCCGATACCATATATTCCCCCAGATATCGGTAGAGTAAACAAATCCGTCGTCTTCCCATTCCTTCGTTTCGATTCCGTGCATGCACGAGCTTCCCGCGGTGTCGTGCAGACGACCTTCCCCGTTGGTGAATACCATCCCGATGGTGTCGTCACCGCGATATTCGATGTTGTTGAGCATGATCTCTCTCTGATTCATATGTTCGACCTTTGTTGACGTATGATGTATTCGGGAAGTATACATTCAGGCAGTGAAAATAACCATCCTCGGCTCCGGTACGTCGCACGGAGTTCCGGTGATTGGTTGCGCCTGTCGCGTCTGCAAATCCACGGACGAGCGGAATAACCGCAGCCGTTCCTCGGCATGGATCACGACGCGCGGGCTTTCAATCGTCATCGACACGGCCACCGACTTTCGAATTCAGGCGTTGCGCGAAGGGCTCGACCGGCTCGACGCGGTGCTTTACACACATCCGCATGCGGACCATTTGCACGGCCTCGACGATACGCGGTCGCTGACCCACGACAACCCCGTTCCGCTGTACGCGACACGCGAAACCGCTTCGGAAATCAAGAATCGCTTCGACTACATCTTCAGAGCTACGCAGCAGGGGGGCGGAAAGCCGCGGGTGTTTTTCAGGGAAATAGGAGACGATCCGTTCGAGATCGGGCCCGTGCGAATCGTTCCGGTCCCGGTCATGCACGGCGGCCTGCCGATTCTCGGGTATCGCTTCGGCCGACTCGCCTATATCACCGATTGCAGTGAGATCGACGAAGAAGGCTATGAGCGCCTCGAAGGAGTGGAAACCCTGGTTATCGGGGCTTTACGCGACCGTCCCCATACGACGCACTTCACCGTCTCGGAAGCGATCGCCGCGTCGAGACGTGCCGGCGCATCACGCACGATACTCACGCATATCTGCCATGATATGGAGCACGGGGAGCTGTGCGACAAGTTGCCTGCGGACGTGGAGCCCGCCTATGACGGCATGACAATCACCTTGCCCGACCCGCAATAGAAGAACTCGCTCTCGCTATGCCTTGACGACCTTTCCGCTGCGCAGACAACTGGTGCACACGCGAACGGTCTTTCGCGTTTCGCCGATTTTCGCCTTGACTTTGACGATATTCGGTTTCCACACGCGCTTGGTCTTGTTGTGTGCGTGGCTTATCGAATGTCCTGCGACGGTACCCTTTCCGCAAATATCGCATCTACGCGCCATGAGAAACCTACCTTCCGCTCATGCTTATCAGACGGTGAAGATACCAAGGATCCCCCCCCGTGTAAAGCGCTACGAGCACCCCGTGGTCGAACCGCAAGTTTCACATTTCAGACACGTACCGTTGCGCACCAGAGTAAAATGTCCGCATTCGGGACACGGGTCGCCCTCGTATCCCTGCAACCGTGCGATTCCGGCTCGACCAAGCACGGGATCGGCGCCGTCGCCCTGAGAGACCGCCGGCGCCGCCCCCGCCGCCCGTGATTGGACGGCGGTCGCCGGTACTTCCAGAGCGATCGGTGCCGCCGCGCGTGAACCGGAATCGTCGTCGGTAGCGGTAGACAGAAGATCCTCCGGCTTCACCTGGGCAAGATCGGTTCGTTTAAGATACGTCAGCGCAAGATCGCGAAAGATGAAATCGATCACCGATGTCGCCATCTTGATATTGTCGTGGCCTTGTACGACTCCGTTCGGTTCGAACCGGGAGAAAGTGAACGCATCGACGAACTCCTCGAGCGGAACTCCGTACTGAAGCCCGAGTGACACGGCGATCGCGAAACTATTCAGAAGCGAGCGAAAAGCGGCGCCCTCCTTGTGCATGTCGAGGAATATCTCGCCGAGAGTTCCGTCGTCGTACTCGCCCGTCCGCAAAAAAAGGCTATGCCGGCCGATCTTCGCCTTCTGGGTGTACCCGCTGCGTCGGTTCGGCAGCGGCTTCCGCTTGCTCTGCGACGTCTGCGCAACGATTTGCTCGGCGGCCTCATCAACGTCGAGTTCGCCGCCGGCCACTTTGAGGATTCCCTCCGCCAACCGGTCCGATCCGGGGACGACGGTGCTGAGCGGCTGGCTCAGCTTCGACCCGTCCCGGTATAGCGCGATCGACTTGAGCATCTTCTCCCACGCCATACGATGAACGCCCTCCACGTCGCCCACGGTTGCCTCGGCGGGCATGTTGATCGTTTTCGAGATGGCGCCCGATATGAACGGCTGCACGGCGGCCATCATCTCGACATGCGCTTTCCAGGGTATGGCGCGGCTGCCGACGCGGCCGGCCGGGTTTGCCGTATCGAACACCGCAAGATGATCTTGCTTCAACCCCGGGGCGCCCTCGATCGTCATGGCCCCGCAGGCGAAGAGTTCCGCCGCCTCGATGTCGTCGGTGGAAAACCCCAGATGGCGCAGGAGATCAAAACCGTCGGCGCCGTACTGCTCTCTTCGGAGTCCGAGCTCGTTCGCCAGAAAATCGTCACCGAGCACATGCGGCGCGAACGCGGAGGCAAGCGAGACGGCGTTCTTCAGCGCCTCCCACACCCGCCTCAGCGCTTCGTCGGTAAATCCGCGGTCGCGTAGCGCGTCGGCGGAAACTCCCGGCGCCCCTTCAAGCGTGCCGGCACCGAGGCAGTAGCGCATGATGCTCTCCCGGTCGTGCTCGCCGTAACCGAGCTTCTTGAGCGCGGGCGGAATGGACTGGTTGATGATCTTGAAGTAGCCGCCTCCGGCCAGCTTTTTGAACTTGACGAGCGCGAAATCCGGCTCGACGCCCGTCGTATCGCAGTCCATAATAAGCCCGATCGTCCCGGTCGGAGCGACCGCGGTAACCTGGGCGTTCCGGTATCCGTGTTGTTCGCCCCGCTCAAGCGCCTCGTCCCAGGCCGACCGCGCCGCTTCGAGCATCGCCGGCGGCGTGTAGCCCGGGTCTATCCCCTGTGGATAGACCGACAGATTCTCGTAGTCGTCCCGCGGCGCGTGATACGCCGCTCTCCGGTGATTTCGGATGACCCGCAGCATCGAGTCACGGTTAAAACTGTACTTCGGGAACGGGCCGGCCTCCGACGCGATCTCGGCCGAGGTCGCGTAGGCTCGGCCGGTCAGAACGGCCGAAAGCGCGCCGGCCACGGCCCGTCCTTCCTCGCTGTCGTAAGCGATTCCCATAACCATGAGCAGCGCGCCGAGATTCGCGAATCCGAGGCCGAGAGTCCGATACTCGAAGCTCCTTCGGGCGATCTCCCTGCTCGGAAACTGCCCCATGACGACCGAGATCTCGAGGATGAGGGTCCAGATCCGGATCGCGTGCTGATAAGCCGACAGATAGAACCGGCCGGAGTCCGCGTCGTAGAATTTCATCAGATTGAGCGACGCAAGATTGCACGCGGTGTCGTCGAGAAACATGTACTCGGAGCAG
>JAJRYZ010000165.1 GCA_024275515.1 Spirochaetota bacterium
AATCGACGTAGACGACGCCGTTGGTATAGTGCTCAAGCGTATAGAACGCCGGCGCTTCGCCGTCGATGCGGTTGAGCGGGACCCGCTCGACTTCCCGGGGAAGATCGCTCAACGAAAGCGAAGGTATCGTGGCGACGACCGCCGGATCGTCGGAGGCCGACTGGAATCGTTGAAACGCCGCCGTCTCTTCGTCTATTCTTTTTTTCCCGTCGGCTTCGAGTTCCCCGACCCGCCTGTTCCGCCACCGATCGTACCGCTCCTCCTCGCGTTCGACGTGCGCCGGGTCGGGCACGACGATGACGGTGGATCGATGCGGGTTATCGAGGAGAAAGGCGCGGATGAGCGATTCGAAGTAACCCTCCCGCTTCGCGTGCTCTGAGACCTTGCGCATCCACGGTTCAAACTCGAGCGTCCTCTCCGGCGGTTCGTCATGCAACCATCCGCGAACCGCCCTTCCGAGCATTCTCAGCCCGAACGGGGCGCCGCCCTTTACCTCGCGATGGCGAAACTCCACTCGTCTGAGCGCGCCGGTGACCACGTCGGGAGGGATCCCGTCGCGCGCGAGATCGAGAAGCGCCGACTCGACGAGCCGCTCGAACGCGTCCGCCCGGGAGGGAACGGTCCCTCTGAGTCCGACCGAGAACACCAGTTCCATCGTGTCGGTGTCGAGGCCGCTGATGGGAGAAAGGTCCTCACCCAAATCGGAATCGACGACGGCCTTGTGCAACGGCGATCCGGAATGAGCAAGCAGTATCTCGGTCAGAACCTCGAGCGAAAGTACGAGCAACGGATCGAAAATCGAAGCGGTAAGCCAGTTGACCGTTATCGTTGCGCCTCCGCCTCCGGAATCGGTTTGGTCTCCGGCGGGGCTCGTCAACCGCACCCTCGTCGGCTTCGACCACCGCGGCTGCGACTCGATCTTCGACCTTGCAGCGGCGAGATGCTCGGGCAAAGGAGCGCCGAACCGGCGGAGAAACCTTTCGTGGAGGAACGTAAGCGTTTCCTCGGGTGGAATATTGCCGTATAGAAAGACGCGGCAGTTCGAAGGATGATACCACCTCTCGTGGAACTTCACGAACTCCTCGTACGTCAGATCCCTGATTTCCTCCGGTTGTCCGCCGGAGTCGAAACGATAGACCGAGTCGGGGAAAAGCGAACGATACGACCACTCGCCCGCGATCGAATCGTGCGAGCTGTAGTTACCCTTCATCTCGTTATAGACAACCCCGTCGACTTCCAGTGTCCCCGCTCCGTCGAAGTAGTAGCGCCTCCCTTCCTGATGAAAAGTCTCCTTCCTCAGCAGCGGGAAAAACACCGCGTCCCCGTAGACTTCGAGTAGATTGAAGAAATCTTTCTTCACCGTTGAACTTGCCGGATACATCGTCTTGTCCGGATACGTCATGGCGTTGAGAAAGGTGTTCATGCTTCCGCGCATAAGCGCGACGAAAGGATCTTTGATCGGATATCTTCGCGACCCGGCGAGAACGGAGTGTTCTATGATATGAGCGGCTCCTCTATTATCCGTCGGAGGCGTTTTGAAGACGAAAGCGAACAGATTCTCGTCGTCGTCGTTGCGGAGCTGATAGACCGAACATCCGGTCGGATCGTGAACGAAATAGAGCCCTTCGGACTCATACTCGGGAATGCGCGTTACCGATCGCAACGCGAATGAACCGTACCTCTCGCCCGGGGAATATCCCATTCGACTCTCCTCGACCGTTTATGCCTTGTTGTTCACGTAGTGACAGCCCTTCGATTGCGGGTTCGCCAACGCCGCCCGAACGATGAGCGACGCGGCGAGAACCGCGTCACGGAGCTCGATAATCCGTCGGGTGAGTTTCGCTCCGCGGTAGAATTGTTCGACCCGATGAGACAGATAGTCGAGATCGGCTAAAGCCCGTAGAAGTCGCTTTCTGCTCCGGATGATGCCGGCGTAGTTCCACATCGTTGATTGAATCGTCCTGAAATCCTGGTTTACCAGTACCGGATCGAAATCCTCGACGACATCCGGCTCCCGCCAGTCGGGAACGCTGTCGACAATCCGACGATCGAGCGTCGGCGCCCGATCGGACACGTAGACCCCGCACCGAATCCCCCACACAAGTCCCTCGAGGAGCGAAACCGACGCGAGGCGGTTCGCGCCGTGCACTCCCGTGCAGGCAACCTCCCCCGCCGCGAGCAATCCGTCGATCGATGTGCGCCCGTCAAGATCGACTTTTACACCGCCGCAGAAGTAGTGGGCCGCCGGCACGACGGGAATCGGCTCCCGACGAATATCTATTCCCAGGCTCATACACTGACGAAAAATGCCGGGGAATCGCTCTTCGACTTCGACCTCGGTTATTCGCGTCGCATCGAGGCGAACATACTCCATGTCCTCGCGCTCCATTTCCCGATAGATGGCGCGGGCCACTTCATGCCGTGGCGCGAGGTCGGCCTGCTCGGGCTGATAACGATCCATGAAGTACTCGCCGGTGCGATTCATGAGCTTCGCGCCCTCGCCCCGAAGCGCCTCGGAAATGAGGAACCGTTTTACATCACGATGGAAAAGAACGGTGGGATGGAACTGAATATACTCGGCGTTCAAGACTTCGGCGCCTATCCGGTAGGCCATCGCTACGCCGTCGCCGGTTGCGCCCACCGGATTCGAGGTGTGAAGGAATAGGTTTCCTACTCCGCCCGTGGCGAGAATCACCGACGGAGCGAAAAAGGCCCGAACGATATTGCTACCCGCGTCGTGCGTGTAGACGCCGATCACTCGGGTCCGTCGATACTTTTCCTGGGGATCGGTTGAATTATGTACGTTGGTGATGAGATCGATGGCGGTATGATCGGTGAACACGGCGACGTTCGGCATTCGTGAAACGAACTCGACCAGAGCGGTCTGAATCGCCTCGCCGGTCCGATCCTTCGCGTAGAAGATGCGGCGAATGGAGTGAGCGGCCTCCATCGTCAGCGCGGGTTCTCCGGTCTCATCCAGAGTAAACGGGACCCCGACCTTTTCCTTGAGAAACGACCGGGTGAGTTTCGGCCCTTCGCGCACCAAAAGTCGCACGGCCTCTCGTGAATTGACGCCGGCGCCCGCTTCCATGATATCGCGCTCGAGAAGCGATTCGCTGTCCTCCTCGCTCTTCCCGACGATGCCGCCCTGAGCCCACCGGGTGTTCGATTCAAGGAGTTGCGACTCCTTCGAAACGACCGCTACCGCGAGTCCGCGTTCGGCGGCTGTGATCGCGGCGCTGAGTCCGGCGATTCCGCCTCCGAGTACGATGAGGTCGAACTCGAGTCGCGTGCCGACCCGTCTATGGCCCACCTTCGCCTCCGGCGCGAAGCGAAAAATCGAATGCGTCGACGGAGTGCGTGAGCGCGCCGACCGATACCGAATCGACCCCCGTTTCACCGACCGAAGGAATCCTCGACAGAGTCATGTTGCCCGACGCCTCGAACTCGACGGATCCCCGACGCAATTGAGTGCATCGTTTCATCTCGTCATCGCTCATGTTGTCGAGCATGATTACATCGACCGCGCAATCGAGCGCCTCGCGCACCTCGGCGAGCGACCTGCACTCGACCTCGATGCGGAACTTACCGTCCCAGCGATTGCGAACCGCTTCGACCGCCTTGCGAATCGAACCGGCCTTGTCGATATGATTGTCCTTGATAAGCACCATATCGTAGAGTCCGCTGCGATGATTGGCGCCGCCTCCCACCCGGACGGCGTATTTCGACAGCGCCCTATACCCGGGAATCGTTTTTCTCGTATCGAGGATGCGCACTCGCCCGGCCGCGGCGTCGACGTACCTCTTCGTCTCGGTCGCGATGCCCGAAAGAAAAGCAAGAAAATTGATCGCCGTGCGCTCGGCCGAGAGGATCGACCCGGTCGGTCCGACGATCTCGGCGACCAGGCACCCCGGATCGAGCGGATCGCCGTCGCGATGCCGAAACTCGACGCCGACATCGGCGTCCACCGCGTGAAACACCGCTTTGAAGACCTCGGCGCCGGCGAGAACGCCGCTGTCTTTGCTGAAAAGGTGCATGATCGCAACACTTGTATCGAAGAGCGCCAGAGACGTCACGTCGCCCCGGTCCGCGAGGTCTTCCCGAAGCGCCGCGGTGATAAGATGTTCGTAATCGGCCGGCCGCATGATGTAGTAAAATACGACGAACTCCGTCGACCGGTAAAGCTCCTCCGCGCATATCGCGCCTCATGCATCGCGTCGTTGTGGTACAGAGCGTCGATAGTTTGTATCTTAGTTCCTATGGAAGAAACCACCGAAACGATATACGAGTCTCTGCGTGAGAAACTCGGGGGAATGGTCCCCGACTTCGAGCTACGGTACAAGGCCGAGCTCGCCGAGCAGATAAACAGACTCAAGATTGAAAAGAACGCGGTCATCCTCGGGCACAATTACATGGAAGCCGCGCTTTTCAACTCGATCCCCGATTTTACCGGCGACAGTCTGGCGCTTTGCAGAGAGGCCGCGCGAACCGATCGGGACATCATCGTCTTTTGCGGCGTGCGGTTCATGGCCGAGACGGCCAAGATCCTGAACCCGGAGAAGAAGGTGCTCATCCCTTCCGCCAAGGCCGGATGCTCGCTTGCCGAAAGCATCAACGCCGAAGACGTGAGGAAGCTCCGCGCGCGGTACCCGGGAGTGCCGGTCGTAAGCTACGTCAATACATACGCGGAAGTGAAGGCCGAGAGCGACATCTGCTGCACCTCGGGCAACGCGGCGAAAGTCGTCGAGAGTCTCGGTTCGGAGGCGGTTATTTTTCTCCCCGACGAGTATCTAGCGAAGAACGTCGCTATGGAGACGGGCAAGCGCATTATCTTCCCGTCGAAGGGACCGACGCCCCAGGCCGCCGGCGTCGACACGAGGCTCGACTACGAGATGATCGGGTGGCATGGGCGGTGCGAGGTTCACGAACGCTTTACCGTCGAGGATATCCGCGCGATCCGAAAACAATTCCCCGAGGTGGTCGTTCTTGCGCATCCGGAATGCAGCCCCGAGGTAGTCCAAGCTTCGGACTTTTCCGGAAGCACCGCCGCCATGATCACCTACGTGCAGACGACCGATGCGCCGCGATACCTCTTGTTGACCGAATGCAGCATGGGCGACAACATTTCGGCCGCAAACCGGGACAAGGAAATGCTTCGCCTGTGCAGCATTCGCTGCCCGCATATGAACGAGATTACGATGGAAGACACTCTTGAATCGCTCAGGAATCAGCGGTACGAGATTCATCTCGACGAGGAGACCCGTCGGCGCGCCGAACGAGCCGTCGAACGGATGATTGAGATCGGTTGATCGACACGCACGAGGTGCTGCGGGCGCGTTCCAGGCTCTTCCAAGCGATACGTCACTTCTTCGACGGTGAACGGTTTATCGAAGTCGACACGCCGGCTCTTGCCCCGTCCATCATTCCGGAAGCTACGATCGAAGTGTTCCGTACCGAGGCGAAACAGGTATCCGGTTCGGTTACGGAATTGTACCTGCTTCCGTCTCCGGAACGTTGGATGAAGCGACTCGTTCAAGCCGGGGAGGACCGCATCTATCAACTCTCCCACGTGTTCAGAAACGGAGAAGCCGGCGGCGCCTATCACTCATTCGAGTTCATGATGCTCGAGTGGTACGCCGCCGAAAGCGACTATCACGACGAACTGGAACGAACCAAGCGTCTGCTGGCCGTGGTCGGATCTGCATTCGGGGTCGCCTCGATTACCGACGTCGTTGCGATGAGCGTGGCCGAGGCGTTCGAACGTTTCGCGGCACTAGACCTCGGCGACTGCGCCGACCTGCAATCGTTCCGGAAGGCGCTCGATGAGATCGGTTGTACGTACCGGTGGGAAGACTCGTGGGCGGATCTGTTCCACCGGGCGCTCGTCGAGCGGGTAGAACCGAAGCTTCTCGACTTTTCCGCGGTCGTGCTGTACGACTATCCCATAGAAGTCGCCTGTCTCGCGCGCAGAAAGCGAGGAACACCGTGGCGCGAACGGTGGGAACTCTATATGGACGGTGTCGAGATCGCCAATTGCTATTCGGAAGACACGGACCACGACTCGGTGCTGCGCTATATCGAAAAGGAAAGCGCAAAAATGGACGACCGGCGCGAACGCATCGACGCCGCGCTGGCCGACATCTATCGTGGAGGCGGACGCGCGTGCTCGGGAGTCGCCCTCGGCGTGGATCGACTCCTTATGACGCTGTCCGGGATTGCACGGATCGATCGGGCGAATCCGCTTCTCTCCGATTTGCTCGTCACGGAATCGCCGCGGCGGGGGTGAATCTCCGTACGTTTACTGCTATATTCTATCTCGATTTATGAGCATCGCGCGGAGAGAGCAACGTGGAACATGCGGGCTACGATCGCGTAGAAGCTTTGCGGCAACGCGAGTCATTAATCGAGATGCGGCGATGCAGTTTCGAAATCGCAATACCGTTCCGAGAGGTGCCTGATGATAAAAGCCGGAGCCATAGATAAAGGTATGTTCCTCCTCGTAAAGGGCGAGCCCCATCATGTCGTCGAGCGGGAGTTCGTCAAACCGGGCAAAGGTCAAGCCTTCGTCCGGTTGAAGTTGAAAAACGTCCGCACCGGTCTCGTACAGCGTCCGGTTATCAAGAGCCATGAATCGGTCGAAGAAATCGTGGTCGAAGACGAAAAGGCGCAGTATCTTTACGCGGACGACGCCAACTACCATTTCATGGACACCGAAACCTACGAACAGTACACTGTTCCTATAGCCGGGTTCGAAGACAAGAAGAACCTGATGAAAGAGGGCGATATTTACGAAATAGTCATGTGGGAGAGCACTCCGCTTGACATCAAAGTCCCGCTGAAAGAAGTGTATGAAGTGACCGACGCCGAAGATGCGATCAAGGGCGACACCGTGACGGGCGCGACGAAGACGGTGACGGTGCAAACCGGCCTTGAAGTGAAAGTACCGATTTTCATCAAGAAGGGCGACCGCATACTCGTCAACACCGAGAGCGGTGAATATCTGGAGCGCGTCAATACGTGATTCTTTTCTCAATTTGCACTTCTGGATCGTAACGAAATGTAGTACTATGACAAAATCGATTGCCATTACCTTGATTTTCTGCGAGGTGGATCATGCGCATAACGACACGAGGAAGATACGGACTGCGGGCCGTGCTGAAACTTACGTTGTCGGACCGGGGGAAACCCATTTCGATACGTGAGCTTTCATCGGCCGAAGGCATCAGCCCCGAGTTTCTTGAACAGATCTTCTTCCGGCTCCGCAAGTCGGGCATTATCAAATCTACGCGCGGCCCGGGAGGCGGTTTTCAGATGGATCGAAATCCGGCCGAGGTAACGATCAAGGATATCTTCGATGCCGTCGGCGAAGAAATCTCTCTCACACCGTGTACGGCTTCCGACGGATCGCGCGTTCCGTGCAACCACGAAGAAAACTGTCTCGCCCACGACCTGTGGGTCGAAACCGCCGATTACATCAACGACTATTTCAAACGGATAACGATCAAGGAGATTCTGGAGAAGCAATCGGCCGCGGTAGGAATCGCCGATTCGTTGAACTGAAAACGGGATCGCAGGAAACGCCGGGCGCACTGCCGAAGCAGCACCGTGTGCTGGGCGCCTTGGCATTCTGCGACGTTTAGGCGCCGGCTTGCCGACGAATCGCCACGAAAACGGCGCCGGTGATTTCAAGCGGCGATTCGAAATCCGGTTTGCCGGATTTCGAATCGCTCCCCTTACATGCCTTTGAACTCGCCGATGAGCGCCTGGAGCGTCTGTTTGGCATCGCCGAAGAGCATGCGCGTGTTTTCCTTGTAAAACAGCGGATTCCCGATGCCGGCGAAGCCCACGCCGAGCGACCGTTTGAGAACGAACACGGTGCGCGCCTCGTCGACGTTGATGATCGGCATTCCGTATATGGGACTCGTCTCGTCCTCCCGCGCAGCGGGATTGACCACGTCGTTCGCGCCGATGACCATGCAGACATCGACCGTGTTGAGAGTGGGATTGATGTCGTCCATTTCCACGAGCTGATCGTAGGGAACGTTGGCCTCGGCGAGAAGTACGTTCATGTGGCCGGGCATGCGACCCGCAACCGGATGAATCGCGTACCTGACCTCGGTTCCGTTGGCCTCGAGCAGATCGCCGAGTTCCTTGACCGCGTGCTGCGCCTGCGCGACGGCGAGTCCGTAGCCGGGAACGATTACCACCGACGTCGCCGCCTCGAGCACCAGAAAGGCGTCCTCCGCGCTTATCGCCTGCGCCTCGCCCGACACGGCGGCCCCGCCGGCCGTCTTCGCCGACCCGAACCCGCTGAACAGGACGTTCGGAAGCGATCGGTTCATCGCTTTCCACATTATATTAGTCAGGATGATCCCGCTCGCGCCGACGAGAGCGCCCGCCACGATAAGCAGGTTGTTTTCGATAACGAACCCCGCCGCGCAGGCGGCGAGCCCTGAGAAGCTGTTGAGAAGAGAAATGACCACGGGCATGTCGGCGCCACCGATCGGTATAACGAACAGCACCCCAAAGAGCAGGGAAATACCGACAAGCACGAGAAAAAAGGAGTAGCCGTCGGCGGGGTTGATGCCGAAGAGCACCGCAACCGCGAGTATCGAGACAACAATCGCCGTGTTGACGATGTGTTGCCCTTTGTACAGCACGGGTTTTCCGGTGATGAGCCCGTTCAGTTTCGCGAACGCGACGAGGCTGCCGGTAAAAGTTACCCCGCCGATGAGGACCGACAGCGCGATGGTCACCGTCTGAAAAACCGCGGTGTCAAGCACGCGATGGTAGACCGACCACCCGACCAACAGGCTCGCGATGCCTCCGAACCCGTTGAAAATCGCCACCATCTCGGGCATCGCGGTCATCGCGACCAGACGCGCGGCGAACAGTCCGACAACGGAGCCTACGGCCAATCCGAGGACGATCCAGCGAAAATCGACGATTCCGCGGTCGAGCAGCGTCATGACGATCGCGAGAAGCATTCCGACGGCGGAAATGAGATTCCCGGCTCGCGCGGTCCTGGGCGAGCTGAGCATCTTGAGCCCGAAAACGAAAAAAGAGGCCGAAACGATGTAGCTGAGGTTGATCAGTAGTTCCATGACCTCAGCCCTCCTTCTTCTTGAACATTCCAAGCATGCGGTCGGTCACGAAATAGCCCCCCACTACGTTGACGGCTGCGAAAGCAACCGCTGCGGTGCCGAGGACGATCGTAATCCAGTCGGGACTCTCGACTCCGGCGGCCGCAAGCGCTCCGAGAAGCGTAATTCCGGAGATGGCGTTCGACCCGGACATGAGCGGGGTGTGAAGGGTCGACGGCACCTTGGAGATGACCTCGAATCCCAAAAAAATCGCCAGGATGAGTATGAATGCGAGATAGACGATCATGAATAGTGCTCCTTCAGCCGCTCGTTGACGATTTCTCCGTCCCGCGTCACCAGACACCCGGAGACGATCTCATCGCTCTCGTCCAGCACGAGCTCGTTCTTTTCCTTGTCCCAAAACTCGATAACGAAGTTGGCCACGTTACTCGAATAGACCTGACTCGCGTGAACCGGAACTCGTCCGGCGAGATTCGTATAGCCGATGATTCGGACGCCGTTCCTTTCCACCTCTTCGCCGGCGACCGAACCGGCGACGTTCCCGCCGGTTTCGACCGCCATGTCGACGACGACGCTGCCGGGCTTCATTCCGGCGACCATCTGTTCGGTCACGATAAGCGGCGCCTTGCGCCCGAACACCTGCGCGGTCGTGATAACCACGTCGGCCGCGGCGCAATGCTGCGCCATCATCTCCCGCTGCTTCTCAAGCTGCTCCGGCGTCAACTCCTTCGCGTACCCATCCTTCGTTTCTTCCTGCTCGCCGAGATCGATCTTGACGAAACGCGCCCCGAGAGACTGGACCTGCTCTTCGACCACGGGACGGGTGTCGAACGCCTCAACGCGCGCACCGAGGCGCTTCGCCGTTGCTATGGCTTGAAGACCGGCGACCCCCGCCCCGATGACAAAAACCCGCGCCGGGTAGATGGTGCCGGCCGGCGTGGTCATCATCGGAAAGATCGAGTCGAGGCGTTCGGCCGCGATGATCACCGCTACATAGCCGGCGAGGCTCGCCTGCGAGCTCAAAGCGTCCATCTTTTGCGCCCGCGTCGTGCGCGGGATCAGCTCCATGCAAATCGCGCGTGCTCTTTTGGCGGCGAGCGCCGAAACGATCTCGCGCTCGTTGAACGGATCGAGATAACTCACATGAACGACGCCCTCGGCCAACGACTCGACGTCGCGAAGCGGCGGCTTGTTGAGCCGAAGCACGACGTCGGATTCGCCAAGCAGCGCCTCATGATCCGAAACGATCGAGGCGCCCGCCTTTTCATACAGGGAGTCGTCGTACCTGCACGTCTCACCCATTCCGGCTTCGATGCGAATCTCCGCTCCCAAATCGACGAGCTTGCCGACCGCTTCCGGAATGAGCGGCACCCTCGTCTCCCCGTCCTGGACTTCTTTCGGAACACCAAATCTCACGTGTGTAACCTCATTGTAGGAGTTCTCCTGTGGCAGTCGGAGCGGCCGCTTGGGCGGCGCGCGACGGTTAGTATATCAAACGGAAAAGTTTTGTACACAAAGAAAACGACCGCCGCGCCGGCCATGTTCCAGGTTCCCGAGTCCGCCGCGAAAGAGTTTCGCGAGGTGTTGCTCATATGCCGCCGCATATCGGCCGAGAATAGATACAAATGGAAAGCGCTCGCACTGCAGAGGTTTCGACGTCCCGCCCGCTCTTCGCCACGCCGTCCAGGCGAAACGAGATCGTGAGCCTGGTGCACCAGATACGCGACACCTTCGAACAGCACTTCGATCGTTCGTGGCTTGCGGTGGTCATCGACGATCTCCCTATCGATCGACGGACGATTCGGGAGATTCGGGGTTTTCTCGCGCTTTTCGATCTGACGCCCGAAAGCGAGCAACGGATCGAATCGGGAATCGAAGAGTTGCGACGCTACATCTGGACGCTCAAAAGGCACCTGCTTCCCAACGTCAAAGAGCTCCTCGGAGTGTCTCCGCTCTCCTCCGCTCGGCTCACCATGGACAAATCTCTCTACGTTCTCAGGCGCCTCACCGCGCACGCGCTGCCCTACAATCTCGCCCGACTCGAACGTCTCGTCGATGCGCTCGACTCGCGGTTCAAGGCGGCGTGGTAACCGAATCCAACGGAGGCGCCGCGACATGAAACGAATACGCCTCGCGCCGTCAATGATGTGCGCCGATTTCATCCGGCTCAAGCCCGAGCTGGATCTATTCGCGAAGCAAAAGATCGACTTTCTTCACATCGACATAATGGACGGTCACTTCGTTCCCAATTTCACCTTGGGCCCCGGCATATGTCGCGCGCTCGCCTCCTATTCGGCTATTCCTCTCGACATTCATCTCATGATCGAGAACGTCGACTCATACGTCGCGGCTTTCGCCGAATCGCCAGGCGTCTATCTGAGCTTCCACCCGGAGGCCGTCTACCATCCGCTGCGAACGATCGATTGCATCCGGAACGCGGGTGCGACGCCCGGAGTCGCGATAGACCCCGCGACACCGGTGGATGCGATCCGGCACCTGATTGCCGACGTCGAGCTCGTCTGTGTGATGACGGTGAACCCGGGATACTCCGGGCAAAGCCTGATTCCGCAAACGATCGACAAGATCGGCGAGCTACGAGACATGAGCGAACGCTTCAACCACACGGTCTTGATAGAAGTCGACGGCAACGTCAGCTGGCAAAACATACCCGCCATGCTCCGGGCCGGCGCCGACGTCCTCGTGCTGGGCACATCATCACTCTACGACCGCGAGGCGTCCCTCGGCGCCAACGTCGGCCGGCTGCGCACGATGATAGCCGAATGTCAAAGCGGGTAATCGACGGCCGAAGGCCGCGTCGTGCCCGCCCGCTTGTCCGCCGGCGCAGCGCCTACTAAAGTGTGGACATGAGCGCCCCGCGACCACCGAGAATACTCGTTGTCGGCAGCATGAACATGGATCTCGTATTGACGGCGGACCGGATACCGGCGCCCGGAGAGAGCTATTTCGGAGAAACCTATCACACGATTCCCGGCGGCAAAGGCGCCAACCAGGCCGTCGCGGCCGCGCGCCTCGGCGCTACGGTAACGTTCGCCGGCAGGGTGGGAAACGATTCGAACGGGCGAAGACTCGTCGAAAACCTCGCCGCAAACGGCATAGACACGGCGGGAGTCACGATCGACGAGGAGCATCCCACCGGCCTTGCGGTCATCATCGTCGAACCCGGCGGCGCGAACCGGATAATGGTGTATCCCGGCGCCAACATGCGTCTTGCTTTCGACGACGTGCGCAGCGCTCTTTCCGGATCCTACGACGCGATCATGATGAACTTCGAAATACCCGACGACGTCGTGTTCGCCGTCACGGAGCGTGCCGCACCTCGTGCGGTCCCGGTTGTGATCGACGCCGGCCCGGCCAGATCGTTCGAGCTCGAACGGCTCGGCGGCGTCGAGGTGCTCTCACCAAACGAAACCGAGACGGAGGTCCTTACCGGTATGCGGTGCGATTCGGACGCGGCGACCGAAGAGGCGGCACGCGCGCTTCGCGCGCGAAGCGATGCTCGGCTCGTCATCATCAAACTCGGCGAACGCGGCTCACTCGCCTACGACGGTCGCACGATGCGTAAAACGCGTGCCTTTCCCGTCGAAGCGGTCGACGCCACCGCCGCCGGAGACGCGTTCACCGCCGGTTTCGCGGTCCGCTACTTCTCGCGAAGGGATCTTTCCGATTCTTTGCGTTTCGCCGCTGCGGCCGGCGCGATTGCGGTGACCCGTCTCGGCGCGCAACCGTCGCTTCCGAGCGCGCGCGAGACCGAGGCGTTTCTCGATGCTCGACGACCCTGACGTCGACCGGCCGAGCTCGGTCGCGTCTCTTGCCGCGCGATTCGTTTCTCGTCGATGCCCGGCGATTCCGAATCCGGTTTGCCGATCGACCGATAACGCTACAGCGGTCGTTCGAGCAGATCGGCCTCGCGCCACCCGGCGGTTTTCCCGGTCGCAGAGTCGTTGAGCAGAATCGTCTTGATTTCGAACGCGCCGAAACGCAGCTCGAACGGATCTCCGAAAGCCGGCGCCGACACACGACACCGCTCTTCGCGTCCGACCGGATTGAACAGCCTCATGACCCATTCTGCGCCCTCTTCGGCGCGTTTGAACGCGGTCATGCACACCGGACCCTCGCCGAGCTCGACGAACGGCGCGGGCGCCGATCCCTCGCCGGAGGGATAGAACGACAGAAGGACCGGCCGCTCGTTGAAGGAAAGCGCGAGCCGGTCGGCGGCGGCGAGTAGCCCCGACGAGGCGTCGCCGACGAATCGGAACCGAAAACGGCGCAGGCCCTGGTCGATCCTGGGCAGATAACGATCGCGGTCGATAACGTCGCGCCCCTGTAGACCGCTCAACGCCGAATAGGCGGGAGAGCGAAGAAGCGAGAGCCGCAACTCATCGTGGGCGAAGTCGGACCCGTAGACTCCGTCGTCGATGCACAGTAACGCGGGCCCGTCGCCGGCCGCCGAAAGGCACTGCCATTTCTGCGATACGAGTTCCCTGTCGTTCCCCGCGAACGACTCGACGCCGTACGCCACCTGGCCGTGCAGCCGCGCGCCCGCAAAGGCCACGGGAACGGCAAGTTTAAGCATGCGGTTTTTCTCCTGCCACAACACCGACACATCGACGTCGAACCACCTTCCCGACCGCGGGATACGATAGGTCAAGAGCAACCGTGAATCGTTGTACCCGAACGAGGCCTCGACCACGGTGCGAACGACGCCGTGCTCGACGATACGAACAGGGTCGACGGTACGGTCGTCGATGCCGGCGAACCGGGACGATTCGGTGCGACCGAGCAACGAAAAGGCGCCGATGAGACGCCGAAACCGTTGCACGGTCGACCCCCACGGGTCCTCGTAGTCGGCCATGACGATCGGACGCAGGCCGTCGCCCGCGATGAGCGTCGCGCCGTCGACGCAAAAGCGACCGATGAGTCCGGTTTCGCGGTCGATTTCCAACTGAGCCCGCTCTCCGCCGAACCGCAGATACCGCCCGACCCGAAGCGACACGCCGTCGGGAAGCGCCGATTCGGCGCCGCGCGAGGCCCGCCGGCCGGGGAGAACCCGCGGTGTGGCGTCGAATCGCGTAACGCGTCCCGGCGCGAGGGTCGCGCGAAAAACCAGGCGCTTGCGCCAGTCGAGGCTGAGATTGCTCAACTCATGTTCGATCTGCGCCGGGACCGCTCGGTCCCCCTGGAAAACATCGAACTCGGTCCGGCTCTCGCCCCAGTTCTGATCGGCCAGGTTGAACTCGCAGGCGAAGAGATCGGTCACCGGGTACGGATGAGGATTGTAGACGAGAATCGGATAAGCCCCGCCGGCGGCGCGCGGTTGTCCGGAGCACAACGAGAAAAAGGCCCGCGTCGTCACCCTCGAGACGATTTCCCTTCCGTGATCGATCAACCGCAGCGCGGCCTCCTCGGCCGGCTCAATCGACGACCCCGGGAGCACGTCGTGAAACTCGCTGAACAACAGATCCCGAAGAGCTTCACCGAGCTCCTCCGCCGGATACCGCATTCCCGCCGACAGCGATGCGTGCGACGCCATTTTCTCCGCTCGGTAGTATTCGTTCTCGAGCGCCCGATGGCGCCGCTTGATCCGGATCTGCGAAGTATAGCAACCCGGCGCCCACGGATTGAGATCGCCCTCGTATCGTGGGAGCTCGCCGGCGTCTGCGAGGTCGTTGAAATATGCCTCGGGCGTGGAGTGACGCATCTCTACCTCGTCCCGCACGTCGATCAGACTCCGAATATCCGAAAGATCCCGTCTTGAAGGACCGCCCCCGTGGTCTCCCACCCCCCACAGCACCATATCCGGTCCATTTCCGGGACCGCGGTCGAGCAGCGCCTCGATCTTCTCGCGGGCCTTTCCGAGCGGGCTGTTATACCCGACCGCCGAGCGGTGCGCGGTGACGGTCGACCCGTCATATCCGACCCACACGAAATCGTCTGCCGGGAGAGGACAATCGCGCTCGCCGGGGCGGCAAAAGATGTAGGCGTCCGAACCGCTCTTCGCGAGTATCTGCACGAGCCCCCTGGTGTGACCGAACGGGTCGAAGTTGATCGCAACCCGTGGTTCGACGCCGAAGGCCCGTTTGAAGTAGAGTTTGCCGACGAGCGCCTGACGAACGAGCGATTCGCCGCAGGGCATATTGCAGTCGGGTTGGAGATACCATCCTCCCATGACGTGCCACTTGCCCGCGGCGACGAGCCGTTTTATCCGTTCGAAGAGCCCGGGCTCGTATTCGGCGACCCATCGGTAGAGGATCGCCTCGTTGTGGTTGAAAACGAACCCGTCGTACTCCTCGCACAGGTCGGCCGCGGTCCGAAAGGTCGACAGCGCCTCGGCGACGCCCTCTTGCCACTCCCATAGCCATACGGGGTCGATATGCGCATTGCAGATGAGATGAAGCCGTCTTTTGTCGGACATCGCATCAACTCCCCGTGGTCGGCGCCTGAGCACGGCCGGCGACGACTACTCCCGATGATCCCGCTTCCATCTCTCTTTCATCTCCCTCATCTCATCGTTAAGCGGCACGAGGCGCCCTGCGGTCCTGCCTTCCTCGTCGGGAATCCAGTTTCCCAGCGAGTCGCGCCGGACCGGCCGGCGTTTTTCGACCGGCGGGACGTTTACGGCGCCGGTCGGTCGCAGCGCGTACCAGTAGGCGACGCTCGACATTTCGTTCGCCAAATGGTTGCCGTGCCCGTGCTCGATGGTAACGCGGATTTCCCTGCGAAATCGAACGGGATTCTCGATATGGTGGACGTAGCTCGTTTGATAGCCGCCGGTATGATGTTCGTATATCGAAGACCCGTTTCGACCGAACGCGTTCGGCTGCATTCCCCATGCCTGGTTCAGGTAGTCCTCACTCCCGGTTCCGTGGAGGTCGGGCGGCCATTTGTATCCGTCCACCCAGATCATATCGTCGCCTTCGCCCCACCATTCCCCTTTGAAATTGGTCACCGAAATATTGCACCCGATGTAGTGCCCCGCGCCCGTCGTTTCGAGGATCAGGTAGTTGTTCTCCCACGCGAGTCGCTCGGCATTGACGACGTTCGATTCGGGAGTGTTGACGCGGATCTCGGGAGCCCACCCCCCGAAGGGATTCTCCCTGCGGAACTCGGCGTGGAAGAAACCCGAGCCTTCGGGGAAACACTCCAGGGTTTCATAGTCGACGTAGAAGTACTGGCGATGCGGCGCCGCCCCCTCGTTCACGAGCTCTATCCGCGCCCGTTTGGAAAACGGCATGGGCGCGTAGCAGTTGAGCGCGCATCCCCGGTTGAACCGGTTGTCGTGGTTCGTCGATGCGGTGAAGAGGAACGACTGATAGCTCGCCACGATGCAGTGGCCGAGTCCGAAAAAATCTCCCAACGGCGTCAAAACGCTCGGAGCATCGGCGTCGTCCCACGTCATCTTGAGCAGGCAGTCGCGGTACCCCGCGCTCTGCGTCATCCAGATGTGAGTAATACGTCCCGGACCCGCGATGTCGGCGAGCACCCGGGTTTCGCCGGGTTCGATCAACCACCAGTCCGCGTTTCGCCCACTCGTGTCCCACGACGAGACCCGACCGGTCCGTCCGTCACCCAATCGTTCAAGAGAATTGAGTGGATTCATCAATCGCCTCCGTTGAGAAAGTATTCCGACGCCGGGCATTCGTCGCGCCCCGCGAAAGGGCGCCCTACTCCCGGCCGTCGCTCGGCATCGACTCTTCCGCTTCGCCCCGGCCGGAGTCGTCGTGCGGAACGAACGCGACGCGAAAGTCCGCGCTCCGGTCGGCAAGATGAAGATCGATCTGCGGAAACGGAATGACGATATCGTGCCGGGCGAAGCGCCGCCAGATTTCCAGATTGTTCCATGACCGGGCGCGGTATTTGTCGTCGACGTCACGGATGAACGTACGCAGCACCATGTCGATGCTCGAGTCGCCGAACCGCTCCACCCGCACTTCCACCTCGCTTTCGGCGACCGCGTACGGGTTCTCGCGTCCAATCGACCGAAGGATCTCGATTACCCGATCGAGATCGGAAGAGTAGGAGACGCCGACCTCGTTGGTAATGATGATACTCCGCGAATCGTAGGAGTAGTTGTGCACCGAGTTGTTGACGAGCCGGCTGTTGGGGATGATGATCGTCTCTTCGGTCATCGTGTTGACCACCGTCGACAGCAGCCGGATGCGAACGACGGTCCCGTCGATCGAGTCGACGATAATTCGATCGGTCTCTTTGATGGGGCGCGTGAGAATAATGATAAGGCCCGAGAAGAAGTTGGACACGACGTTTTGCAGCCCAAAACCCACGCCGATTCCGAGCACACCGAACAGGACGGCCAGCGCCGAGAGGTCGATTCCGATTACCGACAGACCGACGAGCGCGACGATAACCATGACGCCGTATCGAGCCAAACTGGCGATGGAGAACTTGCGCGACGGATCGAGTCCGGTTCGACTGAGAAGCGACTGATCGAGCACCGCCCCGCTCATTCGCCCCGCCCACGACGCCAGATAGAAAACGGGAATAGTCAATAGGAGCGTAAGGAAGGATATGCTGGTCGATCCGGTGCTGATGATCGGATCGCCGAGAACGCTGAAAAACCTTTCGAGATACTCGAACATCCGCGCGCCGAAGAGTGAATCGACGATCCCGAATGCCCCGATCGCGTAGAGAATACGAAGCACGATCCGCGTCCAGCGCAGAATCAGCTTTTGAGTTTTTTCGGTAAGCGGAGTGGTGCCGAGCAGCTTGCGAAGCCCGATGTTTATGAGTCGATACACGACCCACATCCCGACGAAGATGAGCACCGCGCCGAACAGGGCCAACCAACTGAACGGCAGTTGGAGCGAGCCGATGGTGATCGAGCCGCCGAGCAACGCCCAAAGCGCTTTGAAAAAGGCCGTCATCGGTCGCGTCTCACGAAATCGAGCAGACGGGCGTACTCGCTCTCATCGATACGCCCGCTCGACAGCGACACGGCGAACAGCGCTTCGATCCGCGCGTAAGCGTGCAGCCGAACGCCGGCCGCGGTCAGTTCGCCCCGACCGGCCTCGCCCCGCTCGATAAGCACGACGAGGTCTTCGACCACGAGCCCTTCGGAACGTAGTATCTCGATCGCCTCAAGCTTGCTGCCGCCGGTGGTGATAACGTCGTCGAGCAACACGACACGCTGCCCGCGGCGATAGGCGCCCTCGACGCGACTGCCGGTTCCGTGCCGTTTGGCGCCCATCCGTGGATAGATCATAGCGCGTCCCGTCGCCAGCGCCGCCGAAGCGCCGAGCGGAAGCGCTGCGGTGGGAATCGCCCCGATCAGATCGTAGTCGAGCGAATCGAGAAGCCGCGCGTACGCCCTTCCGGCTTCCAGAAAAAGAGGCGGGTGCGAGGGCACGAGGCGCATGTCGATATAGAACGGCGACACGATGCCCGACCTGAGCGTGAACGTCCCCGTTTTGAAAGCGCCCGAATCCATGAGCCCTTCGAGAAACGGTCGCGAGACATCATCGGCGTCGGCCGGGGCGGGCTTCGGCGCCGACCGACGTGCCCTCGCGCGCCGGATAGCGTCCCGGAATCCGATCGCCGCCCGCCGCGGATCGGCGGAAGAGGCGATCGCGCGGCCGACGTGGATGATAATCCCCAACCCGTCGTCCCGTGCGCCGGCGGCGACCGCTTCGTCGACGCCGCCGCCCTGTGCGCCGATCCCGGGAGCAAGAATCCAGGCGTCGGGCGTGACCGCACGGACGGCCCGCAGCGCCGTGGGATCGTTGCCGGCGACGACAAGCCCGACGTTCGCGCCCCATGTCAGGCACTCGCGAGCGACGTTCATATAGAGCGGTTCAAACGCGCCGCCTACGACCACCCGATCCTGGAACACTCCGCTTCCCGCGTTCGACGTCCGGCACAACAGAAAGCACCCCTTGTCGCCGCGGTGAAGAAACGGCTCAAGCGCCTCTCGTCCCATGTAGGGGTTGAGCGTGATCGCGTCGACGCCGATCCGGGAAAACGCCGCATCGGCGTATGCCTCGGAGGTAGCGCCGATGTCTCCCCTCTTCGCGTCGAGGATAACGGGAACGTCGTCCGGGATGAGATCGAGCGTGCGACCGAGGGCTTCGATGCCGGACGGCCCGTGCCGTTCGTAGAAGGCGATGTTCGGTTTGTACGCGACCGCGAGATCCGCCGTTGCATCGACTATGCGGCGGTTGAAATCGACGATCGCCGAAACGACCCGAGAGCCTGAATCGGCAACACGCGGGTCGAGTCCCACGCAGAGAAGAGAGTCGATCTCCCGGCACCGATCGGAGAGGCGAGTGGCAAAATCCATCTGGCGAACAGACGATAGCACCGCCTCGAGGGGGTGTCAACGAACGACGCGCACAAACGGGCGGCCGTTCGTTCTTGACCCCGATGAACACCGACGCCTACAATGCGCCGAGCGGACTATTATCGGGAGAATCACCGTGGGGAAAAACATCGGTTTTATATCGTTTAGAATCTCGGGTACCGACGGCGTCTCGCTGGAGACGATGAAATGGGCCAGAGTCCTCGAGCAGATGGGACATAACTGCTACTACATGGCAGGGGAGCTCGACTTGCCCGAGGAGCGAAGCCTTGTGGTTCCCGAAGCGCATTTTACGCACGAGGAAGTTCGCAGGCTGTACGCGATGGCGTTCGACGCCGCGCTCCGTCCACGCGAGTTGACGACCGGGTTGCACGCGTTGCGGGAAACGCTTATCGACGCGATGTACGGTTTCGTTGAAAAGTTCGACCTGGACCTGATCGTTCCGCAGAACGTGTTGACGATTCCGCTGAACATCTCGCTTGCGATGGCGATTACCGAGTTCATAGCCGAAACCGGTATCCACACGATCGCTCACCATCACGACTTCTTCTGGGAGCGAAAGCGATTTCTACGAAACTGCGTATGGGACTATTTCAACTCGTGTTACCCGCCGCATTTGAACTCGATCGAGCATGTCGTTATCAACTCCTCGGCTCAGAATCAACTGGCGCTCCGGACCGGAATCGCGGCGACGCTGATTCCCAATGTAATGAGTTTCGAATCCCCGCCGGCGACGGTCGACGAGTACGCCGGCGACGTGAGAGAAGCGCTGGGAATCGAGGAGGATGAGCTGCTGGTTCTTCAGCCGACCCGCGTCGTGCAGCGCAAGGGAATCGAGCACGCGATCGAGCTCGTCTCGCTTCTGAATATGAAGGCCGCCCTGGTCATCAGTCACGCCTCCGGCGACGAAGGGTACGAATACGAAGAGCGCGTCCGCCGCTATGCAAAGATGCTCGGCGTAAAGGCGCTGTTCATCCAGGATATCATCAACGACCACAGGGGGCGAACGCCGGACGGCAGGAAGGTCTACGCGCTTCAGGATATCTATCCGCACGCCGACCTCGTGACCTATCCGTCGCTGCAGGAAGGGTTCGGAAACGCGTTTCTTGAAGCAATCTACTTTCGAAAACCGATTCTCATTAACAACTACTCGATTTACTTCTACGACATCAAACCGAAAGGATTCGACGTGATCGAAATGAACGACTACATCACGAACGAAACCGTCGAACAGACACGAGCCGTCATGCAAAACCCGTCCCGCGTGCGGGCGATGGTCGAAAAGAACTATCAACTCGGTCTGAAGTATTACTCGTATACCGTTCTTCGGCAGAAACTCGAGAATCTGCTGGGCATCTTCTTCGGACAGACGTGCTGACCGGTATTACCTCGTCGGCGTCGCCAACCACAAGACCTGCCACGGATCGAGTCGCACCGAAAGCCGCCCTCCGGCGACGTCGAAACGCGAACCGCCGATAAGGTCTTTCACCTCGCCGGTATCGGGAAGAGCCGCCGAGCGCGTCGAGATCGAGACCGTCTCGCTCGCGTCGGAAAAACTAACGAGACACAGAATCGTCTGGGAGCCGTCGGTCGCGGTTCTCGACACCGCGAAAACGCGGTCTCCTGCGTCGGGAATGCGCTGGGTCGCCTTGGGGTGAAAGGCGTGTTGTCGGCGCCGGATGCGAAGAAGATCGACGAAACGTCGGTAGATCATCGACCGAAGGGTGGTTTCGTCTTCCAGCTCGGCGACTACCGAATCGAGCCCGAGCTTCTCCCGGTTGATCGATCGATTCATCCCCGTTTCCGCCACCCCTTCGGAATAGTTGCCCGAACCGAGAAGACTGTGGATGTAGATACCGGGCACGCCGGCCATCGAAAGCATGACCGCTTGCGAAGCGATGAACATGGCCGCCCGCGTCTCGTCGTCGGCCGCAGGATCCGTTACCGCGTCACGGTAGTTGATGTTGAGCTCGTAGGGGATATCGCCGGCGGGGGTGGTCTTGTACGAAACCAACCCGCCGCGTTCGCGAACCACGGAGATGAGATTCTCGATCTCCGATTCGGAGAGTATTCCGTGGGCCGGCGTCACGCCGATTCCGTCGTGCGACGCGAGGAAGTTGAAAAAGGTGACCGGATCGTCGCCGGCGTCGAGCCCCGCGGCCCACTCGCGCAGTCTCCGCGCGTCGTTCCGGATCATCGCGTCGAGGGTAAGCGGAGGGAGCGGAAACTGGTAGATCATGTGCGCCTCGTTCCTGCCGTTTCCGAAGTAGGAGATGTTTTCCTCATGAGGAACGTTCGTCTCGGTGATGATGATCATTCCCGGGAGGTACTCGTCGCAAATCGCGCGGAACAATCGGACGATCAAATGCGTCTTCTCGTGATGAATACTCGGATGCCCGATCTCTTTCCAGACGTACGCTATCGCGTCGAGCCGGATGACCTGTACGCCGCGCGACGCGTGAAACAGCATCACTTCGACCATCTCAAGCAGCACCTGTGGAAAAGAAAAGTTTAGATCGACCTGGTCCGCCGAAAAAGTCGTCCAGACCAGTTTGCGCCCGCAGGCCGTGTCGAAAGGGGTGAGGAGCGGGAGCGACCGTGGTCTGACGATCATCGACAGATCGGCGCCTTCCTCGACGGTAATGAAATAGTCGCGGTACGGCTCCTCGCCCCGGAGGAACTTGCGGAACCACTCGTTGCCGACCGAGCAGTGGTTGAGCACGAGATCGGACATGAGCCTGAAAGAGCGGCCTATTCTCGACACGTCGTCCCAGTCGCCGAAATCGCCGTTTACCGAGTAGTAATCGATGATCGAGAATCCGTCGTCCGAAGAGTAAGGAAAAAACGGAAGGATATGAACGCCCGAGACGATGTCCGACAGGTAACGCTCGGCGAAATCACCGAGACACTCAAGCGGTCGTCGGCCCGGCGCTCGAAACTGATCGCCGTAGGTGATGACGAACGAGTCGGTCTGGTCGAGTGGAAGAGGGTCGGGCCCGCGGCGCCCCGGCCATTTCCCGGCGTATTTGTCAAGCAGAGCCCGAAGTCGGCCCGAAGCCACGGCGCCTCTTTTCGCTCCGTAGATCGCGGCGAGTAGCTCGTCGATTTCGTTCATGGTCACCCCCGCTACACACTGTAGTGCGATTCCGGCACGCCGGCAAACCGGCGTGGCCGGCCGGCATTTGCCTCGTCACGCGTTTTACCGTAGAGTTGAGCCCGCTCATGGACGGTCGATCCATTTCCATTTTCCACTATCACGTTCAGCCGGGAGGGGTAACCACGGTCATCTCGCTTTCGGTCCAGGCGATCGCCGAGGGCCTTCCCCAGATCGACCGAATCGATCTGGTCGTGGGGCGGACCGACGGGGCGGAGGCGTTCGTACGGAAGCTCACGCGCGCAGTCGGCGAGGAAGGTCCGCACATCGCGCTGCACGTTCACCCGGCTCTCGACTATTCGACGGATTTCGGCGATGCGGACGCCGCGACGACGGCCGAAGAGATCTACAGTCGGTACGCCGGTTCGACGTGGTGGATACACAACTATCATCTTGGAAAGAATCCCGCGTTTACTCAGGCGCTTCTTCTGATTGCACGCGATCATCCCGATCAGCGAATGATTCTCCACATTCATGATTTTCCCGAATGCGCACGTTACGAGAACCTCAGACTACTCGCGGAACACACCGATCTGCCCGTCTATCCGGTTGCGCGAAACGTCCGATACGCACTCATCAATGAACGCGACCGCCGGCTTCTGACACACGCGGGTATACCCGCGCAATACGCAACGTTGCTGACCAATCCGGTCGGCGGCGTTCCACTCGACCGGTCGGACGCGCGGAGTACGAAAGGGAGGCTGTCGAAAGAGTTTGCGTCTGATTTTCCGGAGTTCGATCCTTCGGCGCCGGTGGTTTTGAGCCCGGTGCGCACGATACGACGCAAAAACATCCTCGAATCGGCGCTCATCGCGCAGGCGGCGAACCGGCCCGTCAATTTCGTCGTGACCCTTCCCGGCGTTTCCGCGCCCGAGAGACCGTACTCGGACGTCGTAGAGTCGGCTTTTCGCGGGGCGCTGATACGAGGGCTCTGGGGGATCGGCGAACGCATCGAGGAGGCGGGCGTCGGTTTCGGCGAGCTTGTCGCCTCTGCGGACCTCATCGCCACCGCGTCGATTCAGGAAGGGTTCGGTTTCCTCTACGTGGAGGCGTTGCTGTGGGGATTGCCGCTGTTTGCGCGTCGCATCGATGTGATCGAGGGTGTCGTCGATTTTCTCGATCGCGGATCGGTCGGCCTCTATGACTCGTTTCGCGTTCCGCTCTCGGCCGATGCACGCCGCGGTCTCAGAAAGAGATACGCGGAGCGGATTGCCAGGCACGCCGATTATGTCGACGTGGAAACCCGCGATGCTCTTGAGCGGAGCGCGCGGGTCGTGCTCGCCGGCGAGTGCGTCGATTTTTCCTATCTCGACGTCGGGCGTCAATACGCCGCTCTCGAACGGGTGAACCGATCCGCGGCCTATCGGGGCGAAATTCGCGCGGAGAATGAGGCGCTTTTCGCGCGATTCGACGACCTTATCGAGAATTCCGCGTCGGCGAGCCCCGTCGCGCCGGATCGACGATTCACCTTTCGCGCCTTCGCCGATACCACGCGGTCGATCATCGACTCTTTCGGAGTCGAGGCGCCCGACCCGGGCGAAGACGTCCAGGCAAACCTGATCAGAGCGTTCGCACGGATCGAGCACTTTCGACTGCTGTATGAATAACGTCCGCACGCCGCCGGTAATGTCCTCGGGAGGAGAGAGATGATCGAGGTCAACAACGTGTCGAAATCATTCGGTTCGGTGCGCGCGGTCGACGGCGTTTCCTTCGAGACCCGACCGGGTGAGATTCTCGGGCTGATCGGGCCGAACGGCGCGGGAAAATCGACGACGATCCGGATGATCATGAATATCATCGGTCCCGACTCCGGGTCGATTCTTTTCAACGGCAAGCCGCTCGCGGAGAGCGACAAACGACGAATCGGATATCTTCCCGAGGAGCGCGGGCTGTACCGCAAGGTTAAGGTCGGCGAGATGCTTCGCTACCTCGGCGAACTGAAAGGGGCGTCGTCGCAGGAGCTTGAGCCGCGAATCGACGCGTGGCTCGACACTTTCGGTCTGGGCGGATGGAAAGACCGAAAGATATCGGAGTTGTCGAAAGGAATGTCGCAGAAAGTCCAATTCATCGCCGCTGTCGCGCACGATCCCGACATCCTTTTTTTCGACGAGCCGTTCGCCGGTCTCGACCCGGTCAGCGCCGATATTCTTCGCGACGCTATCGTCGCGTTGAGTCGCGAAGGGAAAACGGTCCTCTTCTCAACGCACATCATGGAGCAGGCCGAGAGAATATGTCATCGAATATTCCTGATGGACCACGGGGCGCAGGTGATGTACGGGTCGCTCGACGAGATAAAGAACTCTCAAGGGGACCACGCGGTCGTGGTCGAGTTCGACGGCGACGGGAACGTCTTCGACGAGATCGACGGGATCAAATCGATATCGCGCTTCCCGCGATACGTCGAGCTGTACCCGGCCGACTCCACGCCCCCCGACCGCATACTCGTCGCGCTGGCCGGAAAGATCTCGATCAGACGGTACGAGGTGATGGCGCCGTCGCTCCACAGCATCTTCGTACGTGCCGTCGGCGGCGCATCGCGTGAGGAGAAAGATGATGAATAAGGCGCTCAGAATCGCCAGGATGGAGTTCAAAATGACCGCGGCGAATAAGGCATTCATCATCATCACGATACTCGGGCCGCTCGTCATCGTCGGGATGGCTTTTCTTCCGTCGCTGCTTATGCAGTCGGCCTCGGCCATCGAAGAGGGAACCACCATCGCGATCGCCGGCGGCGACGGGAAGCTGTTCGACGCGGTAACGACCGCCGCCGTCGATTCGCCGATCCGGTTCGTACGCGGAACCGACGTCGATGAGCTCGCTCGGCGTGTCGCCGAGCGCGAAATTGACGGATACGTCGTTGTCCCGGAAGACTATCTTCGTACCGATACGCTCGAGTACTACTCGCGCACGGGAACCGATTTCGTCATCGCCGAGACCATTCAGGGATACTTCGGCAACGTGATCGTCTCGCTTCGCATGCGCGCCGCGGGGCTCGATCCACAGAGAATCGCTTATCTCAGCGCACGCCCCGAAGTTCTCCTTCGTTCGGCGACGGGCGAACCCGGTTCGGCCGGGGGCGACGTTGCTTCGACGATTTTTACCGCGATAGCCTTTACCCTCCTGCTCTACCTGACGATTCTTCTCTACGGCCAGGCGACGGCGCGATCGGTCCTTAAGGAAAAAACCTCGAAAACCGTTGAGATCATGTTGTCGAGCGTGCGACCGATCGACATGCTTTTCGGCAAGCTCCTGGGCCAGGTTTTCGCCGCGTTGCTGCAGTACGCCATATGGGTCGGCGCCGGCTATCTGATCGTGTCGCTCGTCGGGCCCCGGCTTGGCGTAGAGCTCCCCGCAACGATCTCGACGGGAACGTTCGGATTCCTCGTTCTGTTCTTTCTGCTTGCCTTCTTTCTCTATTCGGCGGCGTACGCGGCCATCGGATCGGGCGCGGAGGACGAAACGCACGTCGGACAGCTCGGGTGGCCCTTGATCATTTTTCTCGTGCTTCCGATGATGCTCGTCTCGGCGATCGTGATGCGCCCCGACGCGCCGTTGGTCATCGCGCTCTCGTATGTGCCGTTTACCGCTCCGATCATCATGTTCATCCGAACGATGATCGATATGCCGGCGGCGTGGGAAATCGTACTCGTCGTCGCGATTATGATCGTCTCGATCGTCGGGATGACCGCGGTGTCGGCAAAGATTTTCCGCGTGGGGCTTCTGATGTCGGGAAAACGCTTCAGCATCGCCGACATCGCGCGATGGGTGCGGTACTGATACCGAGAGTCGATCCCGCGGCAGAATCGCCGGCGCGCGCGTGGATTGTTGAACCCGGGACGACAAGTCTGCTATCATGAAGCAACTTCACTCACAAGGACCAATCATGCCTAACAAAACAATGGTCACGATAGACGGAAATACGGCGGCGGCGTACGTAGCTCACGCGACGAACGAAGTCATAGCGATTTATCCGATAACCCCGTCGTCACCGATGGGTGAACACGCGGATGAATACTCGGCCCACGGTCGGAAGAATATCTGGGGGACCGTTCCCGACGTTATCGAGATGCAGTCTGAAGCCGGCGCGGCCGGCGCGGTCCACGGAGCGCTCACCACGGGAGCTTTGACGACGACGTTTACCGCTTCGCAGGGATTGCTTCTGATGATCCCGAACATGTTCAAGATCGCCGGAGAGCTTACTCCGACGGTTTTCCATATTGCCGCCCGCGCGGTGGCCAACCAGGCGCTGAGCATCTTCGGCGACCATTCCGACGTCATGGCCACGCGGTCCACCGGGTGGGCGATGCTCGCCTCCAATTCGATTCAGGAGATCATGGACTTCGCGCTTATCGCGCAAACCGCCACACTCGATTCGAGGATCCCGTTTCTCCATTTCTTCGACGGGTTCCGAACGTCTCACGAGATTCAGAAGATCGAAGAGCTTCCCTACGAGATAATGCGGGAGATGATCCCGGACGAGGCGGTGGCGGCGCATCGGGCACGCGCTTTGAACCCGGAGAATCCTACGATCAAGGGCACCAGTCAGAACCCCGACGTTTTTTTCGCGGCCCGCGAGTCGGTCAACAGATACTATCTCGCCGTTCCCGGCGTGGTTGAAGCGGCCATGAAGAAGTTCGCCGGTCTGACCGGCCGCACGTATTCGTTGTTCGACTACGTGGGAGCTCCCGACGCCGAGCGCGTGGTCGTGGTGATGGGCTCGGGCGCCGAGGTCGCCGAAGAAACCGTTCGATTCCTCGTGGAACGGGGAGAGAAGGTCGGCGTGGTCAAGGTGCGTCTCTTCAAACCGTTTTCCGTCGAGCATTTCATGAACACGTTGCCGTCGACGGTCGATTCGGTCGCGGTTCTCGACCGCACCAAAGAACCGGGGTCGCTCGGCGAGCCTCTCTACGAGGATGTCCGAACGGCGATCGGGGAGGCTTCCGACGCGGGGGTGAACCCGTTCGCGCACTTCCCAAGAATCGTGGGCGGACGCTACGGACTCGGTTCGAACGAGTTCACGCCCGCGATGGTGAAAGCGGTCTTCGACAACCTTTCGGCGGACAAGCCAAAAAACCACTTCACCGTCGGCATCAATGACGACCTCACCAACACCAGTCTGGACTACGATTCGTCGTTCACCACCGAGACCGAAAAGGTGCACCGCGCTATGTTCTTCGGTCTGGGATCCGACGGAACGGTCGGCGCCAACAATAACTCGATCAAGATAATAGGAACGGCCACCGACAACTACGCGCAGGGTTACTTCGTCTACGATTCGAAGAAGGCCGGCGCGATGACCGTGTCGCATCTCCGTTTCGGCAAAGACCCGATCAGGAGCAGCTATCTTATCCAGAACGCGAGTTTCGTCGCGTGCCACAAATTCAGCTTCCTGGAGAAGATCGACATGCTCTCCTGCGCCGAGGACGGCGGGGTATTCCTGTTGGCGTCCCCGTTCTCCAAGGACGAGGTCTGGAATCACATCCCGGTCGAAGTGCAAAAGCAGATTATCGAAAAGAAACTCCGGTTTTACGTGATCGACGCGCACCGGCTCGCCCGAGAGGCGCGAATGGGTACGCGGATAAACACGATCATGCAGACCGCCTTTTTCATGATCTCCGGAGTGCTTCCCAAGGACGAGGCGCTGCAATTGATCAAAAAGGCGGTCGTCGACACCTACGGAAGCAAGGGGCAGGACATCGTCGAACGCAACATGGCCGCGATCGAGCTCGCGACCTCCGGGATCGAACAGGTCGACTATCCGTCCGAACCGGTCGGGGAATTGCACATGAAGCCTCCGGTGCCGGCGGACGCGCCGCAGTTCATCCGCGAAGTTACCGGTGAGATCATCGCCGGGCGGGGCGCGCGGATTCCGGTATCGAAACTGCCCGACGACGGGACTTATCCAACCGGAACCACCAAGTACGAAAAGCGCAATATCGCCGACGACGTTCCCGAATGGGAACCCGACATCTGTATTCAGTGCGGCGATTGCTCGGCGGTTTGCCCGCACGCGGTCATCCGTATGAAGGCGTACGACCCGACCCATCTCGACGGCGCGCCGGATACGCTCAGGAGCGCCGAGGCCAAGGGCAAAGAGTTCGCCGGGCTTAAGTTCACGATCCAAATCTCGCCCGAAGACTGCACCGGGTGTCGATTGTGCGTGTACATTTGCCCCGCCCATGAAAAGAAAGACGGTGAGAAAACCGACAAGAAAGCCCTTAACATGGTCTCGCTTCTCGAGGTCCGCGAGCGCGAGGTCGGGAACTGGGAATACTTCGAAACGATTCCCGACACCGATCCGTCGCTGCTGCGCAGAAACACGACCAAGGGCTCGCAACTGCTCAAGCCGATGTTCGAGTTTTCCGGCGCCTGCGCCGGATGCGGCGAAACCCCCTACGTCAAGCTTCTCAGCCAACTCTTCGGCGATCGGGCCGTTATCGCCAACGCCACCGGGTGTTCGTCGATATACGGCGGGAACCTCCCGACCACTCCGTATGCGAAAAGGGCCGACGGTCGCGGGCCGTCGTGGTCGAATTCGCTGTTCGAGGACGCGGCCGAGTTCGGAATGGGGATGCGACTGACGGCGGACAAACTAACGGCCTTCGCACGCGAGCTCGTCGAACGTATGATCTCAGGCGACGCAAAGGGAATAGACGCTTCGCTACTGGAAAAGATACGCGACAACGAGCAATCGACTCCGGAGGAGATCGAGCGACAAAGATCGTACGTGGCCGACCTCAAGAGTCAACTTGAAAGCTCCGATACCGCTGAAGCCGGCAGGCTTCTCGCGGTCGCCGATTATCTCATCCGGCGCTCGGTATGGGTGCTCGGCGGAGACGGGTGGGCCTATGACATCGGATACGGCGGACTCGATCATGTTATCGCATCCGGTCGCAACGTAAACATCCTCGTCATGGATACCGAGGTCTACTCCAACACCGGCGGGCAGATGTCGAAAGCGACGCCGACCGGTGCGATAGCCAAATTCGCGGCCGGAGGCAAATTACTTCCCAAGAAAGATCTGGGAATGATGGCGATGTCTTACGGCTATATCTATGTTGCGCGAATCGCGATGGGGTACAACCGGATTCAGACGATACGCGCTTTTATCGAGGCCGAAGCGTTTGACGGACCGTCGCTGATTATCGCCTACAGTCATTGTATTCCGGGTCACGGCATCGGGGCCGGCGCCGGACTCGAGCAGCAGAAGCTCGCGGTCGAGTCGGGAGTCTGGCCGCTTTTCCGGTTCAATCCGGCCAACATCGACAAAGGGAAAAACCCGCTTAGCCTCGATTCGAAGCCGCCGACGATCGACGTCGAGGACTATATCTACAACGAGATCCGTTTTCGGTCGCTTAGACTTGCAAAGCCTGTAACGGCCGAAGAGCTGCTGGTGAACCTGCGAACGCAGGTAAAACGTCAAAGGACGACCTACGAATACCTGGCGGCAAGAGAGTATTCGGAATAGCCGTTCCGAAAAGCGCCGCGCTATATCCGCACAAGTCCGTCGACCGGCGCCCAGCGGTAGACGCTGTCGGCCTGGTCGATTCCGGCCGTTTTGAGCTCTTCGGTTCCCGGTTTGTAGGTCGAGTAGACGCGAAACTCGACCGGAGACGGCAGCCGAACCGAAGAACGATCTCGCTTGGTTTCCGACTCGGAAGTCGAGCGAAGAATCTCCGGTACGATGAACTTGACCAGAAGCTCGCGGATCGTCGCCTCGGGGGTGCCGACGGGAACGTGCACCGCGTAGCTCGCGATGCGCGTTCGATTCTCGACGATGTAGTCGGGATCGGAAAGAAGATAGTTCACCGGCGGCTGGTCGGCCCAGTTGTCGAAGACCCCCAACCTCGACAGCACGAGAACCAGAGCGACGCCGACGATCACCGTCGTGAGAGCCTTTTTCGGGCTGCCGAAAAGACCGCGCCTTCGGTACGCCTCGTCCTCGATCATTGAACGACCTTCCTCACGATTCACCTGTTCTGCGCCGGATGGTGTGAGGCTTCGACCGGCGCCACCGGCCGGCTTCCCGACGCCCCCGACTCGTAGATCGCGCGAATGAGAGCGACCGCCTTTCTCGCCTCGGTCGACGACACGAACGGCGCCCCGCCTGTCTTTATCGCGTCGATGAAATCGCGTATCACCGGAGTGTGCCCCATATCCACGCTCGGAACGGCCGTTCCGGCGGCGGCTCTCTCGGAACGAGCGATCTCTTCTTCGTCATGAAGCCGCGTGAGCTCGAGCAACTCCTCCTTCGCCGCCGTTTCCTGATCGGTCGGATCGACTATCTCCATTCGAAGCAGACGGTCGTGCGAGACCGCGACGGTCCCGCGCGAACCGTATACCTCGATGTACGGCTTGAACTCCGGATACGCAAGCGTCGTCGCCTCGATAACCCCCGACGCCCCCGACTCGAACCGTACGAGCGCGAGAGCAACCGTTTCCACTTCCACGTCGCGTCCTTTCGTTTCGGATATCGCGACGACCTGCGTGGGTCGCCCCATAAACCACTGGTACAGATCGACGTCGTGAATGCCCTGGTTCATCAGACATCCGCCTCCGTCGATCTTCCAGGTTCCGCGCCATCCGCCCGAATCGTAGTATGCCTGAGTCCGGTAGCGCTTGATGTAGACGCTTCCCGAATAGATTTCGCCGAGAAGCCCTCGGTCGAACAACGTTTTCATGAGTCGAATCAGAGGTCTGAATCGCGATTGATACACGCCGGCGACGAAACCGTCGCTGTTCCGCTCCGCAGCTATGATCCGATCGATCCGCTCGGTCGTGATCTCCAGCGGTTTTTCGACGAGAACCGGTAGCCCGCACTCGAGCGCGGCGATAACCGCATCGAGGTGGAAGCCGCTCGGAGTCGATACCGTAACCGCGTCCACCACCCCGGAGGCGAGCATGGAAGAGACGTCGGTAAAGCAGTCCACCCCGTGCTCTTTCGCCACGCGGTGTGCAGCGTCCTCGCGCACGTCGCACACCGCGCTCAGCCGACATCCGTCGACTTCGCCGATGGAATGGATGTGAGAGGGCCCGATCGCGCCGACCCCGACAACGCCCACCCGAACCTGGTCGTTTACCATGCATCATACCTAATATGCGAACCCGAACGAGTCAAGGCGAAAAGGCGGCCGGGCGAAACGTCGATCGGCGACGCGAGAACTCCTCGTGGTACCGCCCGATCCATCGCGCGTACCGTTGAAGCGACCCGTCACGAGGTGTAGTGTCACCGAACGCGCATACGCCGAGCTCCACGGCCCACCGCCAATCCGCGCCGCGGCGATTGAGTCGGCCGGAACAATCGCGCACGCCCGCAAGAGCGCGTGCGCGAACACGACGAACGATGCAAAGTGATACTCCCAGTACAGGTGGCGCCCGCCTCCCAGAGATCCGCCGACGAGACGACCCGCTTCGTGCGCCTGGAACTTGCGGATTCGCGCGACCGCTCGCTCGGTCGCGCGGAGGGCAAGCGGATCGCCGAGCGAATCGACGATGAGCGCCAAATAGTGGATCTGTTCGGCATGACTGTACGGGGAATAGTCGGTGCCGGCCGGGCAGAATATCCGCCCGTTCGGCCGGAGGAGTCGCTGCATAACACCGTGCACACCTCTCCAGTTCCAGGTGAGCGACTCGGGGATCCTCCCCAGGTAGTCGCGATAGATCAGGTAGGGAATCGCGTAGTTGTTGATGCACGCCTGGTAACTCGGGTGAAACGCGCCGTGGTTCTCCAGCGTAAAATCGTCGAACAGGTTCGCCGTTGAGACCCGCTCGCCGAGCGGTTTATCCTCGACTACCGTCGAAGAGCCGCGGTCGGCTTCGCGGTTGTAGGAGTTGAGAAAAAAACGGTGAGCCTTCTCCCGCCACGCGTCGAGCCGCGGGTCGTCGGGACACAGCGCCTGCGCGCCGACGAGAGGCCCCGCGGTCCAGCACGTCTCTTCGGCCTTCGTGTCCGCGTAGAGACCGGTTGGAAACACGTAGTCGAGCAAGCGTTCGGCGCACGAAGCGACTCCGGCCGCGAGCCGCGCGACGATCTGCTGTTCCGCCCGAGATCGCCGCCCCTGCGCGGCGCGACCTGTGCGGCTTTCATCGCCGAGCAGTAGGGCGTAGGCGACGTAGGACCAGGCGAGCGGCGGCACCGACTCCGGGTCGCATTCGGCCACGCGACGAAGCGCTCTTTGCGCAAGCGAACCGAGGTCGCGGCGCGCGCCGGGTGTTCTCCCGGCGGCGTAGGCGAAAACGACCGCGGCGTTCGAGTCGATCAACCCCGGCTCGTAAATCGACTCGTTTTTTCCGAGCGGGCGCCCGTGGGTATCGGACTCGGTGATTCCTCCGTATGCATCGATCAGGAAAGGCAGATGGTCTTTCGTGATTTCGGCGATTCGCGACTGCAAATGACTCACTTCGTTCATTCCCCGTCCTGCCGCGGGCGACCCACGCGCCGCTCGTGCGCCCGGATTCCTCGATCCGGGGACGTGATTTTTTCAATCCGACCGTCGTTCCGTTCCGTTGCAGTTCTACCTCCGCGGGAACACCGCCTGAGAAGAGCGAGCGCATCCGACTCCACACGACACTTCCAACAGCGGGCCGACGACGCCGACTCGATGCATCGTACGCGATTGGGTCGCCGGCGGGCAAGATGCGCCGATTGGGCGATCTCAACCCGACCGCGGGCGCGCACGAGGAGGGATGTTATACCAAGAACCCGGCGACTGCAACATGACGATATTGCAATATAGATGATATGCAATATGACGATTGACAAGGTCTTGAATCATTCGGTATAATTATCAGTTACATTCTCAATAGGAGGTCTCTTTGTGAAAAAGACCCTTTTCTTAGTTGTTTCGCTACTCCTTCTTCTCCCTGCGGTAACCGTCTTCGCCGCGGGCGGCACGGAAGAAGTGGTCGAAGAGGTCAAGGCTTCGAGCTTCGAAGGCATGACCGCCATCGATCGCACAAAAGGCTGGGAAGTAGGAAAAAAAGGCGGACGGTTCGTCATGTCGAGCTTCGGAAGCGATCCGAAGTCGTTCAACGCCGTGGTCGCCAAGGAAACGTCGACCACCGACATCGTCGGGCAGATGTACAGCTCGGCGTTCAAGCGCAACCAGTTTACCCTTGAGTGGGAGAACAATCTCGCCGAAAGCTGGACGTTGTCCGACGACGAAAAAGTCCTGACCGTAAAGCTCCAGGACGGGCTCAAATGGTCGGACGGAGAGGATTTCACCGCGGAAGACGTGGTGTTTACCGTCAATCAGATCCATATGGTCGATGAGACCGGCAGTCGCTATCAAAGCGGGCTCTACGTCGGCGACGATCCGACGGTGTGGGAGCTTGTCGACAGGCTTACCTTCAAGATTACCTTCCCCACGGTTTACGCCGATCCGTTCAGCATGGCGAGCACCCTCTACTATCCCAAGCATATTTTCGAGCCTCTTATCGAAGAGAAAGGCCCGGAGGCGGTCGCGTCGTTCTGGGGGGTGGATACCGACGTCACGAAGGTGGTCGGCAACGGTCCGTTCGTCATCAAAGAGTACGTTCCGAACCAGTACGTCACGATGAAACCGAACCCCTACTACCATCTGAAGGACGCAAACGGCGTACAGCTCCCCTACATCGATGAGTTCGTCTACGTCATCGTCGAGGACCAGGACACTCAGCTTGAAAAATTCCTCGCCGGCGAGCTCGATTTTCTCGGACTTCGCGGCGAAGATTACGCCGTTCTTGTGAACAGACAGGAGGAGCTCGACTTCACCCTCTACGAGGTCGGTCCGGGTTCTTCCACCAACTTCATCGCCATCAACCAGAACCCGAAAGAGGGCGAGGATGACGGCGGAATCACTCCCCCGCAGCTCACGTGGCTGTCCACCAAAAAGTTCCGCCAGGCTCTGGCGCATCTTGTCGACCGCGAAACGGTTATCAACAACTTGCAGTACGGCCTCGGATATCCGATCTACTCTTTCGTTCCGTTTACCTCTCCGTTCTACTGGGACGGCCTCGAAGACGCGGCGCTCAAGTTCGATCCGGAAGCGGCGAAAGCTCTCCTGGATGAGATAAACTACGTCGACCGCGACGGAGACGGATTCCGGGAAGACCCCGAGGGCAACAAGATCTCGCTGACGGTGCGCACCAACGCGGGCAACAGCGTTCGCGAAGGGATGATCGAAATCTTCGCCCAGGAAGCACAGTCGGTCGGGCTCGACATCACGGCCCGTCCGGAAGACTTCAACTCGCTCGTTACCAGACTTGTCGCTTCCTACGATTGGGAGCTGATCGCTATCGGTCTTACCGGCGTAATCGATCCCGGACTGTCCAACTCGGTGCAGCCCTCCTACGGCGAGCTTCACATGATCGAACCGCTGCAGGAAACGCCGCGCCGTGAGTGGGAGGCGAAGCTCGACAAGGTCTGGGTGGAGAACCAGACAACCACCGACTTCGAGAAGCGCAAAGCCGCGCTGGTCGAGGCGCAAAAGATCTGGCTCGAAGAGCTCCCGATGCTCTACGTGTTCAGTACGCTCGTGATGCACGCTTATGGGAACGAGTGGGGAAATATCTATCCTCAAAGCCCCAACGGCTACTCCTGGGACGGCATTCTCGAACGTATCTACATCAAATAACTCGTTCTAGGAAAATGGTACGAGCCCTCCCGGTCATCCGGGAGGGCTTTTTCGCCGTAGTTGTCCGTTTCGCCTCGCCGAGGCGGAGCGTTCGCTCGGCGACCGATTCTCATGCATGGCGGCGGCAATTCAATGGTTTCACGAAAAACAAGGCCGGTAATCTACATCAGCTACGGCGTCGACGTAATACTCTTCGTTTTGCTCGTCGCCGGAGGCGTCGGCTGGTTCCTTGCGTTGGCATTGGTCGAAGCGGCGATGTGGCTGGTCAGACTCATATGGCTGAGCCCTCTGATGCTCAGGTTCATCCTGAAGAGGTTCGGCGATATGATTCCTATCATCCTCGTCGTTATCGCCTCGGGCTTTTTTCTCATTCAACTCGCGCCGGGCGATATCTTTTCCACTATGGCGCTCAACCCGGACATACGCCCGGGAGACCTTGAACGGTTCCGAAGAGCATTCGGTCTCGACCGGCCGTGGTACGAACAGTTCTTCCGGTACATCTGGAACGTGCTCCACGGCGACTTCGGATTCTCCGAGAACTTCAAGGCGCCGGTTTTCGCGCTCGTTAATCAGCGCGCGGCCAACACTCTCATTCTTGCGTTCGCCACGATCATAATGGCTTGGGGCTTTTCGATTCCCGCCGGAATCATCGCGGCGACGCATCAGTACACATGGAAGGATCAAGTGATTTCGGTGCTCGCTTTTTTCGGGCTTTCGATACCGAATTACTTTCTCGCGTTTCTATTGCTCTATCTGATATCGGCTACCGGAAACTGGCTGCCGATCGGTGGAATGTACTCGCTCGGCGGCGCCGAGCTGAGCGGCATCGAGCGATTCATAGATCTCGTCAAACACATGATCGTGCCGGTGGTGGTTATCGCCACCTCGATCACGGCGGGTCTGACCAGGGTCATGCGAGCCAACATGCTTGAAATTCTCAACATGCAGTACGTCGTCACCGCCCGGGCCAAAGGTCTCAAGAACTCGGTGGTCATCTACCGTCACGCGCTTCGAAACGCGATCAATCCGATGATAACCCTGTTCGGGTTTCAGCTCGGCGCGATTCTCACCGGCTCCGCGCTTGTCGAGCGAGTGGTAAGCTGGCCGGGGCTCGGCAAGCTCATATTGACCGCCGTCCTGACTCAGGACCTCTATCTGGTGGTCGGGAGTCTGGTTTACGGAGTGGGACTTCTGGTCGTCGGTAATCTTATTGCCGACATCCTGTTGGCCGTTGTCGACCCGCGAGTGAGAGTAGCCTGATGAGCGACACTATTACCGACACGACGACGCCCGACATCGTAGAAGCGGCGGTCGAAGCACGCGAAGGTTTTGCCGAAGAGGGCGAGTCGCTCTGGCAAATCTACCGCCGGCGGTTCAAAAAGCACACGCTGGGGAAAATCGGTCTCGCGGTGCTCATCGTTCTCTACGGCTGCGCGATCTTCGCCGATTTTCTTTCGCCGTATACGATGCGGTGGACCGACAAACGCAAATCGTACCACCCTCCGACGCGACTCTACTGGTTCTACGAAAACGAGCGCGGCAGGCGGGTCTTCCGTCCGTGGGTATACGAAAAACGCATCGTGAGCGTGACGTTCAAGGAGTACGGCGTAGTCCCGAAATATACGCTCCGAGCTATCTCGATTGAACCGCGCGCGGGAATCAACGAAATGCGCGTGGTCATCGTCGATAAGAACCCGGTGCTGCGCAAAACGAGATTGGTCCGGGCGGTAGCCGATCGGTACGATTTGCCGGTGACTCATGAGGCGATGCGACGCCTGAGCGCGGAAATCGACTCGCTCGAGCGCAGCCCGGCCTCCGACGTCACCGTCCGTTTCCGTGTCGGAACCGAATCCGGCGGCGGGAGCGAACGTCCGCTTGAGCTTCTGCTCGTTAAGGGAAACAAAAACTTCGTCCGATTTTTCAACGAGGGAGTTCCCTACACTTTCCTCGGCCTGTTCCAGGCCAGGATCCACCTGTTCGGAAGCCCCACCGGTGGTTACTACCTCATGGGCATGGACCACCTCGGCCGCGATCTGCTTTCCAGGTTGCTTCACGGATCACGCATAAGCCTGAGCGTCGGACTTATCGGCTCGGCGATCATCTTCCTCGTCGGGCTGCTGTTCGGAGGGATCGCCGGGTATTTCGGCGGGGCGATAGACAACATCATGATGCGCGTATCCGAAATCATCATGTCGTTTCCCAGCATCTATCTGCTCTTTACGCTTCGGGCGGTGTTTCCCCCCTCTCTGACTTCAACGCAGGTCTATCTTCTCATCGTGATTATCCTCTCGTTCATCAGTTGGGCCCGTCTCGGCCGGATTATCCGGGGCATGGTGCTGTCGCTCAAAACCGAAGACTACGTTCTGAGCGCGCGAACGATGGGACTGGGAAACCTGAAGATCATTACCCGCCACATCCTTCCCAACACGCTCTCCTTCGTAATTATCCAGGTGACGCTTCAGATTCCGGGATTCATTCTCGGTGAGTCGGCTCTGAGCTTGCTTGGACTCGGTATTTCGGAGCCACAGTCAAGTTGGGGGCTCATGCTGTCGGTCGCGCGCAACTACCGGGTGGTAAAGGACTTTCCGTGGGTGCTCATTCCGGGGTTCGCCATTTTCGTCGCGATCATGGCCTGGAACTTCTTCGGCGACGGGATTCGCGACGCGGTCGACCCGAGGAGCAGACATTGATGAGCGACGCACCTCGGCCCTCGGCCGCGCTACTCGAAGTGCGGGACCTCAGAACCTATTTCCACCTCCACAGCCATACCGTCCGCGCCGTCGACGGCATCGATTTCACGCTCAGAACCGGCGAAACCTTCGGTATCGTCGGCGAGTCGGGATGCGGAAAGTCGATAGCATCGATGTCGATCATGCGGCTGATTCCATCGCCGCCGGGAAAGATCGAATCCGGACGGGTACTTCTCAACGGCGAGGACCTGCTGGCGGCGCCGGAGGCGCGGATGCGACAGATTCGGGGTAATCGAATCTCGATGATATTTCAGGAGCCGATGACCTCGCTCAACCCGGTGTTCACCGTCGGTCGGCAGATCTCCGAAGCGCTTATTCTGCACCGAAGCATGTCCAAGCAGGAAGCCATGGAGGAAAGCGTACGACTGATCGACATGGTCGGCATCTCCGATCCTGTCGAGCGGGTAAAGGAATACCCTTTCCAACTGTCGGGCGGACTGCGGCAACGCGTCATGATCGCCATGGCTATGGCGTGCAACCCGGCGGTGCTGATCGCCGACGAACCGACCACCGCGCTGGACGTCACGATCCAGGCACAGATACTGCGGTTGATGGCCGACCTGAAGGAGCGCGTCGACACCGCGATCATGTTTATCACGCACGACCTGGCGGTGATCGCGAGTTTCGCCGAGCGCGTGATGGTGATGTACGCCGGCGTCGTGGTCGAAATGGCGCCCGTTCGCGCGATTTTCAAATCCGCCAAACATCCGTATACCGAGGGGCTGCTCTCCTCGATTCCCGTCCTCGGTGAAGTAAAGCGCGGCAAGGACGGTCGGCGGCATTTTTTGAGGACGATTCCGGGGAACCTCCCGGATCATAGGAACTTTCCCGTCGGATGCAGATTCGCCGCGCGCTGCCCGAAGGTGATGGATGCGTGTCGCGTCGCCGAACCGGCGTTGACCGAGATCGACCGCCGGCACGCCGTTCGCTGCTATCTGTACTCGAAGAAGCGCCGGGAAGAGGGAGACGAAGTTGGCTGACAATCTGCTGCAGGTGCACGAGCTGAGAAAGGTGTTTCCGGTCAAGGCGAGCTCGTTCTCCAACCGGAAGCTGCTCTTGACCGCCGTCGACGGCGTAGGCTTTACGATTCGCAAGGGAGAGACGCTCGGTCTCGTAGGCGAGTCGGGCTGCGGCAAAACGACGGTCGGTCGCACGTTGCTCCGGCTCTACGACGCCGACGGCGGCCGTGTTTTCATCGATCCGGACGAAAAGGTCGTCGCTCCGGTGCTCGATCTCGACCGACAGGCGACAAAGCTCGATGAAGAACGCGCCGCGCTGCTCACGGGGCGACGCGCAGGAATAGGCCCCCGGCGCGCCGCGAGAGAGCTCACGCGGCGCGCCCGACAGGTTCGCCGTCGGGCCGACGCGCTCGCTTCGGAATCGGACATTCACGCGATGGATGCGACCACGCTCAAGCGAACGCGACAGCGTATGCAGATGGTGTTCCAGGATCCGTGGGCCTCGCTTAATCCCAGGATGCTCATCAAGGATCTTATCTCCGAAGGGCCGAGGGAGTTCAAGACCCACTCCGGCAAGGAGGTCGAGACGCTCGTGTACAACCTGCTCGACAAGGTCGGACTCCCGACCGCGGCCGCTTCACGCTACCCGCACGAGTTTTCCGGCGGGCAACGCCAGAGGATCGGCATCGCCCGCGCGCTCGCGCTCAATCCGTCGCTCATCGTCTGCGACGAGCCGGTCTCGGCGCTCGACGTTTCGATTCAGGCGCAGGTGCTCAATCTGCTTATCGCGCTTCAAGACGAGTTCGACCTGACCTATATCTTTATCGCTCACGACCTGAGCGTCGTGCAGTACATTTCCGACCGAGTGGCCGTGATGTACCTGGGACGAATCGTCGAGATTGCCGAAAGCGAGCGCATCTACGCCAATCCGCGACACCCGTATACGATCAGTCTACTCTCGGCGGTCCCGGTCGCCGATCCGGACGTGAAAAAAGAAGAGATTGTTCTCGAAGGCGACGTTCCGTCGCCGGTCAATCCCCCGCCGGGCTGCTCTTTCCACCCTCGATGCCCGTACGCTACCGACATCTGCAGGAAAGCGACACCGGTACTCGAGCCGAACGCGGTCGGGCACGAGATTGCGTGCCACAATCCGCCGAATGGATAGTCCGCACGAATGACTCCGTTGCACGCGCGCACGAAACTCGTCGTCGTCGACGACCACGCTCTCGCCCTCGCTCCCCGAAGCGGACGACGAATCGTTTGCCTGCTTCTCTCCGGCGTTTTGGGAGGTTCGATGCTGTTCGGTTTCGACCCCGCGACCGATCTTACCGGGAACCGTGTGGTGGGAACGTTTGTGGTCGGCCTCCTTATGCTTGTCCTCCTGGGTGTCGCGGGCCTCGCGCGGCGGATCGTTTTCCGTCGGGACGTTCGCAGCATGACGACCGAACGAAGACTCTTTTCGCTCCTCATCGGCTCGTCGACCCGCCCTCTGCCTCCCGGCGCTCGATTCGTGCTGCAGGACGTCGAGTTGATCAAGCATGACGACCGTTCGGGACGGGGTTCGAACATGCTTTCGGGATTCCTCACCGCCCGCACGCATCTTTACCGGCTTTTTCTCGACTTCGGCGAAGAGCGGATGCGAATCGAAGAAGGGACCTACCCGGAGGAGACCGACGCGCTCGGACGCGCGCTTGCCGACTTTCTCGGCATTCCCTTCGCCACCGAGTCGTTATGAGATCGCGCTCGAAAGCGGTTTGGTTCGCCTCGGCGCCGTCGACGCTGTCCCTGTTCGTGCTTTTCGCGATTCTGCATGCGCACGTCTACGCCGTGCCGGCGGCAGACGAAGCGCGGATCGCTGTGGTTCAGCTAGAAGTTAACGACGCGATGTGTTCGAACGTCGAGACGTTCGAGTCGCGAATCCGATCGATCTTCGAGGCGACCTCACTCCGCGGCGCCGAGCTCGTCGTGTTTCCCGAGTACACCTCGGCGCTTCTCGGGCTCGCGCTTCTTTTCGGACCCGAAGTTGAACGGAGTTCGACGTTTGCGGAGTTCTTGCTGCGCGCCGCGGGCCGAACGCGCATGATCGACGCCGGGGTTCCGGAGCGACCGGGCGCGTTGCGGCAGGTATTCGAAATATGGCCACCCGGTGCGTCGGCCGCTTCAGCGTTTTCTGCGATGTCGCCGGAAGAACCGGCGAATCGCCACGAAAACGGCATCCGTTCGGTTGCCGCCGGCGGCAATTCGAAATCCGGCAAGCCGGATTTCGAATTGCTCGCGTTGCGGCGCCTCGCGGCGCGACTGCTTCGCGACGGCGCGGATGAGACCCTCGAACGGATGGACGCGCTGTGGGGCGGTCTGGCCGTCGAGTATGAAACCTACATTGGCGCGGGCACCTATTTCGCCCGTGGAGAAGCGGGTCGGCTCCACAATCGAGCGGTCGTCTACGACCCGGCCGGACGACGAGTATACGAACAAGACAAAGTCTACCTCACGCGCTTTGAAACCGACCTCCTGGGCGTCTCGCCGGGCAGGGTTCGCGCCGCCGGGACTTTTCCGGCGGCCTCAGTCGAAGCGGTCCTCACGATCTGTCGCGACACGTTTTTCGACGAGTGGGAATCGGTGTTTTCGGGCGCCGACGTTTGGTTCGATTTGAAGGCTAACGGGACCGACTTCGACGAAGAGGAGATGCAACGTTTCGAACGTGCGCTTCCGGCGCGAATCGCATCGTCGGGTATCGCCTTCGGAGCTACGGTATGCCTGACCGGACGGGTGTTGGACCTGTACTGGGAAGGGGAATCGTCGCTTGTCGGTCCGGCGGAATCCGGAGGATATCTCACCTACGCGCGCGCGCCCGATCATGATCGCGAGGCGATCATCTTTTTCGATCCGATAGAGTCGAGGTAAGCTCACGTGGAGCGCACCGACACGTCGCTTGTGAGTATACTCATTGCATGAAGTATGTCGGAGCACACGTAAGCATAGCCGGCGGCGCCGCGACGGCGCCTGCGCGGGCGAAGGACATCGGGGCGAACGCGTTCGGAATGTTCACGAAAAACCAACGACAGTGGAGAGCGAAGCCTCTCTCGGACGACGAGGTCGCGAGATTCCATTCCGGCCTCGCCGAAGCCGGGATCTGCGGCGAGCACGTGGTGGTTCATGACGGCTATCTGATAAACATCGGCAATCCCGATCCGGAAAAACGACTCAAATCGCTCACCGCGCTTGCAGACGAAGCCGGCAGGGTCGAACGGCTCGGTCTCACGCTTCTGAACTTCCACCCCGGAAGCGGGATGGGCATGATGGACGAGCGAGAGACGATCAAGCTGATCGCCGAAGGCGTCAATACCGTTCTCGCCGGGTCAAAATCCGCGGTCCTTCTCATCGAATCGACCGCCGGACAGGGCGCGCACGTCGGCTATCGCTTCGAACATTTGGCCTCTCTCATCGAGTTGATCGAACCGACCGACCGAATAGGCGTTTGCATCGATACCTGTCATATTTTCGCCGCCGGATACGACCTTCGAACCGACAAGAGCTATGAACGAACGATGTCGGCCTTCGATTCGATCGTCGGATTCGCGCGACTCCGAGCGGTGCATCTGAACGACGCCAAGATCGAGTTCGAAAGTCGCAGGGATCGACATGAGTCGCTCGGCGAGGGGCATCTCGGATGGACGCCGTTCGAGCTGATCATGAACGACCCGAGGTTCGATTCGATTCCGATGATTCTCGAGACCCCGCAACCGGACAGATGGAAAACCGAGATCGGACGGCTGTTCTCGTTCGTCGACTCTGCGACGAACGACGACCGGGCATGAAATAGGTCGTTTCGGACCGCGCGCCGATGCCGGTCGACGACCGACGGAGAAGGGAGAACGCAATGGATCTACACAGATGGATGAACAACAGTATGCCCGAGACGGTGTGCCGACTCGAGCGTAGCATCCTCGACGACTTTCACGTCGAGACGGGAGAACATTTCGGTTTCACCGGGTGCGGCGAAATCCTCGATATACTCGACGATCTTCTGGGAGTCGTCTTTCCCGGTTGCTACGGAAAAGAGACGATCCAGCTCGGCGAGCTCACCTACTACCTCCACGATCAGCTCCGTCACATCAACCGCCGGCTGATAAAGCATCTGAAAATCGTCTTTCGCACCAAGTGTGCGGTCTCCGATTGCGATCACTCCGAATGCGACAATCGCGCGAGAGAGACGCTTGTCGAGTTTGTCGAATCGTTGCCCGAGATCCGCAAGCTCTTGATCAAAGACATCCGAGCCGCACGAGAGGGCGATCCGGCGGCAAGCTCACTCGACGAAATCGTCCTCGCCTACCCCTTCGTCGAGGCGGTTTCGACGTACAGACTCGCGCACCGTCTGTACCAACTCGGTGTTCCTATCATTCCCCGGATCATGACCGAACGCGCACATTCGCACACCGGCATCGACATTCACCCGGGCGCGGACATCGGCGAGGGGTTCTTCATCGACCACGGAACGGGCGTCGTCATCGGCGAAACGTGCCGCATCGGAAGAAACGTCAAACTCTACCAAGGAGTCACGTTGGGCGCACTCTCGCCGTTCGACCGGGACGGCAAACCCAAAGTTGGCCGCAAACGTCATCCCGATGTCGAGGACGACGTCATAATCTACGCGAACGCGACGATTCTCGGTGGCTCCACCGTCATCGGAAAGGGTTCCGTCATCGGCGGCAATACGTGGATCACCCGTTCCGTCCCGCCGAACTCGTTCGTCTATCGGACGCCCGAGTTTACCGATTCGCAGAAGACACGCAGCGTCACCGTAGGTCGGCCGGGCTGAGCCGATCGACGCCGGGACCGGAGACGTCGAGTCGGAAGTGCGCGGTTTTGAACGAATAAAAAGGGGAAAAGCCGGCAAGCTCTTCCCCCAGGCACGGACGCCTCGCGCCGACGGCGGCTTCCCGCTCAATCCTCCGGCGAAAAATCGTCCTTGCTCGCGCCGCAAACCGGGCAGATCCAATCCTCGGGAAGATCGTCAAACGAGGTTCCGGCGTCGACTCCGTTCTCCGGATCGCCTTCGGCAGGGTCGTAGATGTAACCGCACACATCACACACGTAGCGCTTCATGTTCACACTCCTCGGTATTTGGTATCTCTCATGCTTCTCGCGCAGGGTTATTGCCTGCCGGCGAGCTCACTGTCGAGCATAAACAGGATATGGGGAGAATCTCCCACGAGCTTGAGCCGCTCCACGATCGAGTTCGGCACGGCCTCCTCCTCGACCTGCTCGGTGACGAACCACTGAAGAAAGTTCTCCGTGGGGAGGTCGCCTAGCTCCCGAGCGAGCCGTACAAGTTCGTGAATTTTCGAAGAGATGTACTTTTCATGCTCCAACGCGGCTTCGAACGCGTCGAGTATACGCTCATAGCTCTTCCTCGGCGCTTCGATCGTCGACAAAACCGCACGCTCGTTGCGCTGAAAAAGATAGTGGTAGAACTTCATCGCGTGCCCGGCTTCCTCGTGCGCCTGTTTCGCGAACCAGTTGGCCACACCGCTCCAATTGCGCGCCTGCATGTCGGCCGCGATACCGAGATAGATATAACCGGACGCAAGCTCTTCACGAAACTGTTCGTTCAGGCCGTCCACCATACGTTTGTCCATAGACTCGCTCCTCCAGAAATCGCAGAATCGAAAGATATCCGGTAGAATATATCGATTTTTCTCGCCTTCGTCTCCTCGACGCGCACTACTCGGGCGATACCCCCTCGGGACGCTCCGGCGCGATCGGCCCGTCGCGTCCGGAGCGGTGTATAGCGGCGCACTTCTCCGCGGCGTCCGTAAGACGCCGGTAGCTCAATTCGGGGCGAATGCCCAACCTGCTCAGCGCGAAATCGTATCGGACCGGATCGTGCGGCGCGATCGTGCGAAAGAACTCGGTAATCTCCTCGCACGTACGCGCGTCCGCCGCTTTTCGCGTGGTTATCCCGACCGTCCGTGCAAGCCGGTGCACATGAACGTCGACCGGCATCATGAGAATCGTGGGGGATATCGTCTTCCACGGCCCCGGATCGACCGTGTCGCGACGAACCATCCAGCGCATAAACAGGTGCAAACGCTTACAGCCCGACCCCCGCGACGGGGTCGGAAGCATCCGGGCTTCGGAGTTCGAGGACCACTGAATCTCCGCCACGAACTCGTCGAGCGCGCCGAGCATCGAGCCGCCCGAAACCGAGAGACTCCTCGCAAAACATCTCTCGAGCGTGCCGTGTCTCTTGAGCACATCTCGCATACCGCACAACAGACCGGCCAGATGCTCCGCACGGTAGAATCGGTATGTGAACCCGTCGAAAAGCGACGTGAAATCGCCCGGCGCCGATTCGATTATCGTTCGTCGCGGCGGTCCGAGACGCGAGAGAATCGAGTCGAGCGCCGCGAGGATCGATGAAACCCTTCCGACGGCGAAGGAGGAAGCGATAAGTCCCACGATCTCCTGATCGAGCGGATCGGGATACCGCAGTACGAACTCCAGCGGATCGGGATGTATCAATTCTTTTCGATTGTAAGCGCGATAGATCTCTTCGCAAACGCAAGGTGTGAGCGGAAGGAAACGTTCGCGATCTTTCAGAAGTCCTCCGGCTCGACCTCGAGAACGTCGGCGATTTCGGCGGGTTCGAGCCGAAAAGGCGACCCTTTCCCTTCGTAGAACCCGTGGTCACGCACGAGGTGGATCTGCATATCGGAATAGACTATTTCTCTACCTTTCCTCGTGCTTTTGACCGAGGTATTGGCCTTTACGTAGAGTCCCGGTTCTCCGAACGGGCAGGGCAGTTTGCCGCGCACCGTCTCCACGCGGACTTCGAAACACGGCGGTATCGAAATGTATTCTCCAAGTCCCTTCTCGCCTTTTTCGCGAAGTTCGGCCATGCGGCGCCCGATTTGCTCGTGCGTCAGCCCGAGCCGTTTTACGGCCGCGTCGTCGTCGATAAGAATATCGACAAGGTTTCTCGTGTCCGTCCCGAGGAACCCGTGCAGCGTAATAACGCCGGGCTTCATCTGCTCCTGAATCTTCTGCAGCTGCGGACTCTGTTTCATCAGTTTACCGTGCCGTCACATTCTACGCGAACTTGTCGTAGTATATCAATTCGTCCGGAACACCCTTCCCGGTCAGCACTCCGACGCACGCGTCGATCATCCCGGGCGATCCGCACAGATACGCCTCGACTTCTTCCCCCGATCGGAGGCGTCTGTCGAGCACCTCGGTGATAAGCCCGATCTCGCCGTCCCATCTGTCTTCTTCCTTCGGCGCCGAAAGCGCCGGAATGAAGGTAAAATCGGGCAGTTTTCTCTCAAGCTCCTTCATCTCCTCGACAAGGAAAAGATCGGCTTTCGTCACCGCACCGAAATAATACTCGACCGTTCGGTTGATTCCTCTGTCGAGCATATCGAAGAGAATCGCCTTGATCGGCGCCATTCCGGAGCCGCCGGCGATACACACGACCTTTCTCGACGTATCACGAAGATAGAACTCGCCGTAGGGACCGTTGAAAACGACCTCGTCGCCCTCCTTGAGGTATGTGTGGACGTAAGTGGTGCAAATTCCGTTGGGCACCAACCGCACTTCGATTTCGACGGCGCCGGTCACGCTCGGAGGCGAGGAAACCGAATACGCGCGGTAGACCGGCTCGTCGGTAAGCTCGTATTCGGGCGTCTGAAACTGGATGAACTGACCGGCGGTAAGAGTGATCGATTGCGGCTCGATCAGCTCGAGCGTCACTTCCTTGATATCGTGGGTTAGGTCCCGCAGACGCACGACGCGCGAACGGTACTGTTTTACGCTGAATAGCTCCTCCGGAATACGGATTCGCATGTCGCTCTTGACCTTGACCTGACACGAGAGCCGGACATTATCCCGCATCTCCACTTCGGTCAGCCAAGGAAGCTCGGTGGGCAGGAAATCACCGGCGCCGTCGGTGACGGTGACCTTGCACAGGCCGCACGAGCCACGTCCGCCGCACGCCGAAGGAATGAAGACCTCTTCGCTCATCAAGGTGGACAGAAGGCTTCGCCCTCCGCGAACGACGTATTCCTTCTCCTCGTTCGCGGTAATCGTCACCTCGCCGTAGTTGGCGATCGTCGCGTCGGCGATAACCATAAGAACCGCGAGAAGCGTCGCGATCCCGGAAACGGCGCCGATGCTGACTAGTAGCGTTGCTGTTGGAAACATCCTCTCTCTTCTTTAGTTCAAAGGTCAGATCCGTATCATTCCGGTAAACCCGATAAACGCGAGCGCCATCATGCCGGTAATAATGAGCGTAATCCCCGCGCCCTCGAGCCCTCGAGGGATGCGGGCCTTCGCGATCTTCTGCCGGATGCCCGCCATCGCGAGAATCGCGACGAACCATCCGATTCCGCTTCCGAGCCCGTAGGTGAAGGAGGAGAGCAGATCGTACCTTCGGATGACCATGAAGAGGCTCGCCCCGAGGATGGCGCAGTTGACCGTGATCAACGGCAGGAAAATGCCGAGTGCGGCGTAAAGCCCTTCCGACACCCGCTCGATGACCATCTCCACGATCTGTACGAAGGCGGCGATGATGATGATGAACACGATGTATCTGAGGTAGGTAAGATCAAGGGGAATGAGCACGAAGTAGTATACGAGGTAGTTCAAAACGCTCGTCGTGGCCATGACGAAGACGACCGCAACCCCGAGACCGACGGAGGTTTTCAGTTCCTTTGAAATGGAGAGGAACGAACACATGCCGAGAAAATTCGTCAGAAGAATATTGTTGGTGAATATCGCCGCGAAGAACACGGTAAAAGCGAAATCGACGCCGGTCGGTTCCATGACTATGCGTTCTCCTCCGCGCCTTTGATGAAAGCGCCTTTTACTACCCAGATGAAAACCGCGAGCATGAAGAACGCACCGGGAGGCATGACCATGATCGCCCAATTGGTCCACCAATCGCCGAGTATCGTCACGCCCCAGAGCGTTCCGGCGCCGAGGAGTTCGCGGAACACCGATATCACGAGAAGCACGTACGAGTACCCGATACCCGCCGCAAGCCCGTCGATGAATGAGATTCCAGGGGGATTCGCGAGCGCGAAGGCCTCCATACGCCCCATGATAATGCAGTTGGTGATGATCAGCCCGACGTACGGCCCGAGTTGACGCGATACATCCGGGACGAACGCACGCAAAACGATGTCGACGACGATGACGAACGAAGCGATGATGAGAGTTTCCACCATCATCCGAATACGCGACGGGATGACGTTCCTGAGCGCCGAAACGAAGAACGCCGAAAGCGATGTGGCGAATATCAGTCCGAGCGACATGACCACGGTGTTTTTTATCGCGTTGGTTACCGCCAAAGCGGAGCAGATCCCCAGAATCTGGACGAACACCGGGTTTTTGCTCCCGACGTTGTCGAGGAAGACACGCCGTATTTTGCCTGTGCCCATCGTGTTCACTTCCCCCCTTGGACGATCGACGGGGCCTCCGCCTGTATTCTATTGAGAATCTCCTGCACCGCCGTCGATGTAATCGTCGCGCCGGTGATCGCGTCGAACTCGTCCGGCGCCTCACCGTCGGTGCCTTCGGGCACGCGCGAAAACGGACCCGATTTGCCGCGGAACTGCTCACGAAACCAGACTTCCGTGATTCGTCCGCCGAGCCCCGGAGTCTCGTTCTGCTTGATAAAATCGACGCCGGTAAGCGTCCGCAGATCGCGCTCGAACCCGACGACCGCCTCGATCTCTCCCCACAACCCCGGTCCGTCGGCCGGTATCACATAGCCGGTGGTCGCGCCGGCCGTGTCGACTATTTCGTAGTAGGCGACCGATGCGTCCTCCCCGCCTCCTCCCGCCACTTCGCGAACCCGGTCGAGGTAGCGCCTCTCGATCTCCACGGCCGAGCCGGGAACCGGCACACCCGCCGCAAACAGGACCGCCCTTCGCAGGTAGAGCAGCTCGTTACGAAGAACCGACTCCCGCGTCGCGAGATAGATCCCCGACACCATCGCGATGAAGAGTGCGGTGAGGACGCACATAAAAACGACGGGAAAGACGCGCTCCCGAAACGGATTCGGGCGAGTTGCGCCGCCGTTGTTCATGACGAGGCCTTCCGAGCCTGCGCCTGTTTGCTCATCCTCTCCCGTATGAGAAGATTCAAGAGCGGAGCGAACATATTGGCAAGCAGGATGGAGAAGGTGATCGCCTCGGGCCAGACGGAGAAGGTGCGTATCAGCGCCGTAAGCACGCCGATGAGAATGCCGTAGAAGATTCTGCCGCGATCGGTCGTCTGAGAAGCGGAAACGGGATCGGTGGCCATGAAAACCGTGCCGTACAGGAAGCTTCCGGCGAGGATCCCACGAAGCGGATCGTAGGCGCCGACCACGCCCGCGGCCCAAAAAGCCGTCTGCAGCGCCACATAGGAAAGCAGCACCGAGACCATGATTCGCCAAGAGGCGGTCTTGGTCGATACGAGATAGACGGCCGCGATGAGAATAAGCAGCGCGCTCGTTTCGCCGAACGCCCCCGGAACGTTCCCGAGAAAAAGGTCGAGAGATCGGACCCCCTCTCCGGCGGCCGACCGAACGAGCGGCGTGGCCCGACTGATCGTATCGGGGCGCCACACGCCGAGCGCGCCGACCGCCCCACCGGCCGGCGCCACCCATGCGCGGGCGGCGGTCATCTGCGCACCGAAGCTGACATAGATAAACGCACGTCCGGTCAACGCCGGGTTGAATACGTTGCGACCGAACCCTCCGAACGCCATTTTCCCGAATACGACACCGAAAACGATACCAACTACCGGTATCCAGAGCGGTATGGTCGGCGGCAGCGAAAGCGCGAACAGACAATTCGTGACGAATACCGCCGTCGTGACCTGCGTCCTGTAGACACGCGCGAAAACGTATTCGCTCAAAAAACCGGCGACGTTGACTATCGCCAAGACGACGAGGGTTTTCCAACCGAAAAAGTAGACCGACGCGAGCGCCGGAAGGACGAGCGTCGTCAACATCCGCGTCATGATCTTTTGTTTCATGATAAACGGTTTTTTCCCTACGGGCCTCATGGTCACAATTAAGCAGACTTTGTCGCAAAAGTCAACGCGGCGCCGGCCGCAGGAGGCGGGCGCGCGAAGCCGCGCCGCCCGCTACGGGCCGCCGGCGGCTCCCGGCGAGCCCCGATCGAGTCCCGGGCGAGTCCCACCCCCGGCAAACGCTCGATTTTCTTTGAAAAGAGGGACAAAAAATAGTATTACATAGCGTACCGGCGGAAGGCGAGGAGTAAGTCATGGATAGAAAAAGCTTTATCGCGTTGCTTGCGTCTATCATCGAAGACGCCGGGACGGCCGTACTGTCGACGATCGACGAGTCGGGCCGTCCGCACATGCGATGGATGACGCCGAGTTTGTTGCGCGATCGACCCGGCGCGATATACGCGGTCACGTCGCCCGAGTTTCGCAAGACGACGCATCTGAAGGACAATCCGCTGGTGCAGTGGATGTTTCAGACCAGGGCGCTTCACAGGATCGCGACGGTGGGCGGCGTGGTAAACATCGTCGATAACTCGGCGATGAAGGCGGAGGTACTTGAGGCGATCGGACGTCGACTCGCCGTGTTCTGGCGGGTAAACACCGACGCGACGAAGCTGATCGTACTCGAGACGATAATGCAGCATGGCCTCTATGTCGAACCGCTGAAAAACGTTCGAGAGATCGTGTCGTTCGAATAGGAGATTACGGCGAAATGGCTGAAGGACTCACGGAAACCTACGCGAAAGAGCTTCTGATCGATATGCTTCGTCGGATGCTGTTGATACGTCGTTTCGAGGAGCTCGCGGGTCAAATGTACGGACTTCGCAAGATCGGAGGGTTCTGTCATCTGTACATCGGCCAGGAAGCGGTCGCGGTCGGATCGATCGCCGCGCTCGATCTTGAAAAGGACTACGTGCTCACCGCTTATCGCGACCACGGGCACGCGCTCGCGTGTGGAATGGATCCGAAGATAATCATGGCCGAGCTCTACGGGAAAGTCACGGGCTGCTCGCGGGGAAAGGGCGGTTCGATGCATCTGTTCGACGTCGAGAGGCACATGTTCGGCGGCAACGGAATAGTCGGCGCGCATCTTCCCGTCGCCGCCGGAGTCGCGTTCAAGATCAAATACCGCAAAGAGGACGGCGTGGTGCTGTGCTACTTCGGCGACGGGGCGATCCATCAGGGGAGCTTTCATGAGAGCATGAACCTCGCAAAGATCTTCGGTCTGCCGATCATCTATATCTGCGAAAACAACCAGTACGGAATGGGCACTGCGTGGACCCGCGTCTCCGCGGTCGAAGACCTTTCGGTTCGCGGACGGTCGTACGATATTCCGGGCAAACGGATCGACGGCATGGACGTGCTCACGGTTTATGACGAGATTTCCGAGGCGGTGAAGCGGGTAAGGAAGAGTCGGGCGCCGCTTTTCTTCGAAATAAGAACCTACCGGTATCGCGGGCATTCGATGAGCGATCCGGCGAAGTACCGTACCAAAGACGAGTTGGAATCGTACAAGGCGCAGGACCCGATCGTCATTCTGCGAAAGAGACTGATCGATTCCGAAGTCGCCGACGAAGACGAAATCCGGGCCGTCGACGAAGAGACGCGACGCGTCGGCGCGGAGGCGGTCGAGTTTGCCGAGGCAAGCGGGGCGCCCGCGGTGGACGCCCTCTATGAAGATATCTTTGCCGACACCGTGGGGGGAGAGTGATATGCCGCTGATCACGATGCGCGAGGCACTCAACCAGGCTCTGGATGAGGAGATGGCGCGCGACGACGGCGTGGTTCTCCTTGGAGAAGAAGTGGCCGAATACAACGGCGCCTACAAAGTGTCGCAAGGGTTGCTGGACAAATACGGACCCGATCGGGTCATCGACACGCCCATCACCGAAGAGGGATTCACCGGGCTCGCCGTCGGCGCGGCGATGGCCGGTCTGAGGCCCGTCGTCGAGTGGATGACCTTCAATTTCTCGCTTCAGGCGTACGACCAGGTCGTCAACAACGCCGCCAAAATACGGTATATGTCCGGCGGCCAGTTCAGCGTGCCGATCGTTTTTCGCGGTCCGAACGGCCCGGCGGAATACCTGGCGGCGCAGCATTCGCAGGCGCTTCAATCGATCTACGCTCATATCCCCGGCCTCAAGGTCGTCGCGCCGGCAACCCCGTACGACGCCAAAGGGCTGCTCAAGTCGGCGATACGGGAGGACAATCCGGTTCTCTTTCTGGAGTCCGAGCTCATGTATGCGTGGAAAGGTGAAGTTCCCGTCGAGGAGTACACCGTTCCTCTCGGAAAGGCCGACACAATACGCGAAGGCGACGAGGTAACGATCGTCGCCTTCTCAAAGCCCGTCCGGATCGCCGTCGAAGCCGCGGAAGCCCTCGAAGAAGACGGAGTTTCGGCCGAAGTTATCGATCTTCGCACGATCAAACCCCTCGATGAGCAAGCGATCTATGAATCGGTCCGGAAAACCAACCGGTTGGTCGTCGTCGACGAAGCGTGGCCGTTCGCCGGCGTCGGATCGCACATCGGGTGGTTGGTCCACCACGCGTGTTTCGACTATCTCGACGCTCCGGTGGAGCTTGTTGCCTCCGAGGAGACGCCGATGCCGTATAACCACACACTCGAGCTCGCGGCGCAGCCGTCGCGGGAGAAGGTCGTCCGGGCGGCGAAGCGCGTTCTGTATATGGACGACACGGACAACGGGAGTTGACGATGGCGGAACGAGTACCGATGCTCGCGCTTTCACCGACGATGGAGAGCGGAAGAATCACGAGCTGGCTCAAGCGAGAGGGCGACGAAATAGCGATAGGCGACGTCCTGTGCGAAGTCGAAACCGACAAAGCGACGATGGAGTACGAGTCGGTGCAGGAGGGCACTCTTCTCAAGATCCTCACGCCCGAGGGCCATGCGGCGACGATCGAACAAACTATCGCGATTGTCGGCGAGGCGGGCGAAGACATCGCGGAGTTGCTTGCAGAGTTGAAAGACATCCCGGAAGCCTCGGACGGGTCCGATGCGGCGGCGCCTGCTTCGCCGGTCGCGCTCTCGACCGAGTCGCCGACCTCCGTCGCGCCGGGCGACGCGCGCGTCAAGGCGTCGCCTCTTGCACGAAGAATGGCGGAAACGGCCGGGCTCTCCCTCTCCTCGATTTCGGGATCGGGTCCCGACGGTCGAATCGTCAAGCGTGACGTCGAGGCCGCCGTTTCGAGCGATCGGCACCCGACCGAGGGACCGACTCCGGCGCCGGTGAGGTCGGGCGACGTGGCCGTTGCCGTATCGAATAAACGGCGGCTTATCGCGCAGCGACTTGCCGAGTCGAAGTACTCGGCGCCGCATTTCTACCTGAAAGCTTCCGTTTGCACCGAAACAATGATGGAGGCGAGAAAACGGTTGAACTCGTCACTCGATCGAAAGGTGTCGGTCAACGCGTTTCTGATCAAGTTTGCCGCCGAGGCGATCAAAAAGCACCCGGACATCAACGCTTCGTGGGAGGGAGAGGTGATCCGACGCTTCGCCGATATCGACATCGGCCTCGCCGTTGCGCAGACCGACGGTCTTATCACGCCGATCGTGCGGAACTGTGGAGCAAAAGGGGTGCTTGCGATCGACGCCGAGCTGTCCGACCTTATCGTTCGGGCGAAAAGCAACAAGCTTGCCCCTGAGGAATATACCGGGGCGACATTCTCGATATCGAGTCTCGGTACTTTCGGAATCGAAGAGTTTACCGCCATTATCAATCCTCCCGGGTCGGCCATTCTCGCGGTCGGCGAAATGCGCAAGGTGCCTATCGTCGACGAGTCGGACCGGATCGTTGCGCGAACACAGATGAAACTCACGCTGTCGTGCGATCATCGGGTCATCGACGGTGCGAAAGGCGCGGAGTTTCTGAACGAACTCAAAAACCTGTTGGAAAACCCGATTCGGGCGCTTTACTAGAGCAATTAAGGAGACGAGTCCGATGGCAGAGAACAAACGGTACGATGTGGTGATTATCGGCGCGGGACCGGCCGGATACGTCGGCGCGATCCGCGCGTCGCAGCTGGGTCTTTCGGCCTGCGTGATCGAAAAAGAGAAGCCCGGCGGCGTGTGCTTGAATATGGGTTGTATCCCGTCGAAGGCGCTGATACATCAGGCGTCGCATTTTCGTTCGGCGGTGGGTCTCGAAGCGATGGGTGTAAAGCTGGACAGATCGGGCCTGAATTACGAGAAAGTGTTCAAGAAATCTCGAAAGGTGGCGGAGACGCTTTCGCGGGGCGTAAGCTATCTGATGAAAAAAAACTCGGTCGACCTCGTCGCGGGTGCGGGCGTTATTACGGGGCCGAACGAGGTGACCGTCGACGGCGAGACGAAGATCGCGGGCGCGCACATTCTCGTTGCGACCGGCTCGTCGCCGGTCGAGCTTCCGGCCTTTCCGGTGGACGAACGGACGGTGCTGACGTCGAACGGCGCCCTCATGCTTACCGAGCTTCCCACAAGGCTCGTTATTCTCGGCGGCGGGTACATCGGTTGCGAGTTCGCCTACGTGATGAACGCTTTCGGCGTCGAAGTAATCGTGGTTGAGATGCTCGACCGAATACTCCCGATGGAAGACCCCGAAATATCCACGTTGCTTGCGAGGACGTTCGACAAGCGCGGCATCACGATCCACGCATCAACCAGGGCGGCGGGGATGAGGAAAACGAGCGTGGGCATCTACCTCGACCTCGAACCGGCCGACGGCGATGCATTCTCGGTATCGACGGACAGCCTGCTCGTGGTTGTCGGCCGCACCCCGAATACCGCGGGAATAGGGCTTGAATCGATCGGCGTCGAAACGGAAAAAGGGTTTGTGGCCGTCGGCGATTACTATCGGACCAACGTATCGACCGTCTACGCGGTTGGAGATGTCGTCGCCTCGCCGTTGCTCGCACACGTCGCGTCGAAGGAGGCCGAAATAGCGGTCGAGCACATGGCCGGTCGCCGGTCGGCGCGTCGGATCGATCCGGATCTTATTCCCACCGCAGTCTACACCGAACCGCAGGTGGCGAGCTTCGGAATCAACGAGGTCCGAGCGAAAACCGCGGGAATCCCTCATGAAACC
>JAJRYZ010000166.1 GCA_024275515.1 Spirochaetota bacterium
TCGGCGATACGGTCGGCGATCCGTTCAAAGATACCGCGGGGCCGGCCATGGACATCCTCATCAAACTGATGAGTGTGGTATCCCTGGTCATCGCGCCCATGATCGTGTAGATCGTTGACGCGTCCGACCCGTCCGCCCGAGCTCCTGTGCCCGCTCTGCGGTTCGACCTATCGGATCTCGCGCGTGCGGTGGCGCTGCGACTGCGGCGCGGCTCTTGATCTTGCTCCACGCGTCGTTTCACCGAGCGAGACCACACCGCTTCCCGATCGCGGTCAGGGACTGTGGCGATTCGCGCCGGTATGGGCCGGCGACCCGTCGTACGCGGTTACGCTCGGAGAAGGATGGACGCCGATTGCCGAACTCGACTACGCGGGCGTCCGTGTCGGGGTCAAACTCGATCACCTCATGCCCACCGGTTCGTATAAGGACCGCGGCGCCTCGGTGCTCATTACCGCCGCGCGAACGCTCGGTGTTGGTGAAGTGATTGAAGATTCTTCCGGTAACGCCGGGTGCGCCGTTGCCGCGTACGCGGCGCGCGCCGGAATGCGTTGCACGATTTTCGTTCCCTCGGCAACCGCACCGTCGAAGATTCGTCAGATCGAAGCGTACGGAGCGAGAGTGGAGGTTGTTCAAGGCGCACGAGCCGAGGCGGCCGAGACGGCGCGCGGCGCGGCGGATTCCGTTTTCTACGCGAGCCACGTGTGGAATCCGTTCTTTTTCGAGGGCGTCAAAACACTGGCGTATGAAATCCACGCGCAACTCGCCGGCCGTCTCCCGGGGACAATCGCGGTACCGGTGGGAAACGGGTCGCTTCTCTTCGGGTTGGCGCGCGGTTTTGACGAGCTCGTGCGTGCGGGGGTGGTTGCCGCGCCCCCGCGTCTTGTCGCCGTTCAGTCGGTCGCGTGCGCAACCCTTTCCCGCCCGCCCGGCGAGGACCGGCACGGACCGCGCGGGTCGACGATCGCCGAGGGGATCGCGATCGCGCGACCGCCGCGACTTGCGCAGATGCGCGCGCTCATCGAGGCGATCGGCGCAACGGTCTTAAACGTCTCCGATCGCGAGATCATAGCCGCGCTCAGATGGGCGGCCGGACTCGGCCTCTACCTTGAGCCGACGGGAGCGGTCTCGCTCGCGGGAATCCGCGCGCTGATAGAAGGAGGGGACGCCGAACGCTTTCGCGCGCCCGACGGAGGCGTTCTCGGAATAACCACCGGGAGTGGGCTCAAATCTCCGGAGAAAGTCCGGGCGCTTCTTCGAGGCGGGGCGGAGGATGGTCTCGACCCTTGAACAAGGCGAGGCTCGCTCCGATAATGAAGTGACTGTTATGCGTGTGCCCGATCCCCACGGAGTTTCCCCCACGCGAGCGCCCAACTGCCTCGATTGCGCGCATTTTTCCGTTTCGTGGGATCCGAGCTTTCCACGCAGCTGCACGGTTTTCGGTATCAAGACGCCCCGTTTGCCGAGTCACGTGGTGTTTCACGCTTCGGGCAGACATTGCCCGTCCTTTTCGCCTAAGTCCGCCGCACGTCGAAAGTAATCGACGCCGAAGGCGGCGTCGCGGCAGAGGAGAGCGAAGGTCCGGGCGGAAGGCGACCGCGACTCAAGGTGCGAGAGAGATCCTGTTTTGAAACTTCGAGGTGTGTGAGTGAAAGATCTCGAGCTCTACGACGTGCTCGACTACATACTCAATAGGGCCGATTCGTCCGAGCTCGTCGCAGTTCGGGCGGCGCTGAGAAAACGCGAGTCTTCGGAACGAAACGACCCCGGTAGACCGCCGGGAGGCGGCGCGCTCGGGATGGACGTTCGCAGGGTCGCGAGCTCGACGGCCGAAGAGATACAGACGCGGATCGGCGCTTCCCGCGACGAGATTCGAGGGATGGTCGCGCGAATGGTTCGGCGTGTCCTGCGGCGCGAAGCGCCCGAGTTGAGTGAAGAGCAGATTCGTGAGCTGCTTGACGAGTGGATTCCCGGAGGAACCGAAGATCGGCCGGCGGCCCGGTCGCCCCCGGACGCTTCTCCCGACGGCCCATCGGAGCGCGACGAAACGACACGGGCGACCGTAGCTCCATCCGCGGACGGATCTTCGCGTTCGGAGCTTCCGGCCGAAGCTTTGCTCGCCATGATACGCCAGTTCGTCGAATATTCGCTGGGGTCGATGGCCGTGCGTGAGGAGATGGATCTCGTCGAACAGATACCCGACTGGCAGCGGCGCTACTGGGAGGCGTTCCCACAAGTCGTTCGTCGCCTCATATCCCTCCTTATCAAGGGAACGATCGGGGGAGATGAGTTTTGGGAAGGCATCGACGATGCGCTCGAGCTGAAGGAATAGGGGCAACTTTCTATCGGCGCAACTCCATCATAAACTGATATATAGAATCCTGAAATCGCGGCAGATTCTCGTGCCCGAAATCGGGGTAGAGCACGAGATCCTTGGGAGAGCTGATCTTGTTGTACGCGGCGAACTGGGACGAGGGTGGGCACACCTGATCCATCAGTCCCATTCCCCACAGCACCGTTCCGCGGATTCGTCCGGCAAGATGCTGGATATCAATATATCCGAGTTTCGTAAATATCTCATCTTCGCGTTCATGGCGCGGATCGAACATCTTGAAGTAGTAGGTCAACTCCTCGTACGCCTGCTTTGCCAAATCCATTTCCCATACCCTGCGATAGTCGGACAGAAACGGAAAGGCCGGCGCGAGCCGCGCGATGCGGGGTTCGAGCGCCGCGCATGCAACCGTCAGAGCTCCTCCCTGTGAGCCCCCCGTCGCCCCGACGCGCGTTTCGTCTACATCGTCGAAACTCATGGCGATCGCCGCAAGTCGGGCGGCATCGAGGAAAATCTGACGGTACAGAAGCCGATCGGGATCACCGTCGAGCCCGCGGATAATGTGCCCACGATAGGTCGTACCGGTAACGCCGCCCGGGTCTTCCGACGACCCTCCCTGTCCGCGGCAGTCGAGCGCGAAGACGCTGAAACCGGCCGCTGCGTAGGGGAGCTTATCGGTCCAGTCTCCCGAGTTCCCCGTGTACCCGTGAAAATGCAGTACCGCCGGATGCGGCGTCGAGGTATTCTGCGGCCGAAGGTAGAGCGCGTGAATTCGGGCGCCGCCGACTCCCTGGAAATAGAGGTCATAGCAGTCGGCGAAAGGCGCCGAAAAGGAAGACGGGACCAGCTCGACCTCTTCGGGCGTCTTCCGCATCTCATCGAGCGCGCGATCCCAGTACTCGTCAAAATCATGCGGCCGGGGGTTGATCCCCCTATAGCTTTTGAGCTCGGAGAGCGGCATTTCAAACAGCGGCACGACGGATCCTCCGAATATCCTGATGTTGCCCCGGCGACACGCGGGGACCGTATCGCGGTGATCATACCCAAAACCCGGCGGCCGACGCAATGTCGCCGCCATATTTCGTCGCGGCGATTCTCGATGTGCCGGCCTCCGGATTGAGAATCACTCAATTTCGTCGTCGGCGTCTTGCGGCAATAGGGCGGTGCGATATAGCATAGGCCGATGGTCGATATACGTATTCGTATCGGAGGATTGGTCTTCGAGGCGCGGATCGACGAGACGCCTATTGCGACGGCGCTGCTGAGGCGCATGCCTTTTTCCGTCGGAATGACGCGCTGGGGGGACGAGTACTACGGGCCCAGTCCCGTTCGGTTCGATTCCGCGCCGGACGGGCGGGAGATCATGGAGGTCGGCGAAATCGCCTATTGGCAGCCGGGAAACGCGCTCTGCATCTTCTTCGGACCGACTCCGGCAAGCACCGATTCCCGCCCGCGGGCGGCCTCCGCCGTCGTACCCATCGGTTCAATCGTCGGCGATCTCGTCTCCCTTAAAGAACTGGGGCCTCACGAACAAGCGGAGTTCCTGCCGAAGTAGCGGTTTCGACCGCCTAAGCGATTCTCGATATGGCTTGCCATATCGAGAATCGCCGACAAAAGATCGGGCAGGATTGACCGATCGGGGGAATCATGGTACGTTCGCTGCGAATCCTTAATCATAAGAGGGCTCGTTTCTGGACTCCGACGTCATCCATCAACGTTCCATCGTATTAGACCTCAAAAGCACGACGAAAGAGGCGGCGATACGCGAGCTTATCCGGCGCGCCGAAGTGTTTCGCTTCGTTTCCAACGTCGGCGAACTGGAGCATTCCGTGCTCGCCAGAGAGCGCGCGATGAGCACCGGTTTCGGCAGGGGTGTCGCTATTTCCCACGGCGAATCGGCCGACGTCGAGCGCATCACCGTCGCGCTGGGACTGTCCGAAAAGGGTGTCGACTACGACGCGTGGGACGGGAAGCCGGTGCATATCCTCTTTCTGGTCGTAAACGGCGTGCACGAACGCGTCGAGTATCTCGATGTGCTCTCGACGCTGACCGCGCTCCTCAGACGCCACGATGTGCGCGACCGACTTCGCTGCTGCACCTGCGCCGTCGAAGTCGAGTCGATGCTTAAAGAAGCGCTGGCTCTTCACGGACGGTAGCAGCGCGAACGCTTCCGATCGTCTGTCGGATCGGTCGCCTCGCGTTCCGGCTACCAGTAGCGGAAAAGATCGCGAACAAAGACGACGTTTCTCGTCTCAAAGCTCCGGTTTGCGGCGATCCCGGTGAGAATCGACGCCGCGCCGGCGCGGTGGTCCGCGGCGTGCCCGAGCGGGTCGTCACTCACCCCTTTGAACAGGTCGTTGAGCAAGCGAACGTCGCCTCCTCCGTGGCCTCCTTCGCCAGATTCGTCGACCGCGATTTCGATCGGGGGTTGCCACAGCTTGCGGAGCAGTATTCGAACCGGTTCGACCGACGCGGCTTCCGAGGCATTTCCGACCTTCGGCTGGTTCGGATCGTTGACGGTCCCCGAAACGTACGGTCGCTCCTGAACCTCGAACTCGATTCTGCCTTCCGACCCGTTGATCGCCATACGCAAGCCTTCCCACGGCGAGTAGGCGGTGAGGTGATACGACATCGTGACGCCGTTCTCGTAGCCGACGAGCACCGCCATGTCGTCCTCTATCGATATTCCGTCTCCGAACACGCTCTGGTCGCGGTGGTATCCGTCTTCGTGCTCGGCTTTGAGATAGAGTTCGTTCAAACGTTGGTCCTTCGACAGATCAAGAGCGAAAGGATCGCCGTCGGCCGCCGGGTTCCCCGTTGCCCGATCGTAGAACCGCCCGATTCCCCGCTCCTCGGCGTTTTCACGTCCGTAGTAGGCAAGCTTGCCGATTCCGAACACACGTTCGGGACGACTGGAAAGATACCAGTTGATCAGATCGAAGTGATGGGTCGCCTTGTGCACCATCAGGCCGCCGGAGTTGCGTTTGTCCCGATGCCATCGCCTGAAATAGTCGGCGCCGTGTTTCGTGTCGAGGAGCCATTCGAAGTGGACCGAAACGACGTCGCCGATTACCCCGTCGACGAGAAGCTGCTTGACTTTGGTGGCGCGCGGCGCGTACCGATAGTTGAATGTTACTCTCAACTCCCTTCCGGTCCGTTCGATCGCATCGAAAATCGCTTCGCACTTTCGCTCATCGACGGTCATCGGTTTTTCGGTAATGACGTCGCGTCCGACATCCATCGCTCGGATGATGTAGCGATGGTGCGTGCGGTCGATACTCGTCACGACGACCCGGTCGACCTTTTGCTCATCAAGCATCGCTTCGAAGCGGTCCGGCGTATATGTCGCCACAGGACCGGCGCCGGGGCGCGCGGCGATCATTCGATTGTAGTATTCCATCCTGGTCTCGTTCACATCGCAAAACGCGACGAGTTGTCCGTATTCTCTGTGAGATCCGACGAGCGCGTCGATGTACATGTTCGATCTTCCGCCGAGACCCACCACCGCGTATCGTTGTGCCATGGACGTGTTGTACCACGAAACCGGCGGAGATTAAACAAGACGGCGTGGTTGATCGACCGGCGCCGAGGTCATATGATTCGGGCATCCCCGACATTGAGAGGTAATCGCGATGAAAGAGGTAAGGATCGGAATAATCGGCATAGGAGGCATGGGCGCCAATCACGCCGGAAACCTCGCCGCCGGAAATGTACCGCGGGCCCGACTCGCGGCGGTGTGCGATGTTCGCCCTGAGAGGCTTGCGTGGGCGTCCGAGCATCTCGGTTCCGATGTCGCTCGGTTCGCAGACGCCGACTCGTTTTTTGCAGATGCCGAAGTCGACGGCGTCGTCATCGCAACGCCTCACTACGATCATCCGTCGCTCGCGATTCGCGGCTTTGACGTCGGTATGCACGTGATGACCGAAAAACCGGCGGGAGTATACACCAAGCAAGTCCGTGAGATGAACGAGCGCGCGGCGTCGAGCGGAAAGGTCTTCGGCATCATGTACAACCAGCGGACCGCCCCGGTATACGGGAAACTCAGAGACCTCATCGTGAGCGGCGAAATCGGCGAGTTGAAACGGACCAACTGGATAATCACCAGCTGGTATCGGTCGCAGAGCTACTACGATTCGGGCGGATGGAGAGCCACTTGGAGCGGCGAGGGCGGGGGCGTTCTTTTGAATCAGGACCCCCATCAGCTCGATCTGTGGCAATGGTGCTGCGGCATGCCGAGCCGGCTGCGCGCGTTCTGCTATTTCGGTAAGTATCACGACATCGAGGTCGAGGACGACGTTACCGCCTTCGTCGAGTACCCCAACGGCGCGACCGGGGTGTTCGTAACTTCGACCGGTGATGCGCCGGGGACGAATCGGCTGGAAATAAGCGGCGAACGGGGCAAGGTGGTCGTCGAGGACGGGCGACTCACTTTCTGGCGTCTGCGGACTCCCGAGCGGCAATTCAACCGCGAGTACACGGGGGGCTTCGGGCAGCCCGAGTGTTGGAAGTGTGACGTCCCGGTCGACGGAGAGGCGGGTGATCATGTGGGAATCCTCACCAACTGGGTCAACGCGATCCTCGACGGCGAGCCGCTTCTCGCTCCCGGTGAAGAAGGCATCAAGGGACTGTCGATTTCCAACGCGATGCATCTGTCAACGTGGACCGACGAGTGGGTCAGGTTTCCGATCGACGAGGACCGTTATCTCGAGGAGCTCAACAAGCGAATTGCGAAATCCACTTCGAAAAAAGAAGTCGATTCCACGCGGACGATGAACGTCGACGGGACCTTCGCGTAGTTCTTCGCGCCGGTGAAGCGGCACGGTAGGATCCGGGAAATCGGAGGCGAGATCGCGCACATCGACGGAAACGAGATCGCCGAGATAGCCCTGGGAGATCAGCCGCTCGATTGCCGCGTCGACCGAGAGGGTGAACGGCGACGGTGCGACCATCGCGACAAGATCCGACCGGCGGCGGGCGGCTTCGAGCATCGCGTGGGCCTCCGTCGAATCCATCACCATTCGCGCTTCGGCGATGACTCGATGCGATCGAAGCGGCCGCGTCACCTCACCCCGAAGAGACCACGCACGTAGTCCCGGAAGAGACGTCGATTCATCGCGATTGCAAAAGCGACCGTGACCCAAACGCCGGCAACGACGAACCACGCGTGACCGCCGATTCGGTAGTATCGGCCGAGCGGGATCGGGGCGAAAAGCGAGACGATCGAAACGACGGGCGCGATCAAAAGCACGATCGCCCCGGAAGTCCAACGGCCGATACGGTATTCCCGGGTCCGCACCAGAGTCCGAACCAGAAGGAAGCCGAGAATCATCGACGCGAGCACTTCGGCCGGCGCGACGAAGGCGATCGCCCCAAACGTGGTCGCGATTCCGCCGCCTCCGCGGAAACCGAAATAGAGCGGGCGGCAATGACCGAATATCGCAGCGATTCCGACAAAGACCACGACCGCGTGGTGGGCCGCGGAAACGTCGGGGAAAACGCTCCGCGCAAACCACATGGGAAGCACCGCTTTGGCTACGTCGAGAAAAAAAACGACCGCGGCCCAACCGCGACCGACCGACCTGCCGACGTTCGCGGTTCCCGCGTTTCGATTCCCCAGCTCGCGGATATCGGCGCGCGCGACGATGCGAGTCACTACGATTGCCGAACTGAACGAACCGGCGAAGTAGCCGGCGGCGATCAAGAGCAGTGCGCGCAGCGCGTTCATCGGTAATCAGTATAGCCGGCCGCATTCGATCGGCGCAAGTTCGCCGAAGAGAGGCTCTTCGATTCGTCCGACACCGACGAACGACGCCTTGCGAATCCGGTATTCGATCCTCTACACTGTGTGTCCCGGCAGGAGGAGTAATGACAGCCTTTTTTTCGCGTCGGCTTTTCGTCCGAAGCCGCGTCAAGGTGTTCAACTCGATGCGGTCGGAGCGAACGGAGGCGGCGAAGCCGGTCGCGGGTTTCGTCGACCGCGCCGTCTCGGGTGCCTCGTGACGCTGCTGCTTCGCTTCGGTCTCGCCTGCGCGTGCGGCTACGCGCTCGGCTCGGTTCAACTGGGACCGTTTCTTTTGCGCTCCGCAGGGCCGGATCGCGCCGGCGGAGCATCGGCGCTTCGATCGCGCGGGATAAGGGTTAAGGCGGCCGCGTCGGCGTTGGTGGACATCGCAAAGGGCGCGGCGGCCGCGCCGCTGTTGCTGCCGATTCTCGGACGAACGACGGGGCTTTTGGTGGTGCTTCCGGCGTTTTGTGTCGTTCTCGGACACAGGTTTCCCGTGTTTTTTCGGTTCCGCGGCGGAAGCGGCGCCGAACCGACGCTCGGGATACTGCTGTTCGGCTATTCATACGGCGTGTACGCGCTTTTGTTCGACTGGACTTCCGCGGTCGCGGCGGTTCTCGTTTTCTGCGCCCTCACCTTGGCGCTCGGTCGCGTCGAAGTCCCGGCCGCCGTGGCATCCGCCTTCCTCTTTTTCTATGTTCTGCTTGCCGCGCCGCCTGTGCTCGAAACGGTCGCCACGGCGTCGGCGTCGGCATTGCTTTTCGGACTTTCGGCCGACAGGATCGTTCGCGGCGGGTTGACGGCGCTTCCGCGCGGGTCGGACGCGCATCGGTGGCGAATCGCCGCGCGGCCGTTCGCGCTCCTGTTCGTCGTCATCGACGCGGTCTGGAGCAGGAGAATCGCGCTTTTCGTCATCGGCTCGGTCGCGCTTGTTTTTATCGTCACCGATCTCGTCCGGATGATAGCAAAGGCGGAGTTTCGCGCCGTATTCAAACGCAAAGAGCGCGACAGGTTTTCTTCGATGACGCTTTTTCTCGTCGCCGCGTTTCTCACCTTTTTGCTGTTCCCGGGGGCGATTCCGTACATGGCGTTGACGTTCATTACCGTGGGCGATTTCTTCGGCAAGGTCGTCGGCATTCGATACGGGCGTCGGCGGCTGTACCGGAGCAAGACCCTCGAGGGAAGTCTCGCGTTTTTCGCCGGCAGCCTGTCCGCGGCGTATCTCGTCGCCGTCGTTTTTTCGGCGCCCGTAGGATACGTGTTTCTCGGGTCGGCGGTCGCGACGATCGTCGAGTTATTCTCCGCGCACATCGACGACAACTTTACCGTGTCGATCGTTTCGGGCGGTTTTCTCGCCGCGGTGAGATACTTTAGCGGGGTGTGACGGCGATCTGTTTTCGATACACACGGTAACGTTTATACTCGCGCGCTCCGAGCCGCTCGGCGATAATCGGTGTCTGCGGGTTGTCCTCCGCGGTAAGCGAAAGATCGACCCACCGGTATCCTTTCGCATAGGCCCTGCGGGCCATCTCGGAGAACAGGAGAATCGCGGCGCCGGTGTTCCAGTAGTGCGGGAGAACGAGTACGCTTTTAACCGTCAGGCACTCGGTCTGCCGGCCGATGTTGCGCAGAAGAGTCGCGTAGTTCCACGGGAAGCGAAGCCCGTTGACCTTGATAAAAACCTCGTTGAGGTTGGCCACTCCGGGAAACCAGCCGACGGTTTCTCCGCCGTGCATGGCGAACAGCACCAACTCGGGATCGGCGAGCTTCCGGAACGGAAGCAACGACTCTTCAAGGACGTCGCGCCGCCACGGCACGCTCCCGGGGAGATGTGCAAGCGATTCCACGAGCAGTCGGTGTATCGTGTCCACCTCCTCGTCCCACCTGTCGAGGTTTACCGAGCGAACCGAAAAACGTCCCCGCGACTCGGCCATTCGTGCGAGCCGGTGGAGGCGCTTCAACGCCCCGGTGTTGGGGTCGAGATCGACGGCGAACGCCAGGTTGTCTCCTCGCGCCTTTTCGAACCCGTAACGAATCATAAAGTCGGCGTAGTAGGGCGGCGTATGGCCGCACATCAGTGCCGGGGGGCGGTCCCTTCCGTCGATGAGCACACCGTAGGAGTTTTCGTAGTCGAGATTGAACGGGCCGAAAAGCGCGTCGAGACCTCTCTCACGTCCCCACCGCGCGGCCGCGCCGAACAGCGCTTCGGCTACCTCGTAATCTTCAACGCATTCGAAAAAACCGAATACGCAGTCGGCGGCGCCCCGGCGCTCGTTGGTCGGCGGATCGACCGACGCGCATATCGTTCCCACCGGCGCTCTCCCGCGATACGCGACGAAAAACTCGGCTTCGCCGCGGCGGAAGAAAACGCCGGTCCTCGGCGAGGTGGCTTTCATGCGCTCAGGAATGAGAGGCGGAACCCAAAGAGGATCTCCCGCGTAGACCCTTCTCGCGAACAGGTGAAATCGACGCATCGCGATGCGCCGGGCGATGCCGAAAGCCGGCACCGGCCGAACGGTAATTTCGCTCATTCGGATTCCTCTCGCCGCCGGCGCTCTATCTCACCGACGATAGCCGCGAACTCTTCGCGGCCGAGAGGGTAGCGCGCCGCGAACACGATGCCGGCCACGAGCAGCAAAGCGGGAATGGGTCCGGCTAGAAGGCGGATCGTGAGCAGCGCCTGCGTCGACTGGGTCTGCGCGTTGGGAACGTAGTCGGCGACGCCGAGAAGCAGAAGCGCAAGCGGGATGGCGATCGACGAGGTGATTTTTTTTGTGAGCGTTACCGCGCTGTAGTAGATACCTTCGCGGCGTGTTCCGGTTTCCCGTTCGTCCCACTCTATGGCGTCGGGAAGCATCGACCACGGAAGTACGTGCGCCGCGCCCACGCCGATCCCCGCACAGACGCAGAGCGCGAGCAGCACGGCGAGAGGCGTTCCGGGACCGAGCGAAACGATCGTGATCTGCACGACGATCCAGAACACGATCCCGATGATATAGGCCGTCTTCTTCGCATACCTGACCGAAAGACGGTTCCATAGCGGCAACGCGAGAATCGCCGCGACGAAAATGGTCGCCAGGATCAAGTCGCTCTCGGATTCGCGAAGCATATTGTACTTGAGAAAGTAGAGCAGGGTCGCTTGCATGATGTCGATCGCCACCCAGGTACACAGATACAGGCCCAGGCTGTAGCGAAAAGGACGATTCTTCGATACCGCCTTGATCGATTCGAAAAAGCCGCTCGTCTCGACGGCCGAAGGGGCGGCGGGTTCGCTGGTACCGAAGAAAACGAGCACCAGCGGCGCGGCGCTCACAACCGCGAAGATCGCCCCCATCAACAGTACCCGGCCCGCGTTTTCGGGTCTGAAGGAACCTATGATCATCAGTGGAAGGGAGAAGGCGATGAGGCTTGCAAGGATCGAGAAAAACATGCGGTAGGAGGTAAGTGAGGTTCGTTCGTCGTAATCGGAGGTAAGTTCCGGCGTCAACGCGAAGTACGGCATATAGACGAACGTCGCCGCGGTATCAAACAGCAGATACGCGACCGCGTAGTAGAGAGCGAGCGGCGTCGTCCCGGTCAGCGGAGGTTTCCACCACAGCATGCAGAAGGTAACGGCGAAAGGCGCCGCACCGAAAAGGAAGTAGGGGCGCCTGCGACCGAAGCGACTTCGTGTTCGGTCCGACAGGTGACCGATTATGGGATCGTTGACATAGTCCCAACTTCGTCCGACGAAAACGGCAATCGCCGCAACTCCGGCGGGAATCCCCACCACGTCGGTAAGAAAAATCGCGAAATAGGCGCCGAGAATCGTCTGGGTCAGGCTGAAACCGGTATCACCCGAACCATAGATGATCTTCGTCCGCGTCGGCAGGCGTTTCAGGCTCATCTATGCCCCCTTGGTGTCGAGGTTCCACTGAAACACAATCACGGTCGCCTCGCAACCCACCGCGGGCACGCGCCGTCGCTAGAGCACTTCCTCAAGCACGTAGAAAACGTTTTCGTCGGTTCCGAACACGATCCACTTTCCGGCGATCACCGGCGCGCTCAACAACGACCCCTCGATGTCGATCGACCACGCGAGCTTTCCGTTTCGGGCCGAAAGCGCGATGATTCGGGGGCTTTCGCGCTCCGGCGAAAGATCGATACTCCCGTCGCCTCCGTCGTCGCCGTGCAAACCGAAATAGACTCTGTTCCCCGCGACGGTGGGAGCGCTCGATGTGGGGTAGTCGAAAACATGGGTCCAGGCGATCGATCCGCTCCGCTGATCGAAGGCCCGGACCGTCCGGTCTCCGCTCGTGAAAATGACCTTGTCGCGGTAGATCGCCGGCGCCAGATGATCGAGAAGTCGGAGGTTGTCGAGAAACTGCTCGACCGGGGTCGAACGCGCGGCGGGTCCCAGATCGGTGGTGTCCTGGTAGACCCAGAGCAGTTCGCCGGTGCGACGATCGAGCCCGTAGTAGGCGAGATCGAACCCGCCGGCGGGAAACGCCGCGGTCGCGTAGTAGAGGCGATTTCCGATCAGCGCCGGAAAGGAGTACCACGTCGCGTTGTCTCTGCCGGTTTCCAACAGCCAGAGGTAGGAACGGGTGCGAACGTCGTAGGCGCCGAGCGAAACAGGTCTCGATTCGGGGCCGGGAGCGAAATACATGATGTCGTCGTATACCTGGAACGTATGATAGAGCCACGCGCGGTTCGGGATTTGAAACCGCTCTACGCCGTCGCGCGAGAAGACGTATGTCGCTCCGATATCGCTGGTAAAGATGACGGTGTCTTCATAGAGCACCGTGGACGATTGCACCTGTCGGCCCGTGTCGAAGGACCAAACGAGTCTTCCGTCCTTGCGCGTGACGCAGTAGAAGTACCCGTCGTTCGAACCGAAATAGACGTATTCCGAATCCGCCGTCGGAACCGAGTTGATGGGACCTGAGGTTTTGAACACCCACCTCATGTAGCCCGACTCCATGTCGAGCGCGTAGAAATTGCCGTCGTCCGATCCGAAATAGATGATGTCGCCGTAGATGATCGGAGGGTTGAACGAGCTCACCTGGGTGTCGTCGAACTGCAGCCGGAGCTTCCATTTGACCGCGATCGGCGGATCGATCCGCGTCGATGTGTATCCACGCCCCTGAAAGCCGCGAAAGCTGAGCCAATTGGCCCGGCCGCCGCATCCGGCAAGCAGAAGCGCGAGGCCGATCAACACGAGGCTGTTTCGTGTCCGCATCAGTAGCGGAGCTCCCGGAGCGAGGCGATGCGTTTGGCCAGGCCGACGACGCCTCCCCTGCGAGTCACGCGTCTTGTGTTCCGGTACGCGTCGCGGACTTCGCTCCACGAAAGCTGCAGCTCCTTCGCGTTCTCCGGTTCGCGATACCGGAGCCTCGTATAGCGCTCTGCAAACGACGCGGTTTCCGGATGGCGGCGCGCGTATTCGAGCGACGTTTCCGAGGCCGGCTTAAGCGGATACCCTTCCGCCGCCAGATGGTAGAGAAGCAAAGAATAGAGCGCGCCGAGCGATCTGCGCGACGTTCCTTTCGAAATCCGGCTCAGATAGAGCCGGCGTCCGAAGCGGAACAGGTAGGCCGACGCGAATGCGGCGAGAGCGAGAAGGAGCAACGCCTGGCCCACGAGAAGCCACGGAAAGCGGAAGCTTCGATCGAGAATCTCCTCCGGCGTTATGATCGGTATGACGACGTCCATCGAGTTCGGATCGCCCGCCCCGATCGGCGGGATCGCCGTGGCGGTCGTTTCGATATCGACCCATCCGTAACCGGGCATGATCACCTGGGTCCACGAGTGCCGGTGAGCCGACGTGACGAGGTAGAGGCTGTCTATCGGAAAGCTCTGAAGCGGTTCTATCGCCTCCTGAAGGATCGCGAGGCCCTGACGGTGCCGGTCGGTTTGCAGACTCTTTGCCGCGAGGTATCCGGTCACCACGCGGGACGGAATTCCGGCGAGCCTCGCGAGAATCGCGGTGGAATTCGAGAACTCGGTGCAATCGCCGCTTTTTGTGTCGAGGAGGAAATCGCCGACGGCCTCGACCGACACGTCGTCGGTAAAACCCATCTCATACTGATACGTCGTGAAATTGCTCAGTATGGCCTGCAACCGCTCGTAGTAGCCGGTCGTATTCGCGAAGAGCCGCTCGGCGAACGCTTCGATTTTCCGGCCCGTCTCTCCGACCAACTCGATCTCCAGATACCGAGCCAGCTCTTCACGTTCCATCGGAGTGAGCTCGGAGATCTCCCGCCATTGCCTCGGCGTCGAGGCGGATATCGATGCGGTAACGCTGTAGGCGTAATCGAACGGGTGATAGCGCGTATCGAGCACGGTCGGCTCGATTTCGTAGGGATCGTACGGCGTCACACGTTCGGGAATCGTCGACAGGAAAAAAACATCGGTATCCTCGCGCATCAGGTCTAAAGCGGGCGCGGGGTTTCTCCACGTTTCGAGCAGACGAGCATAGGTGAGCTCGTTTAGCGGTTCATCCGTGCTGTATTGAAAGCCGCGTCGAGAATCGAAGGCCGAGAAGTATCCGTCGGCGGCGTAGATGGGATCGTGGTCGCTGCCGACGATCATGACGGCGTATTGCTTGCCTTCCCTCTCGCCGGATCCGGTCCGCTCGCCTTCTCCGTCGGCGCCGGCGCCGACGCCGGCGGCGCTGCGGCGCCGATTCCAATCGGCCGCGTCTATCCCCTGAAGTCGTGGAGTTCGACCCGATTCGGAGTCGGCCTGTCCGGCGCCGTCGCCCGGCGACCCGCCCTCGTCGCGGGAAGAGTCCGAGTCCCGCCCGTCCGAAAGCAAGTTGCCGCCGTCGAGGCCGTTTCCCCGTTCATCGAGGGGAACGAGCTCAGGGTCGGGCGGATCGCCGAGCTCGTTGAGTACGACGCTGTGGTTGACAAAGTCGGGGGGCACCACCAGGGCGACCACGACGCCGAGCACCGCAGCGGCGGCGGCGAACATCGAAAGCTCTCGAACGGTGCGTTTTCGCACTCCCTCTTGGTAGGCTGCAAGATAGAGCACCAGCGCGTGGAGCAGGATCGCGCCGAAGGACAGCGCAAGAATCCCTTGTGTAATCCCCGAGCCGGCTTCCGCAAAAGTCTCCGACGCGCGGGAGAAGCCGAGCATTTTGACGTAGAGAAGCGCGATGTAGGCGAGTTCGACGACACCGGTGAATCTACCCACGTAGGTGGTCCGAAATAGCGCGGCGGTAAGAAGAAACGCCGCCGCCTGAGCGGCGAGAAAGAACAGGGCCGACCGGTCCATCCCCGCGACAAGAACGATCGAGACGATCATGATTGCGGCGGAGAACGCAACGGAGGCGCGAAGCCCCGCGGCCCGAAAAAAGTCTTTGCGTCCGAAAAACGCGACGTGCATCTGCAGCGGAACGAAGAGGAACCACAGCAATCGCGTAGCGGCGTCATAGGAGACCACGATTGCCGGATGGAAGACCGGAAGAAGATAAGCGGTCAGATAGAGAAGGAAGCGCACATAAAAAAGCGCGATGAGCCTTCGGCTATGCAAGTTTCACCTCCACCGCCTCGTCCGTTATCGACGTCACGAGTCCGGCCGGGACGGGGACCGGCGAACGCGTGTTTCGCGACTTGGGCACGAGCAGGATTTCGGGAAGGAATGAGTCGAGATGATCGAACAATCGGACGACCACGCCGTTATCGTCTTTCAGACGCGCGACCGCGTAGGTGCGAAACACCTCGACGGCGCCTCCGCGAAACGAGCCGACGAATTCGGGCAGCGCGGTGTCGCACGCGGTGGTAAAAACGTACGCCCCCGCGACGTGCTCGTCGACGCCGACCGCGTCGACGAGCACGTAGTTGCGAAAATGTTGGGCGCCCAGATCGGCGCCGAACTGCTCGATCTCTTCGTCGGTCTCCATTTCCACGACGTCGTTGCCGATGTAGACCCGAAACAGGTACTCGGGGTGAAGCGCGTGAACGGACCTGACGAAAAAAAGCAGCATGCTTTTGCAGCGCTCAAGGATCGCGAGCGCTTCGATACTCTCCGAGGCGATCGAACTGTAGGGGCGAAAAAAGATGGTAATGAGCTGCGTCTTCTCCTGAGTAACCGGCGATATTCGCGTAAACAACTCTGAAAAACGACTCGCCGCTTTCCAGTTGATGTCGCGTTCGCGGTCTCCGGGAATATAGTCGCGCATGAAGTAACGCTCGATGTCCGACGATTTCATACGGTTGCGGTCTTCGTTGCCCTGAAGCGCGTCGATGTTCGGCGGTCGACGATCGGTGACGAATCCCGGGCGTACGGTGAGCACCTTTTCACGTTCGGCGGCAAACCGGGCACGGCAGAGACCGAAAACATCCCTTACCAGTGGACCGTACTGTGCGTGAAACGTGCCGCAAAGCGGGAGCCGGAACGAGAAAGGAGTTTCGGTTTCGTGCGCGTACGAGACTTCGCGCCATACGTGAAGGGTGCGCGATCTTCCGACGCGCAAACGGCCGCGAATGCGCATGTGGATACGGAGGAAAGGCAGAGCCCTAAACCCGGTGTGGACGATCCTCTGCGTAACGATACTCTGGCGCGCCACGACCGGCGCGGTCGACTCCCAATCGAATTCGAAGCCGGCGGCCCTTTTCGCCTCGACACGTGTAACGAGCGCGAGTACGAGGAGCACGGCGAAGAATACCGTTGAAAGAAGAAACGAGTAGGCGTTGTTCGTCGCGAATCCCGTGCCCAGCAGATAGGCCGCGCCCGCAAAAAGCGCCCATCCGTTGACGGTAAACGGGTTGTAGCGCCCGGCGGCTCTCAGAGCCCGGACGACCGGAGCCGCGCGGCGTTCACTCTTACGAGCGTTTTCGACGTTTCTGCTCGACCGGAACGCTCGAAAGTACCGAATCGATGATTTCATTGGCGGACATATCGGGATCGCGAAGGATCAGGCGGTGCGAAACGGCGACGTGAAAGACTTCCTTGACCATGTCAATTGGAACGTAGTCGACTCCCCGCACCAACGCGAGCGAGCGCACCAACCGGGATACTTTAACTCCCGTCCGCGGAGAGGCGCCGACCAGGACATCCGGGTGCTTGCGCGTCTCGCGAACGCACGCGACGATGTATCGGACGACCTCGTCGGAGATGTGCACGCGGTCGACGTCGCTCTGCCACTGCGCAAGCTCTTCGGAAGTCACCACCGGATCGAAGCCTTTCCACCCGTCTTCACGTCCGTGTTGTCGGACGATCGCCGCTTCGTCGTCTTCCGCCGGGTAGCCCATCGACAACTGAATCATAAAGCGATCGAGCTGCGGCGCCGGCAGCGGGAAGAGATGCGCCCCCTTCAGATTCATCGTCGCGATAATAAAAAACGGATCCTCCAAATGGTAGGTACGACCTTCGATGGTAACCGTCTGCTCCTCCATCGCCTGAAAGAAAGAACCCTGCGTTTTCGGGGTCAACAGATTGATCTCGTCGCACAGCACAAAGTGGGCGAAAATGGGGCCGCGGGTAAACATGAGTTGATTGGTCGCGCCGTCGATTCTCGTATAGCCCAAAATATCTTGCGGCAGCAAATCCACGGTGCACTGTATACGGCTGAACGGGTCGACGCTGATCCCCTCTTCCGACAGATCGCGTTTTTTCCAGACGATCGATTGAGACAGCGCGCGCGCGAGCGATGTTTTCCCGACACCGTGCGAGTCGGCGAGCATCACATGGCCTCCGGCGATCTTCGCGGCAAGCAGATACTCAAGCTTGACACGATCGATGTAGATCACCGACCGAATGTTCTCAATGAGTCGAGAAGCGCCGTCGCAAACACCACGCGAGACGGTCACCGCGTCGGGGGATATGCTCATCTACGCACTGAAAAGTAGAGGGTGTGCGCGCAAAAGTCAAGAAAGCCGGTCGAAAGCGAGGAGCGTCGTCAGAGTCGACGACGGATCGATTCCGAGGCGCCGATGCAGAGCGCCCGCGCCTAGTAGTCGAAGCGGTTCCGGATCGAAGAAACCACCGATTGCATGCCGAGGAATATCTCAACCAACTCCGCATCGAACTGTTTGCCGGCCTGAAGGCGAAAATAGTTGAGCACGTCACTCTCGTCCCACGCCTCCTTGTACGACCGCCGAGTCATCAGCGCGTCATACACGTCCGCGACCGCAACGATTCGCGCGGTAATCGGAATCTCTTCTCCTCGTTTTCCCCTGCCGATTTTGATCGGCTCGGCATAGATGTCCTTGATGACGCCGGGATATCCGTTCCCGTCCCATCGCTCGTGATGATTCAGCACGACCTCCCCGGCGATTCGGTCCCAATGCGAGTCGGTTTGAGTGAAAAGCCGGGCGCCGTATACCGTGTGCATCCGCATCAGCGTCTGCTCGTCGGTCGTCAGCGCGTTGGGTTTCTTGAGTATCACGTCGCTGACCGCTATTTTCCCGACGTCGTGGAGCATTGCCGCCGGCACAAGCGCTTCGCGGATCGATTTCAAAAGTGCGCGGGTAGTCGATCGACGTTCCGACCAAATCGTAAAGAGCTCCGCCGAGTAGGCAGCAACGCGTTTGGCGTGCCGGCCTGTTTCGTACGGATCGCGCAACTCGGAAAGCTCCACCATTCGGAGAACCATCTCGCGGTTGAGCTTTGCACGCTCGATCGCGTTGGCGGCATGTTGCGCGAACTGCATGATGTAGAGTCGATCGCGCCCCGAAAACGGCACCGGGGTCCCGTCCGGGCCGATGGCGTTGATAAGCTGCAGGACGCCGAGAGTGACCCGCGAGCGAGTCAAAAGAGGAACTATCAACATGGAACGGGTGCGGTAGTGGGCTTTCTGATCGTAGGCCGGGTTGAAGGAGTACGACACGTCGCTGTGGATGTCATAGACGTTGTCGATAAGAAGAGGTTCGCCCGTGACGGCGACATAGCCGGCGAGCGACTTACGGTCGACCGGGAGGCTCTGACGTGCGTAGACGTGACGGCGCTCGGCGTTTTCTCCGCGGAAAAGCGTGTCGTTGTGCACGTAGTTGAAATAGAGTCGACCCTTTGCTTCGAGATAGAGCGTCCCCGCGTCCGCGCGGACGAATCGTCGCGCTTCAAACAGTACTCGGTCGAGAAGCGTGTCGAGGTCGCGAATGTGGTAGAGGCCCTCCACCGTAGAGAAGAGTTTGCCCACGTCGTGTGGAATCTCCGCCGGCCGATGAGTCGTGAAGCTTTGCGAACACATAGCGGCTGCGCGTGAGAGCAGAGACATACGGTGATAGTCTATTGGCTTTTCGCGACAATCTCAATCCTCTTTGGCCCGATTCGCCCGTTCCGATTCCGATGAAACCGATGTTCGATGCGGGACGGTCCGATCGGAGGCGCCCGACGGTGGTCGCTGCCTACCGCGGAGTCTCGACCACCAGGAGACCGCGGGTATAATAGGAGACATGACGAGGGGTAATAGAGTCGGCGTATTCACCAAACCGTGGAGGCTTGAGCCTATCGCCGTCCTGGCGGACCGGCTCGCGGCGATGGGCTTTGACGCGGCCGAGCCGGCCGTCAGAGACGGGTATCAGGTCACCCCCGATACGGTCCGGCGTGACCTCCCGGCGGCCGTGCGCCGATTCGAGATGAGCGGTATCGAGGTGCACAGCGTCGCGTCCGAACCGACCGACCGCGTTTTCGCCGGGTGCGCCGACGCAGGCGTGGGCATGATTCGCATCCAGGTTCCGGTGGACATTGCACGCGGGTATTTCGCGGCGAAAGAAGCGTTTCGGCGCAGGCTCGACGAACTCGTCGGACTCTACGACCGTTATCACGTGACGATCGGCGTACAGATTCATTCCGGCAGATTCCTGGCCCGGTCCACCGAGGTGATGGAGACCATCGGCGACTACGATCCACGGCGTGTAGCGGTGGTCTGGGATTGCGGACACGCCGCCGTGTGCGGTGAAGAACCGGAGTACGGGCTGTCGACCTGTGGGCGACATCTGTCGCTGGTGAATTTCAAGAACTTCCGTTACGAACGCGGCGACGACGGTTTCCACCCGACGCCGTGCGCGGCCCTCGACGGTATCGCTTCGTGGTCGGAGGTTGTTGCGGCGCTTGTTCGAAGGAGGTACGCGGGCGCCTGCTGCATATCGGCCCAGTACGCGCCGGGAAGCGACGTCGAGGAGCTTGCTCGGTCGGATTGCTCCTACCTTCGCGGCCTCTTGGGAGCGTAAGAGCCGCGCCGCGCTCCCGCGCCGGATGTCGGCGCCGAAAAGGCCCCCGGCGGCGCCGGAGTTCCTTCGCTCTGTACAGCGCGGCGGATATCGTTACAATACGGCAACCAATGGTGATACTACCTGAGAACCTCTTCGTGAATTTCGGCGTGCTGGTCGTCGCCTTTTTTCTGCTGAGCAAAGGAGCCGACTACCTCGTGGGAGGGTCGGTCGGCGTGGCGTACAAGCTCAAGGTTCCCAAGGTGATTATCGGCATCGTCCTGGTCAGTTTCGGGACTACCATGCCCGAGTTCACCGTTTCGATAATATCGGCGGTCCAGGGTCATTCGGAAATCGCGCTCGGCAATGCCGTCGGATCGGTAATCGTCAACGTCGGGGTGGCGCTTTCGCTGGGCGTACTTTTCTCTCGGACCGTATTCACTATAGAACGTTCGGTATACAAAAGCGTCGGCATCACTTTCTTTTCGATCGCCGCGCTGACGTTTGTTCTCGCCTTCGACGGACGGATCGACCGCTTCGAGGGTGGAATTCTGTTGGTCGGATTGGCCGCGCATTTGGCGTACCTCGTCGTGACCGAAGGGCGTCGCAGGAACCGGAGCTTCGAACGGGAGGCGGTCGCCGACGTCGAGGAACGCGTTCCCGAAGGATCATTGGGAAAGCACCTCGCGGTGTTCGGCGGAGGACTCGCGGTGGTTATCGTTTCGAGCCGGTTCCTCGTCGAGTCCGCGGTCAACGTAGCCGAGTTCTTCGGCATCTCGGAAACGATAATCGGCCTCACGGTCATCGCGATCGGTACGAGCCTTCCCGAGGTCGCGACCTGTATCGTCGCGTCGAGGCGCGGCCACGGGGATCTCGCCTTCGGTGACGTCATGGGCGCCAACATTCTCAATCTGTTGTGGATCGTAGGCGGGTCGTCGGTAGCCCGACCGATCGTGGTGACGACGCGCGAGATCTATTTCATGTTTCCCTGGATGATCGGCATCGTGGGAACTATGTTTCTCCTCGCGTTTCACCGTCGCCGGCTTACTCGCCGCCGCGTGATGGTTCTTATCGCACTCTACATCGTCTACGCCGTCACCGCGGTGGTGATGTTTCTTCCGTCGGGAGGCTAGGCTTTCGGCATGCGGAACGGATAGGCGCCGAGCCGCCGAACGGTCTCGACCATGGCGAGCACGTTCGCGGGCTCCAGGTAGGCGGCAAGGCTGTTGCCTGAGGTACACACGTAGCCTCCACCCGGCGCGAGGATCCCGAGAACCCGGGCGACCTCCCGCCGAACCTCGGCGGGGCTTCCGCGGGACAACAGGTTAAGATCGATGTTTCCGAGCAGACAGATTCGGCCTCCGTACCTCTTTTTGAGTCGGCGCAGATCGATCGCGCCGTTTTCGAGAGGATGAAGGCCGGCGATGCCGAGTTCCACCAAGTCGTCGAGAAACGGAACGATGTTTCCGTCGGAGTGGATGATCCACGGGAGCCCGACGTGCTCGGCGAGCCGGCGGTAGTGCGGCAGGATCACCTCGCGAAAAAGGTCGGGAGCGAAATAGGGGGCGGTTTTGTAGGCCATATCATCGGTGGTGACATACGCGTCGAACCCCATCGCGCCCACGCGTTTGGCCACCTCGATCGACCAATCGAAATAGCGAGCGAGCATCAGGTCGACGAACTCCCGGTCGTCGTAGAGAGCGATACTGAAAACATCGATGCCCATACTGAGAATGACAGGGAAAACTCCGGCCCGGGTGACGAAACAGGCCGCCCGGTCGCGTTTTCGCGTCGCGAAACGGCGCGCCTGCTCGTAGAGTCGCTCGTCGGTCGGGTCGGGGAGCGCGACCCGCGAAAGATCGGCGCGGCCGCGGATCGACCCGTTTCCATAGAAGAGTCGCCCGTCCTTTCCTTCGTTCTTCTCGGCGAAAACCGGCGCGCGAAGCACGAACGGAAGATTGTCCATTTCCAGGGCATCGGCGATTTCGTGGGTCTCTTCGACGGTGTATGGCTGGGTTTCGAGATCGACCCGTTGCGACGCACCGGTCGGTCGGCCGAGCAGCCGGTTCGCGAAGGCGCGGTCGACCGCGAACTCCGCGTACGGAACACGGTCGGGTTCGCCGCGCGCAAGAGCGGCAAGGAATCGCTCCCGGTGCGTCATACGCGCGACCGGTCCACCGAAATATTCACCGCCGCCTTCGCTCGGCCAACGCGTCGACCTGAACGCGCACCGCCAGAGTCGCGTTGAAAAGGTACTGAGCTATCCCCGATGTCGGGAGAGCGAGGAGCTCGTCTCCGGCGTCGCCGAACGAAAAGATCGAACTATCCAGGCCGAGCTCGATCAACAACCAGTCGCTCATCTGCATCGCGAGTGTCGTGCCGAGCACGACCGACCGGAGTCGATGGACGACCGAATCACGAGTCACCACGTCGATGAACGATTTGCTGCGTTCCTGATAGGCGAAGCTCAGTAGGACGCGATACGGGACGTTCTTCTGATAGAGGTCGGTTTTGAACGAATACTCGAGATAGTTGTCCACGATTTCTTCGTCGGCGGTTCGATAGATGTAGCCCTTCGTCAGCAGGTTGACCGAGCAGATAGCGTTCCGAACGTAGAATCCGACCGACACGTCGCTCCGCTCCTGCAGGTAGTCTCCCGCCTGGACGAGTCGACCTCCGATGCTCGAGTCGGCGCGAAACGACACGAAGGCGATTCCCGGAATATCGGCACGGACCGCCGTCGATATTCCCGGCTTGAGGATCGTGTTGCGTGAGTTGAAAAAACCGAAAAAAGGCCCGAGGGTGATCGCGAAAAACTGCTGCTGATAGTCCAAAAGTGTGTAGGAGACGTAGTTGAGCGTCGGATCCGAGTGAAAGTCGATTATTATGCTCAGTTGGTCGTCTATCTGCTGGTCGACGACGACGCCTCCCCCCCACGGAAAAACCTGGGGTAAGGCGACCTCGTCGGCGGTTCGATCGTCGCTGAATGCGAGACTGCCGATGTAGAACTCCGACCCGACCTCAAGCCCCGTTGCCGTCGATGCGGCGGCCGCAACAAGCCACGCGACCATCGCGACGTATCTTCTCATCAAAGCACCTCGATCTGCTGGTTTCGTTACCGTTCACACGACCCTAGTACTCGGCGCGGACACCGACGAATACTTCGACAAGGTCGGAAAGCGAAAAGGGAAATATCTTCGTGTTTACCTTGAAGTCCCAGATCACTCCCGACGTGACGACGCTGAAAAACGGCGCCGCCACCGCCTTGAATTGGTCGTCTCCGGTCGAAGAGAATGCCAGGTGTGTCTCCACACCGCCACTTGCCGGGCTCCGTTCGGGTTCCCCGAATTGGAACTTCGTATTGATGTCTGCCGAGCCGAGTTCTCCCGTTTCGGCTTGCAGGTAGTACTGCGGGTGCCAAAAGAGCGTGAGAATGATCGAAAAGATGCCGAAACGGACCCGCGGTTCGAAGAGAAAATAAAAAAGATCGATCTGGACCGGGTCGACGGCGGGATCCCATCTCGGAACGCCGATTTGGGTCAGAAACTCACCGCCTTGTCCGGTGTCGTAGAACAGCAGCAGTCCGGCCCTCCAGTACCCGTACGTCGACACGGGGAACGATGAGCCGACGAATGCTTCCATCTTGAAACGTTCGGTGTTGATGCTCGTCCACAGGTCGGCTGAATAGGTGCCGGTTCCGAGGTACGCGTCCTGGTAGACATAGGCTGCGGTGAAATTCCAATCGGTCAGAAAGCTCGAGCTTATTTTGACACCGGTACCGCCGACGGTATGAATGCCTGAATAGCGAACCTGATCTTTTTCGGGGAAGTAGAGATAACCGCGAAAACGACTCGAAATCGATTTGGAGCCGAAATAGCCGGGGAACAGGTCGCCGGCGCCGAAGGTGTCGCCTTCTCCCGTAAAATAAACCAGGTCCAGCGGCAACCCAAGCGGGTTTCGCATGGTGATATTTGCGCCCTTGAAGGCCAGGAATTCCCCCTCGGCGTCGCTTTCGAGATCGTCGCTTTCGAAATCCATCAAGATTTGCCCGCCGAATTTATATCCCCCGGAAATGAGAAACTCGAAGCGGCCCCGCGTGCCGAGGGAAAACACGTTGTTGTCGAAGTACCCCCTCGTAATAAGCTCAAGAACGGGAACGCTGACGTTTGCCGCGTTCGCAGGAAGGCCCGCGAGCGAAAACACGAGAAACGTCAACGCCCACGTTGCGGGGGATCGATGGATAATCCGCTGGTTCATCTTCGGCCGCCCTTCAAAGTGTATACTGTAGAGGCTATCGCACACAACGTTACATCTCAAATCGAGGCCCGGGAGTAACGCGGAGTGCCCCTGTTTCTTGTATCGGACACTGCCTCACCTTGACTTAAAGAATGTTGTCACCCGACGGGTCGCTCTCCACATCGACGACGGCGGGGGGCGCCGTGCGGTCCTGGACGCCGGGATGCTGTTCGAAGAGAGCCTGCGGACCCTCCGCCGGCCGGTTGACAATGTCGCCGGTTCATAGTATGTGTTCACGGTATTCATCGAAGATGAGTGCGACGGGCGGCTAGCTCAGTTGGTTAGAGCACTTGCTCGACACGCAAGGGGTCACAGGTTCGAATCCCGTGTCGCCCATTCCATCACATCGGTACTTCATAAATAAATGCCGGATACCTTACACGGGTGGTCCGGTATTTTTTGTTCCGCCGGTCACCATAGCGGGTTTTGACGATCTCGCGCGGGCCGGGATCGTCGGCTGACTAGTATCGAAGCGGCGAGAAGGGAATCGGCGTCGGACCGACAAAACCGCGAGCCCTCATAAGTCGAACACAAGCGAAGGTGAGAGGGAGAACATAAACGCGACGGGATTCGAATCCGAGCGGTCTTGCCGGGTGTTGATTGCGATTTTGAGGTTGCCCGAAACGGAGAGCCAACGGAGCGGAGTGATCGCGGCGCCGAGCTGGATAATCGGAATCTGGGACAACGAGCTCGATCCGATCCCGCCGTAGACTTCGAATCGATCGGAGAAGGACCTGTTTCCGGCGAGGCCGCCGTGAACCAATATCCCCCGAATATCGGCGTTGAGGAGCGTCCCCACCCCGGCGTTCAGCAGAAGGGACCATGGCGTGTCGACACCGAAAGCGCTGAGAAGATCGACCTTGGTCTCGATCGTCGGGAGTGCGATTCCCCAGTGACCGGCGAGGCCGAATTCGAGCCACTCGGTGGGAGCGTAGCTTACGTACTCATAGATCGGATCGGGGAAAACATCGTTCGATTCTCCGAGAGGCAACTCGACGCCGAGCGAGACCGAGAGTGTGTCGCTGCGAATACGGTCGAGCAGAGGGGTCCGGCTGATAGTGGGAATAATCGTACACGATCCAAGAAACCACACGAACCCCGCAACGAACAAACCACTACGCATCGATTGTTTCATATTTCGATTCTATTCCGCCGAGGCGGCGATGTCGAGCGCTTCCGCACCTTTCGATCCGTCGGGTCTATCAGGTCGACGACCACCTCGAAAAGCGTCTGCAGAACCCTCTGTGGCGACAAACTCGTCACGAATCGACGCGTCGGCGCTATTCGAGGTCGGACACTTCGATCGCGAATACGCTGTCGTCCGAAGAGCTGTCCACCTCGAAACTGAACCGGTAGGTGTCCATGTCTTCGTCGACCGCGAGCAGATCGTAGGTGATCGCGTCCGATCCGGCGGGAAACAAGAACCCGACCGATTTGTTGGTCGAGAGAACGGTGGACTCGTCGAGGTAGTCCACCCCCCACATATTCGAGTCGGACGGGGAGATGAATATGTACCAGACGTCGATCGTCTCATTCCGAATGTAGACGGTTACGAAGTCGAAATCGGGCGTATCGTCTCGCATGTCCTTGCGAACGATTTCGATCTCTTCCTTCCGGCCGTCGCAGACGGTGTAGTCGTAGATGATCGCCGCCTTCCCGTTCTCGTCGATGGCCAGGACGTCGAAATCGTTGCATTCGTCCGGGTAGAGAATCCAGAATCCGAGCGACGCGCCCGACTCAAGCACCCGCTCGGAGCCGAGAATCTCGGGTCCCCAATAGTCGCTGTCGCCCGGGGAAAGGAAGATAAACTCTATCGTGGCGCCGGTGCTGTTCTTGAACGTCACCAAGTTCAGGTAATCGGGATCGAACGTTTCCGACCGGAGCGGCAACGCCACAGCCAATCCGACCAGCAGCGCCCATACTCCTTTTTTCATCGTGCTCCTCCTCGGCGGCTCGCACGAACCGACGTTGATAACGCAGTCTACCGGAAGACAAGAGATTCGTCACCACGCTCTGAAACGAGTTGACGATGCCGGCGGCGGTTTCATACTATGACCGAACGATATGCACCGTCTTCAGGAGCGCGCGGTCGCGCCGACCATTTTCCTCATGACTCTCCTCGTCGCCGGCTGCACGAGTCGGGTCGATCCCTACCACGTCGAGATCGCGCGCGCCTTCGAGACGGGCGCACTCGAGCTGCACATCGCGGTCGAGTCGGCGTTCGACGGATTCTCGACGATCTATCGCGTCCATCTTGAAGAACGCGAACAAATCACACCGATGCGCGCAGGACCGGTCGGCGGGTCGGGCGAGGACGGGAACGAGCCGCCGAGCATGTTCGAGCTCGTCCACCTCGAATGGAGCGTCGACGGATCGCCCGCCGGGAGCGGCCGGGAGGTGTTCGTCGCATTCGACCGGCCCGGCCGTCGCTCGATCGGCGTCGTCGCGTCTTTGGGCGGCTCGGTGCTCTCTTCGGCGCGACGCGTGATCGACGCCGTCCCGATCGGGGAGTTTGTCGCCGGAGAAGTGATCTATCTCTCTCTACCGCATACCGGATCGTTGTTCGCGGTTCCCGGGACCGTCGTCGACGTTCGAGGCGACGATTCGGCCGACTCCACGATGTCGCTTCTCGGCGAGGCGGGAGGAGCATCGGTCGTTCGTGCCGAGACGGGGGGGTTTTTTCTCGTGACAAGCCGCTCCGGCGCCGAGACGTACGAAACCAACGTGTTCGTCAGCCCGGTTCCGTCGATGCACGTCGATCGCGTCGATCGCGATTGGTACTACACTCAATTTCGAACGCGCACGACGTCGAACTGCGGACCGTCGATCGTCTCGATGGGTATTGCATGGGCGCTCGGAAGAGATGTTCCGGTCGCGTCGGTGCGGTCTCTGATCGGATGGAAAGGCGCCGGGGCGGTAAGCATGAACGAACTCAAGTCGGTTCTCGACGAACACGGAGTCACAAGCCGGCTGCACTCGATCGAGTCGCCGGACGTCATATTCGATCTTCTCGACCGGGGAAGTCTCGTCGGCGTCGTATACGACATGGCGGGTATTTCGTTTACCGAGGAGGCTTCGCGGAACCTGTTCGGTCAGTACTACGTCGACTCGGGCGGCCACTATCTGCTGATAAAGGGATACAGCCTCGATCGTGAGTACTTCGTCGTCTATGATCCCATTCCGAGCGACTGGATCACCAATTCGCGAAGGTACGGAGACGGGCGGAGCATGTTCGGACGAAACCGCTACTACGATGTCGACGAGCTGTTTGCCGCGCTCCGCAGCAGACGGATCATCGAAATCCGTCGATGACCGCCGGGATGCAGCGGACGCCGGCACACCTCCGCCGAACGGGCGCGCCGACTGCGGCCGGTATCACGGCCATCCTATTCTGGAGCTCGACCGTCGGCGTGGCCAGACGCATCTCCGAACGGCTGGGCGCCGTTCAGGGCGCGGCGCTGGTTTTCCTTCTCGCCGGTCTACTCGGCGTCGCCGCAGCGCTCGCGTCCCCCGCCCGCAGGAAGGCTCTCACGCGTCTCCCGCGGCGATACCTCTTCGTCTGCGGTCCGCTTTTCGTGCTCTATTCGGTGCTGCTCTATGTGGGGGTCGGTTACTCGATCGACGCGAGACAGGTGATCGGAGTGGGACTGCTCAACTATCTCTGGCCCGCGCTGATCATCGTGTTCGCGGTCGTCCGGGAGAGGCGCACGACTCGCCCTCTACCGCTCGTCGCCGGCATCTGCGCAGGAATTGCAGGCGGATGGGTCGCGATGGTGGGAGGCGCCGGCGAGCCGTGGAGGGTCGCCTTCGGGCGGGTTTTCGGTTCGGCCCCGCCGGGACCTTACCTGTGCGGCGTCGGAGCCGCCGTTGCGTGGGGGCTCTATTCGAATCTCAGCAAAGCGTATGCGTCGGACGGCGAGGGCGGGGGCGTCTCGTTTTTTCTTCTGGCGACCGGCGTCGCGCTCCTGGCCGTCGCGAAAGCGGCCGGTCTGCGTGTGAGTGTCCGACACGTCGATCGTCAAACCTTGCTCATGATCGGATACATGGCGCTCGTTCCATCGCTTCTCGCCTACACTCTCTGGGACTACGCGGTGCGTCGCGGTCGGCTGGTGCTTATCGGCTCGCTGTCATATGCAACGCCGTTGTTGTCCACCGCGCTAAGTTCGGCCGTTCTGTCGGTCACCCCGGGGGGTGAGCTGTGGACGGCGGCGCTCCTCGTCGTGGGGGGCGCGCTTTTGTGCCGATTCGGCGCCGCCTCGCCGGAAGCGCCGGAAAGGTGATGCGCGGACCGGCAGCGTCGGGCGATGGGGAAGAGCTTTGATGAGAGTTGCGATTCGCGCGCGAGGTACCTATAATGCCCGCATGTTTCCTGAAGGATCGGACGTATATCGTCGCAGCGGAGAGCGAGCGATACGGGGAGGTGTGCAATGGCCTTGCGGGTCGGCGTAATCGGTTGCGGTGGCATATCGCGTTTTCATTTCCCGGGACTCGAACGTGCAGGCGCGCAGATCCGCTGGGTGTGCGATCTGGATGAAGCGGCCGCCGAGCCCTGGCGGGCACGTTACGGCGCACGGTATACCGACGACTTCCACGACGTTACCGCGGACGCGGACGTCGATCTCATCGACGTCACCGCGATTTCGCGTGTTCACAAAGTCGTCGCACTCGATGCGATCGGACGAGGCAAGTCGGTGATCTGCGAAAAAACGTTGACCGAGAATCCGACGGACTCGGCGGAGATTGTCGTCGCCGCCCGAGACGCGCGGGTCGCGCTGTTCACTTCGTATATGAAGCGTTACATTCCGGCGGTGGAAGAGGCGAAACGTCTGGTGGAATCGGGGGCGATCGGGAGTGTCGTGTCGACCTCCGTCCGGGCTTTTCAGTGTTGGGGGGATTTGTGGGCTGGCGTTCCGGATGAAGGATTCTTTGCCGCCGTCGAGGACGGCCCGTCGGAGGTGGTGCGAAGATACGGCGGCGGGATTCTCGTCTGCGGCGGAAGTCACATTCTCGATCTCATCGGACATTTTCTCGGTCGTCCGCACAGGCTTTTCGCGACGATGCACACTCCCCCCGGCGGGGATTTCGACGTACAGGCGTCCGCGCTTTGCGAAACCGAGCGGGGAATCGCTCATTTCGAGGCGCTCGCCCATCCGCTGCAGCGTATCGGCTTTCTCCGCGACGGATGGGATGAGCGGGTCGAGCTGCTGGGAACAAAAGGAAGAATCGAGATTCTCAGCTCCTCGTGGAACGACGTCGACACGAAGGCGTCGGTGCTGAAGTACTACGACAACGCGTCGGCGCGCGAGACCGAATACCGATATCCACCCGAATCCCCGTTCGTTCGTGCCATCGGCCGGTTTTGCGAGGCGGTTGAAGGCGGCGGTTCGCCGCCGCAGAGTTCCGCGACCGGCTACGACGTGGACGAATTGATATCGTGCATCAAACAAAGCGCCGAAACGGGCGCGGCGGTTGTGCCGGAATGGCGCGTATAGGCCGAAGATGACGAGGTCCGGCGCGCTTGTCGACTACAAACGTGAACCACACGTCGTTACCTCTGCGGGCGAGAAGCTCACGATCAGGTCGGCTTCGGGCGCCGAACGTAAGGTGCGGGAAAAAGACGTGACCGAGATTCACCCGGGACCCGTACACGATCCGGGCGGGCTTGGAGACCCGGACGGAGATATCGAAACGGCCTGGCAGATTCTCGCCGGCACCGAATGCTCTCTTAAGGAGTTGTGCGAGCTGGCGTACGGCGAATACACGCCCGCCGGCGCATGGGCGGCGTGGCGTTTCGTCCGTGGCGGGACCCGTTTCGAGGGGAATCCGCGAACCATCCGCGCCTTCGACGAGGCGACCGTCGAACGATTCGAGACCGAGCGGCGACAAAGGAGAGAAGTCGCGGAGAGACGACGCGGATTCGTCGAACGACTGCGGGGCGGTGCGATTACCTCCGCCGACCGCGGTTTTCTTGGAGACGTAGAGGCGCTGGCGCGAGGCGCGGCGCAGGGCTCCAAAACGATGCGCGAGCTCGGGCTGCGAGAGACGCCCGAACGTGCACATGAGCTGTTGCTGCGACTCGGCGTGTGGAGCCTGCTCGACAATCCTTATCCGGCGCGACTCGGAGTGCCGTCGCGTTCGCCGGGCGAAGTCGTATTCGAAGAAGACGACGCCGGGCGACGCGACCTAACGACGATGCGGAGTTTTGCGATAGACGACGAAGATACCGTCGCCGCCGACGACGCGGTCGGTATGGACGGCGATGCGTTGTGGGTCCACATCGCCGACCCGGCCTCGGCCGTTGCTCCCGACGGAGACATCGACCGAGAGGCGAGGAGCCGCGGCGCCTCGTTGCACGCACCCGAAAAAGTCGCGCATATTTTTCCCGAACGGCTCATCGCGCGATATTCGCTCGGCGCCGCCGAGCGCAGTCGGGCAATCTCGTTTCGTTTCGGCGTAGTGGCCACGGGGGACGTCGTGCTCGAGGAAGTCACTCCGTCGTGGATACGAGTGGAACGACTCACCTACGTCGAGGCCGACCGTCGTCTTCGCTCGGGCGACCTCGGAAGGATCTACGAAGCGGCCCGGGCGTTTTCGCGCTGGAGGATGCGGTACGCGGCGCCATCGATCGAGCTTCCCGAGGCGAAGATTCGAATCGATTCGGACGGCGTCGTTTCGATCACGCCTCTTCTCCCGA